>NZ_CP044524.1:0-300000 GCF_008831545.1 Halorussus halophilus
CGTCACGCCGTCGCTCGGTGCGGGGTCGTTCGGTTCGAACGTTCGTTCGACGGAGACAGAAGCGTCCGGCAGTCGTGCGAGTGCGCCGACGACCACGTAGGCCAGCGGGAGCAGTGCCGCCACCAGTAGCCGCGGCTCGGCGTAGAGCAGGCCGAGCGCGACGAGTAACAGCGCCGCCGCGAACGCGCCGTTCCAGCGGCCGACGTGAGTCACGCGCGGTCACCCCGAGCAGTTTTTTGGACGGCGGACACTGTCCGCTCGACGCGCCGTCGCCGCTCGGTTTCGGGGTCGAGCCACCCCCTCAATCGGGTCCACAGCGAGTAGTCGGGACCGTCGTCTCCGGCCACGAACGCCGCCGCGAGTTCGTCGTCGGTCCACTCGCCGGTTTCGACTGCCCGGCGCGCAGTCTCCTTCGAGCAGTTCTGCGAGCGGGTGAGTGCCCGCGTCGCGGTGTCGGCTAGTCGCTGCTGGACCGGTTGTAGTGCCCGCGAATCGCCTGCGAGCGCGGCTTCGACCTGCCTGTCGAACCCGTCGCCGGGCGTCTCGTGGTCGGTGACGCCGACCGCTTCCGGCGGTTCGTCGGCCGCGGCCTCGTAGCGAGCGGTCGCCGGGTCCTCGTCGTCCGGCGAACTGCCGCGCCGCCACGCGGTCCAGACTGCGTAGCCGCCGGTGAGGGCACCGAGCAAGAGGAGCAGTCGCGTCGGGTCTTCACCGGCGAGCATAGCTCCGAGCGGGTCGAGTAGCGTTCCCGCGCCTGGAACGACCGACGACACGATTGCGAGCAGTGTCAGGACGACGCCAGCGGTCCCGAACACCGCGACTTTAGTCTGCATCAGTCCGCACCTCCGTCGTTCGCGGGCGTCTGGGAACTCACGGACTCCTCGTCCGGCCGAGCGGACGACTCGATGGCCGTAATCGCCGACTCGACGAACTGGAGTCGTTCGTCCGGGTCTCGCGCGCCGTACTCAACGTCGCGGAACACGTCCCGAAGCGTGCCCACCGCATCCGCCGGAAGGTCGTCTCGCTCGACGGCGTGGGTGGCGAGTTCGCCGGGCGTCATCCTCGCGGGGTTCCGAACCGACGTAGCGGCGAGGAAGCGCCCCCACGCGGCCCGAATCGTCCGGTAGGACTCGGGCGGTTCGTCCGAATCGGCCGCGTCAGTCGCGGCCGCCCCCGACCGGCCCGAAATCGTTGCATCGGCCGCCGCAGTCGCTCGTTCTCGGAGGAACGCGAACCGCGACTCGGCCCACGCTCGCAGGCGAACGAGGAGTTCGCCGACGGTCACGTCGCCGTTCCAGAGGTCACGGAGTGCTTCGAAGACAGTCCGGGCACCGGCCCGTGCGCGTTCGAGCGCGCGCTCGGCCACGGCGACCGCACCGAACAGGAACCCGACTGCGAGACCGGGGAGCGCGCGAGCGACGCCGAGCAAGCGGTTGCCCACGGAGCGAGGCGTCACCCCGCGGCGGGCCGCTAGTCCGAGGAGCGCGCCGAGAAGTGCAAGTACTGCGACGAGGACGCCGAAGAAGTTGAGCAGGAGTCCGGAGACGGTCGTCTGTCGCGTCTGGCCGTCTGCGGCCACCGAGATGGTCGCCGCGTTACGGAACGGTAAGTCGGCCGAGAGCGTTCCGTTCACGTCCGTCGTGCCGACCCGCTCACCACCAATTTGGACTGGGACGCCGCTGGCGCTCTGGCCGCCGTAGGTGGCGTTGACCGCCACCTTCGTCCACGGAAGCGCGAGCGGAAGGCTCGGTTTCGCGGTGACGTTCAGCGCGGGCAGTTCGAGCGTCTTCTCGCCAGCGACCGACTCACGCGTGACGTTCAGCGTCACGTTGCCGGGCGTTTCTGGGAGCGTCACTCGGGCGCGGCCACGCTTGTCGGTTCGGCCCACGACTTCGCCGTCGAGTCGGACCGCGGCGTTCCGCACTGGAACGCCGCGAACCGTCGCCGTGACGACGACGGTGGAGTTGGTCACGACGTCGCCCGAGACTGCGACCGAGGCGTTCGTGTCGAGCGAGTAGGAGCGCGTGCCGTTGCTAGAGTCGTTTTGGCTCTGCACGAAGACGCTCCGAGGAGGCGGTGCCGAGGCGACCGCGTCGGCGGAGAGTCGCGGGAGACCGCCAATGGGGGCAGTTCGGGTCGCTACTGGAATCGAACGCGAGGCAGTCTCGGTCGTTCCCGCGACGGAAATCGTGAGGTTCTGAGCGTACGGCACCGTCGCGGTCACGCGGCCGTTCGAGTTCGTCTCGCCGACGGGGTCGCCGTTGAACCGCACGACTTTGTTCGGCACCGGACTCCCGCCGAAGGTGACCGTGACTTCGACCTGTGCGCCGGGGACCGGCGTCCGATTCAGCGACACGTCGTACTGGGGACTCCCCTGCGTCGGCGGCGAATCCGAGTCCGACGGCGTGGTCGTCGTTGGCGGACTCGAATCCGGAGGCGTCGTCGTCGGACGCTCCGTCTCCTGCGTCGAGTCCTCGCCGGTCGTCGGGGCGCTGGTCGTCGGGCCGCCCGTCGTCGTTTCACCGGGCGTGTCCGCGGGGTCAGACTGCGTCGTTCCCGACTCCGAGGGGTCCGAAGGCTCACTCCCGTTCGCAGAGAACGTCTCGCCCGGACTCCCCGATTCGGTGGGCGAGTAGGTGCCAGAGTCGCGCTGTCGTTCGTAGGCTTGTCGTTCGGATTCGAGGCGCTCCTGACCGGGCGTCGGGTCGAATCGGACCCAACCGACGTCTGGGAAGTAGACCTCGACCCACGCGTGGGCGTTCATGCCCCGTACGCGGTAGGTGTTGTCGCCGACCTGCTGGCCCGTCGAGTAGCCGACCACGTAGCGGGCCGGAATCCCCTGCGAGCGGAGCATCACCGTCATCGACGTGGCGTAGTACTCGCAGTAGCCCTCCTCCATCTCGAAGATGAACTGCGAGGCAACGTCGGAGTCCGGCGGTTGGCTGACGTTCAGCGAGTAGTTCTTGTTCGCTTCGAGCCACGACTCAATCTTCTTCGCCTTCGCGTACGGTGTGTCGGCGTTCTTCGTGAGGTTGGCCGTGAACTGCCCGACGCGACGGTTCGTGTCGTCTGGCAGGCCGGTGTAGCGCCGCTGTAGTCTGTCGGGGTAGTCTCTGCCAGCGGTTCGCAGCACGTTCGGGTCCCTCGCCGGGAGGTGGCTGACGCCGGTGTAGGTCGTGCCGGGCGACACCGGTTGGTCGGTCGAGAACGCTCGGCCGTCGGTGACGAAGAGCGACTCGGTTCGTGAGACGGAGTTCGGCCGCCAGACGGTCGGCAGCGTCGTCGCAGAGCGGTTGAGCTTTACTTGGTAGCGAACTTCTTTGCCCTGAATGCCGCCGCCCTCAATCGGGCCGTCGTACTGCTCGCGTTCGCCGGTCTGTTTCCAGCCACCGCCGGTGTACTGGTCGTACGAACCGGTGCGCCAGTACGAAGAGACGGAACTCTGGACGACGAAGTGCGTCTCTGCGTTCTGGGACTGGAACGCGGAGGTGCCGTCCTCGCTGGCGAGCGACCCGCCGACGCCGGTCTGCGAACCGGGGTTCAGCGCGCCGAGTTGGCCGCCCGCGCCTCCCCCGCCGGGACCGGACGCGCCGGGTTGGGCGAACGGGTCTACCGCAGGCTGAGGCACGAGCGACCCGAGAGGCGAGTTGCCGAGTCCGCCCGTCGAGACGGCCGGGATGACGGTCGCGGCGAGTAACACGGCGACGACGCAGCAGACCGCGAGCAGCGCGCGGAGGCGGTCGCGGGACTGCTCTCCGGAGGGCACGAGCGACGATGGTTTGTCGGGCATGATGGGCGAGTGGCACGGCCGTTCTCGGACGGCCGTGCCGGGGAGTATGTATGAAACCTGCGACGAGATATACAAAAAGATTGGTGTGTGCGCAGGGGTCGCCGGAAGGGAATCAGTCGCTCTGCAACACCATCACTTTCACGCGCGCCACCGCGTCGAAGTCTCGGAGTCGGTAGACGAGTTCCCGGACCTGTTCGGCCGGGCCGTTGCAGAAGGCAGTTTCGAGACACCACTCGCCGCGGTGGACGTGATTCGTGGCGGTGATGACCTCCTCGAAGTCGTGCTGGACGTGATGGAGGTCGTGGATGACGGCGTCGTGTTCGTAGTCGTAGGCCAGCACCGCGACGACGTTGCCGTCGGCGGATTCGAGTTGCGCGTGCGACTCGACGTACTCGGCCATCGCCTCTCGCACCGCGCGCGAGCGCGAGTCCAGCCCTTCGGCCTGCCACGTCGCGTCGAACTCCGCGAGTACCTCGTCCGGAACGTTCAGACTCGTTCGCATGTTCGGCAGTAGGAGCGCCGAGACTCAAGTTATTACGGGTTTCGTGTTCCGGTAATAACAACCAGTTTACGTGCCGTCTGCGAATCGAGGAGTAGATGATATCGAGCGACGCAGTTGGACTGTTCGCCGGGGCCATCCTGTTGGGCATCGTGCACGGTGTCGAACCGGGACACGGGTGGCCGGTCGCGGCGAGTTACGCGCTGGACCAGACGAACAAGTGGCTCTACGGCTTCGCCGCGAGTTTCATCCTCGGACTTGGCCACCTCGTAAGTAGCATCGCGATGGTCGTCGTCTTCTTCCTCGCGAAGCAGTACTTCGAACTGACGCAGGTCAACGAGCCGATTCCGATCGATATCTTTTCGACCACGATTTTCTTGGGCGGGCCGGTCAGTCTCTTCGCCGGAGTCCTCCTCGTCGGACTCGGCATTCGTGAGTACTTCCACGGACACAGCCACGACCACGGCGGCGACGGCCACGACCATTCGCACGGTCACGGTGGCGACCACGACCACAGCCACGACGAGAGCGACGGACAAAGGTACCACATCGGCGCGACGCCAGACTACGCAGGCTCGCACGACCACGACGCTCACGAACACGAGAGCCACGACCACCCGCATGGTCACGACGACGACCACTCGCACGGGCACGACGAACACGGTCACAGACACTCTCACGACCATTCTCATAGCCACGACCACGCAGACGACGACTCCGGCGTCCTCGCTAAACTCAAACTCGCGCTCCCGTTCGTCGGCGGGCACAGCCACGGGTCCGCAGAGGACGCGAGCGAACGCGGTTTGTGGGGCATCGCTGGCTTCGCGTTCGTCCTCGGGTTCGCCCACGAGGAAGAGTTCGAAATCATCGCCATGTGCGCGGGGTCCGAGTACTGCCTGTCGTTGATGACCGTCTACGCGCTGACGGTCATCGCGGGCATCGTCGCGCTGACGCTCCTGCTCATCGCGGGCTACGAACACTATGAAGAGCGCGTCGAGCGATACACCGACTACTTGCCGTTGTTCTCGGCCGTCGTGCTGATTCTGATGGGCCTCGGATTCATCGTGGGGCTGTTCTGACAGTCGAACTCAGAGGAACTTTCCGTTGTCCTGACGACTATCGCCCATGGCCGACCGCCTCGACACCGACCACCACCTCGACGCGGTCCACTCACTCCGGGACGCTCCCGACGTGTCGTTTCGCACGGCGACGATAGAAATCGAGGCCGAGAACTGGCCCGAAAACCCCGAAGACGGGTGGATCGGAGCGGGAGCAATTGTCTGCTCACCTGACCGCGAGCGCGTCGCGCTCGTCAGAAACTGGTGGAGCGACGACCAGTGGGTCCTGCCAGGCGGTGGCGTCGAAGCGAGCGACGACTCGCTCCGGGCGGCCGTCCGGCGCGAAGTTCGAGAAGAGACGGGTCTCCCGGTCGAAATCGAGGAGGCGCTTCTAGTCGAATCCCAGACGTTCGTCCACGGAGAGGACTCATCGCGGTCGTTCGGCGGGTGGTTCGTCGTCTTTCAGACGGTAGCTGACAGGACCAGGTTCGCGGAGGACCCCGGCGAACACGACGAGGAGATTATCGACGTGGAGTGGTTCGACGAGGTTCCCGACGACATCGAACGGCACGGCAACCGAGTGCGGGACGTTCTCGGGTCGTCGTGACGTGGAGTTACCGTATTCGCTGGGAGAGTTGGCGGATGCTCCACCAGAGAGCGACCACGACGAACGCGACGGCGACCATCGAGTGAATCGGCGTGCCGGGCGTGTGGGGCGGAACGAGCGACACGAGGGTGACAATCGTCGGCTGGACTGTCAACTTTTCGTTGATTCAGGGAGGGCCTGCTTGCTCCGGACCGAGCGTGCGTCGTGATTCGACCTCGAGTACGTCGATGGTCTCGTCTAAGAGGAGTCGTAATTCGTCGTCGTCACAATCGATACTGACCCGAATCCGCCACGGGTCGCGGGATTCGACGGTCATCCGGTCGTGATTGACGACGAAGTCGAACGACCAGAACGGTCGGTTGCGGAGGTCGATTCCCCGGTCGTAGAAGAACGAGTTGACCGACGATAGTTCGAGGAGCACGACGCCGAGCGTCGTCCAGAACTGGTTCTCGCAACTTCGACATCGATAGTGCGCCAACATTTCGTGACCCTGATACGTCCAATGACCCGGCGATTCAGCGGTGAGTTCGGCGTCCATCTCTCCCCGACAGGCCGAACAAACCCCGTTCCTGACGAGTGCGAACTCAGAACGGATGTGATGGTTCACGGCCTGTTCTATCTCTGCCGGAGACCGATTCGCCAGTCCGTTCGGTGGAAACGGGACGAACAAACCGGTCTCGTCACAGTCCGTGCAGGTTATAGCGATTCGCTCGCGGTCGTCGTAGCTGATTTCGATGGGGCCTCCACAGACCGGACAGGGGTCTCTTGCCTCGAACGGCGTCAGTTCGACCTGTTCGGTGAAGACGCCCTCGACGATAGCCCGGACGACTTTTCGACCAGCGTACCGGAGTCGATAGCCCTCCTCGGTCTTCTGGACGAACCGGCCGGTCAGTTGGTTGAGGTGGTAGTTGAAGAGTCCGCTGTCGTCGATATCGAGTCTGTCGAACAGCGTAGAGAACGACACAGGCGTCAGGTCGCTTCGGTCGCGCTCGACCGCCGCGAGGCCACGGAGGATTTCTATCCGACTCTCGTCCGACACGACCGAGAACGCCTCCTCCGCCGTGAGTCGGGCATCACCGTCTGTCATAGTGGTCGGTTCGGTAGACGGTGCAAAGGTTGCGTGGATTCTGTCGAGAGAGTTGTAGACGACCTTTCAGAAAACTCGTTCGGTTCGAAAGCCAGTCTGCCTGCGCCTAGTCGTCCGAGACAAGTCGAGAACCAACCGAAGGAGAAAAATCATATTTTCTACATAAATAGCGTTCTGCGAACACTTTAGGAGCGTCCCGACCACCACACTATCGCTGGGATTCGGCCCTCCAAGCCGCTCATCAGCGTGATGTCAATGTCGAAAGAGCGAGAGTGGAACGTCGGCGTCGTCCTGAAGTACTACCTCTTCCGAGCAGTCGCCAACCCCGGGTTCATCTGGCCGATATACGCGCTGTACGTCCTCTCGTTTGAAGGCGTCGGCTACGCGACCATCGGCTACATCGGGACAGTGCAAGCAGCCATCGTCGTCGTGGGTGAGATTCCGACCGGCTACGTCGGCGACCGTATCGGTCGTCGAAACAGTCTGCTGGTCGCGCAAGTGCTGTTTACCCTTTCGACGGCGGGCATGATTCTCGCGACCGACGCCCTCGGCTTTACTGTCGCGTTCGGCGTCCTCTCGGTAGCCAACACGTTCATCTCCGGTAGTGCTGACGCGTGGCTCTACGACATCCTCGAAGAACGCCTCGACGAAGACAGTTACACCTACGTTCGGGGCCGCGGCGGCGCAGTCGGCAGTTGGGTGATGGCCGGGACGATGATAGCTGGCAGTCTACTGTACGTCCTCGAACCGGTCTACCCGTTCTACGCCGCGCTGGCGATGAACGTCGTGAGTTTCTTCGTGGTCGCCGCGTTCCCGAAGAACGCTCAGTACGCGACGAGCGACGAGGAGGAGACCGGAGACAACGAGGTGATGGGGGACGCCGAGGAGACCAGAGACGGCGAGAAGACGGAGGGCCACGAGCAAGAGAGAGGCGGAGAAAACGAAGCCGATGCGTCCGGAACCGACCGACTGACGATTATCGACGCGTTGCCCATCATCCGCCAGAAGCTGACCGAACCGCCGCTTCGCTCGTTCGTCGTCTACATGGCGCTGTTCTTCGGCGTCCTGATGACTGCTGGCGCGTACATCCAACCCATCGCCGTCGAAGCACTGAAATCGAGCGCCGGGGACCTGCTCGCGGCCTACGGTGTTCCGGAAGCCGCCTCGCTCGGCGTCCTCTACGCCTCGTTCACCGTCGTCTCGGCTATCGCCAGCGACCGGGCGAGCAACCTCGAAGCCGCGTTGGGCGTTCGCGGTGCGCTCCTCGTCGTCCCGCTAGTGACCGCCGTCGCGTTCGTCGCTCCGGCGTTCGTCGCCGTCGCCGCCTTCCCGATGTTCTTCGTCATGCGCGGCGCACGGTCGGTCGTCAGACCCATTGCTGGACAGTATCTCAACGACCACGTCGAATCGGTCGGTCGCGCGACGGTCCTCAGTGCGGTCTCGATGGTGTACGCGCTGGCACGCATCCCGTTCGCGCTTGGGAGCGGCGTTGCCGCCGACGCGTTCACCCCGATACTCGCCGTCGCTGGAATGGGCGTCGTGCTAGCGGTTGGCGGAACGGCGTTGCAAGTGTGGCGACCGCCGATTGCGGACGTGGGGACGACGAGCGTGAGCGAGTCGGCGACCGCAGAGTAACCCGGGTACGAAATAAGCCCACCAGCCTCGCTCGGGGGTGTCGCCGAGTCACTCGTTGCGACTCGCGTTCGTCACTACATTCGCGTTTTCGTGGCTCGAACTGCCTGTCAGCAGTGTATCTGTGACGGGTTGGCCGGTACTCACGACGAAGGAGTATCTCCCGCTTCCCGGGTTATCTGGCAACGGAAGGACGACCACGCTGTAAGTTCCAGTCGAGTTGACGAGTTCCGACGGAACGACCAGCGTCTTCCGCTCGCTGGCGTTGACGAGCGTTCCCGCGAGCGCTCGCCCGCCTGGACTACCGACGAGAACTGCGAACGTTCCAGTGCCACCTGCTCTCGCGATATCGACGCGGAGCGTCTGGCCCTTCGTCGCGTTGATAGTGAACCAGTCTGTGTCCGTCTCGTTCGAAATGTTGGCGGCGAACGCCTGCCCGGACTGAATCGGGTTCGCAAAGTCCACCTCTTCGTTGGGTTCGCGCTCGACGCCTTCGGTCGGTCCGTTGCCATCGCTGACCAATCGTGGGAACGTCTCGATTGCGAGTGAGTACTCGCCGGTGCCGTCCGCGGACGGGGCGGAACACTCCGGGCATCTGAACTGGGACGCCGAAGCGACGATGACGTAGTACTGGCCTGCTTCTTCGAGAGGCACTGTCAGATTCTCGTTACTCGATTCTTCCAATAGCGCACTGGCGACGAAGTTCCCCTCGCTGTCGGCGACGGCGATGCCGAACAGGCCGAACTCTTGGCCGAACCGCGAGACGTTGATGAGGAGGTTGTCGTCGCTGCTCGCGTTGATGCTGTAGAAGTCGATGTCGCCCGCGACGGGAATCGTTCCCCGAATCTCGGTCGCTCCGGTGATCGGGTTCGCAGATTGGGCGTCGTCGTTCGGTTCGCTCTCGTTAGTCAGTTGCTGTATCGCGACTGAGTTCGAAGTTGGAACTCCGAGAGCGGGGTCCTCGCTGACCGCCCGTGGAGTCGTCGCCACCGACGCCGTCGCCAGCGTAGTGCCACCCAGTACTAACAGCGAGACAAGAACTACACACACTACCGTTCGTTTCGAGGAACTCATTGTGACCGCCCACAATGCGACTGAGGCTGGCTTGAAGCCTCCGGATAGTCGTATCCCGGTACGCGCAGATACGAACCGTCGGACGAGCGATAACGTTCGTTACTCCAGCGAAATTGAACAGAACCCGCTCCTATCGAGTGAGAAACGCCCGTGCTGGAAACAGAGGGAGGCAGCAGTCGAGAGGGAGACGACGAGTACAGACTCGACTCAGCGCAGGAAGCCGAGCAATTCGTAGTCGTGGTCCGGCGTGTACTTTCGGAAGAGCAGACTGTTCGCTAACACGCTCACGCTGGAGAACGCCATCGCCGCGGCCGCAAGCACAGGCTGAAGCAGACCCAGACTTGCCAGCGGAATCATCGCCGTGTTGTAGCCGAGCGCCCAGAAGAGGTTCTGCTTTATCTTCGAGAGCGTCCCCTCCGAGACGCGAATCGCCTTCAGCACGTCGGCCGGGTCGTCGCGCATCAGCGTCACGTCGGCGGCCTCGATGGCCACGTCGGTCCCGCTTCCGATGGCCGCGCCGACGTAGGCCGCGGCGAGTGCGGGCGCGTCGTTGACACCGTCGCCGACCATCATGGCCTGTCGCCCTTCGGACTGAATCGACTCGACAGCGTCGGCCTTGTCTTCGGGGAGGACTTCCGCGCGGACGTTCCCCGTGTCGATGCCGACTTGTTCGGCGACGGCGCGCGCGGTGCGCTCGTTGTCGCCGGTAATCATCATCACGTCCCGGCCAGTCTCTTGCAGTTCCGCGACCGCATCCTTCGCGCTCTCTTTGACCGTGTCGGCGTCGGCGACGACGCCGACCAACTGGTCATCGACGGCGATTAGCATCGCCGTCTTCCCCTCCGATTCGAGTCGCTCCATCGTCTCCTCGGCGCGCGCGGTGTCGATTCCGTCGTCTTCGAGCAGTTTCCGGTTGCCGACCAGCACCTCGCCGTGACTCGTCGTCGCGCGGATGCCGTGACCGGGCACGTTCTCGAACGATTCGGGGTCTTCGACGGTGAGGTCTCGGCTCTCAGCGCCCGCGACGATTGCCTGCGCGAGCGGGTGTTCGCTCCCTTTCTCCGCGCTGGCGGCCGCAGAGAGGACGAACGCTTCGTCGATTTCTTGGGTAATGGTGGTACCCCCGTCGGCGCGATGCGACGACGGGTCCCCGAACGCCACCACGTCGGTCAGTTCCATCTCGCCCTCGGTGAGCGTCCCCGTCTTGTCGAAGACGACCGTGTCAACGTCTTTGACGCGTTCGAGTACGTCGCCGCCCTTGAACAGGACGCCGTTCTGTGCGCCGATGGAGGTGCCGACCATCGTCGCCGCCGGGGTCGCCAGTCCGAGCGCGCAGGGGCAGGCGATGAGGACCGCCGAAGCGAAGACGACGATTGCGAACTCGAAGGTCGTGATGGTGCCGCCCGCGACCTGCGGGCCGCCAGCGACCAGTCCCCAGACGGGGAGCGAGTTCACGAAGCCGGTGAGTACTTCGGGGAAGACGAACCATAGAATCCCCCAGAGCAGGGCGTTAGCGATGACGGCCGGGACGAAGTAGGCACTGATGCGGTCGGCGACCTGCTGAATCTCTGGCTGGCGGCTCTGGGCCTCCTTGACCATCTGGACGATTTGTTGGAGGGCCGTCTCCTCACCGACCTTCGTGGCCTCGACTTTGAGGACGCCGTTCTCGTTGACTGTCGCGCCGACGACTTCGTCACCGGGCGACTTCTCGACGGGGACGGACTCGCCCGTGACCATCGACTCGTCTACGGCGCTCTCGCCCTCGCGGACGATGCCGTCCGTGGGAACCTTCTCGCCCGGTCGGACGACCATCAGGTCGCCGACTTCGACTTCTTCGAGTGGGATTTCTTTCTCTTCGCCGTCCTCCTCGATGGTCGCCGTGTCGGCCTCCATTTCGAGGAGTTTTCGGAGTGCCTCGCTGGCTTGGCCCTTCGAGCGCGCTTCGAGGTAGTTGCCCAGCGTGATGAACACGAGGATGAGCGCGGCCGTCTCGAAGTAGAGCCCTCCTGACAAGCCGAACAGCACGGCGATGCTGTAGAGGTACGCCGTCGAGGATCCGAGCGCGATGAGCACGTCCATGTTCGCGGTGCGGTTCTTCACCAGCGCGGTGTAGGAGTTCTCGTAGAACTCCTTGCCGAGCAAGTACTGAACTGGCGTCGCCAGCGCGAACATCACCCAACCGAGCGGGACGCCGACGATGGAGTCACCGAGCAGGCCGTCGAACAGGAAGTGTTCGAACATGAAGAACACGAGCGGCGCGGAGAGGACAGCACCGAGCAGCACGAGATTCCGCTGTTTTCGAATCTCGGCTTGGCGAGCGGCTTCCCTGCGGTCTGTGGTCGATTCGCCGCTGGTCCCTTCTCCCTGTCCGTCCTCGCCACTGCTACGCTCGTCTTCGCGAACCGGCGAGTAGCCAGCGTCTTCGATGGCGTCGTAAAGGTCGGCCAGTCTCACGTCCTCGGGGTTGTACCGAACGCTCGCCTCGTCGGTGGCGTAGTTGACCTCCGCGGAGACGACGCCCGGCACGGCGAGCAGGGCGTCTTCGTTGGCTTCCGCGCAGTTCGAACAGGACATGTCGGTGATAGCGACGGTCGTCTCATCGCTAACGGGGTCGTAGCCAGCGTCCTCGACAGCGGCGTAGATGTCGCCCAGCGAGACGTCTTCGGGGTCGTACTCGACCGACCCCTCGTCCGTGGCGAAGTTGACGTTCGCCTCTCGGACGCCGTCCAACTCCCCGAGCGCGTCTTCGACGGTGCCCGAGCAGTTGGCGCAACTCATACCTCCGATTGCGAGGTGTGTCTTTCGCGCCATGATGGTTACTTGTTAGGTACTAAGGGTTCCTCATTGAAGCGACTTCTCACTTACAGAGCAAAGAATTCCGAGGGAGAAAATTTTCGAAGTGTCCTCTCTAACCCCCCGAACCTTAGTTACCAAATCTAGTTCTCCATCTCGAACACCGACTGCCGCTGGCGGCGCACGCTCACCGTTCGAACTGGCAGTACTTCGCCACGTGACCGACGCCTGCGAAGCCGATGGCGAGTCAGGGAGTACCTGCCGTCCGTAAAACGACAGTTCGGCCGCGTCTGGGTGTGTCTGAATTCGTTACAGGTCGCGAGTAACAATGGTGGACAGCGTGGTCTCTCCGACTACTCGAAGCATCGACAGACGACTGTGGCGGCCACATTCTTCGACGCCACACGAACGAGACGCGAGAGAACGACAGACGGACCGAGAGACCGAGAAATGCAAACCAGTAGAATACCCACGAGAACGACGACGAAGGCGACAGACCGAGCATCTAGATGGAGTCGGGCGACGGGAGACGGGGACCAGCGATGAATCTCCGAAGGACACTCGCTCGACTGCTGTCGCAACCGGGAGGCGCGGAGAGAGGCGCCGGTAGCGACAGGGAATTGCTACAATATGGCGGGACAATGGTCGGAGACCAGTCGGCGCTGTCGCCGTTCGAACCGAGCGAGATGCGATGTCCTGACTGTCGTTCGGCCCGCGTCGGAACCTGCGACGTCTGTCCGAGTTGCGACTCGACTGCCGTCGAGCGCCGCGACGTGCTCGAACACTTCGACTGCGGGTGCGTCCAGCCCCGGTCCGCGTTCGAAGCAGATGCAGGGTACGTCTGCCCGAAGTGTCGGACGAATCTCGGGTCGTTCGGCGTCGATTTCGCCCGAATCGGCGTCGTCTACGACTGCGCTACGTGTTCGTCCCGATTCGGGCCGAACGACAGACAGCCTGTCTGTCTCGCCTGCGAGAGCGGGACGAAGCGCACGGGAGAGAACGGTCTAAGACACGGGTCAGCGACTGCGCTCTACGAACAGGTGTCCCAGACGCCGCTCCTCGAACGAGGGTCGGAGTGACCGGAGAGACGACCGGGAGCCAGCGGTTCCTCGCGGCCACGTTCGCGGTATTGCTCCTCTCGACGGCCGCGACTGCGACTGTGTCCGCGAGCACTACCGCTGGACCCGCCACCCTGGAGTACCGCTCTATCGTCATCTTCCGGACTGACGACGTTCAGCCGTGGTATCGAGCGGACGCACTCGACGCGGTGAACGGCGTGTTCGCCGCGGAAGACGTTCCCGTCACGCACGCCGTCATCCCGACAATCGACGGCAAACCGGTCACAGCGTCCGGCGACTTCTGCTCGCGTCTGCGAGCGATGCAGGCCGAGAACTCGAACATCGAGTGGGCACTCCACGGCTACGACCACGGCGCGAAGACGGCGTTCTACGGCCGTAGCGAGTTCGGTGGTCTCCCCGCCGACCGACAGAGAGAGATGGTCGCCGAGGGCCACAGGACACTGACCGACTGCGTCGGGCCGACGAAGACGTTCGTCCCGCAGTTCAACACCCACGACCACAACACGACGCGGGCACTTCGGGAATCGGGTTACACCGTCGTCTCCGCGAACCGGTGGTTCGACCGGACGTACTACGGCGAAGGAGAACCGTTCGTCGCCGACGGCGTGGTCCACGTCCCGAGCAGCGAACCCTTCGTGGCCAACTGGACGACGAACCGACTCCGAGACCCTGCCGCGCTTCACGCGTCGTTCGAGTCGGCCTACGACGACGGAGAGTTGTACGTCCAGATGCTCCACTACCCGACGTTTTCGGACGAGCGGAAGGTCGAACAGCTTCGGTCGTTCGTCCAGTTCGTGAAGGCGCACGACGGCGTGAAGTTCACGACGCTCGGGGAGTTCGCGCAGGCGTATCGGAGCGGTCGCCTCCTGAAGACGAGCGATGGGTGGCTGTACCGCGAGCAGGGGCACGGGGCGTTCCCGCGACCGCTCGTGGCGAGCGAGAGCAGTTGGTGGGTCCGTGACCTGCGTGCTAACGGCCTGAGAGGAGAGGCGGCCGACGCAGACGAACTGGAACCGACGGAGAGCGACGACGAATGAGTGTCGGCGCTCGACGACACCTCGTCTCGCTGCTTGCAGTCGCATTCCTCGCCGGTGGCTTCGCCGTCCTTGCGACGGTGGTCCCGCTCGAACTGCTAGTAGTCTGCTTGCTGACCGGCGGCACAGTCGGCGGTCTGCTCGTGGTCGCCAACTGGCGCGCGACGGAACACCAAGCGGCGAACGCCCGTGCGTTCCCCCGACCCGCACCGTTGCTGATTGCGTTTCTCGTCTGCGTACCGCTCCTGTTCGGCGGCGCGCTCGCGTTTCGACGCTCGTTCTCGGCGACGCGGGTCGTCCTGCTGGTCGCGCTGACGTTCGTCTGCTTCTGGTACCTGCTCGTCGTGCCGCTGGCGTGGTATCACGCGCGACGGGGCGAACCGAACTGTGAACCCAACCAGCCACTGTCTGCTGTCAGCGTCCTCGTGCCCGCCTACGACGAAGCGGGCTACGTCGGCGACTGCGTCGAACACCTACTCGCGAGCGACTACCCCGAGAGTCTACTGGAAGTCGTCGTCGTGGACGACGGAAGCAGCGACGAAACGTACGCGGAGGCGAGCGAGTACGCCGACCGTGGCGTCACCGTCGTTCGTCGGCCCAACGGCGGCAAACACGCCGCGCTGAACTACGGCCTGCTGTACGCCTCCGGCGAGGTAATCGTCACGGTGGACGCCGACGCCTTGGTCGAACCCGAGGCGATACGCCGACTGGTCGGCGTCCTCCAGGACGACCCCGAAGCGAACGCGGTGGCGGGCAACGTCAAAGTCGCCAATCAGACCAACGTCGTTACCACCTGCCAGACCATCGATTATCTCGTCAGCATCAACGTGGTCCGGGGAGCGTTCGACCTGTTCGGAGCCGTGCCAGTCGTTCCAGGCGTGTTGGGAGCCTACCGGCGCGAAGTCCTCGAAGGCACGGGGTTCTACGACCCGGACACGCTGACCGAGGACTTCGACGCGACGGTGAAGACGCTGAAAGTCGGCGGCACCGTCCGGGCGACCACTGCCGCCTGCGCTCACACCGAAGCGCCGGGTACGTGGCGGGACCTCTATCGCCAGCGACTCAGGTGGTACCGCGGAAACCTGATGACGCTGTGGAAGCACCGTGACGCGTTCACGAACCCGCGGTTCGGCGCACTGTACCGGTTCGCGTTCCCGCTCTGGTTGCTCACGATGCTGTTCGTCCCGCTGGCAGGACTACTGACGATGGGTCTGCTGGTCGTCGCAGTAATCGCAGGAGTCGGAGCGAGCGCGCTGGCAGTCGCTTGCGTCTTCCTGCTGTTGCAGGCCGCCATCACGATTCTCGGGGTGCAGATGGAGGACGAAGACTACTCGCTGGTCGCGTACGCGCCGCTGTTCGTCCTCGCCTACAAGCCATTCCTCGACCTCGTGATGGTCAAGAGCGCGTTCGACCTCCTGCTCGGCCGGGAGCTATCGTGGACGAGCGCGGACCGCTTGGACGGACTAGGCGTTCTCTCGAAACGCGAGTGACCACGAACGTTTTTAAAATTCATTTGGGTTAGTACAAATCTAGTAGTTTTATTCGCGACGCTCCCGCACGTTCGAGTATGTCTAACGAGTTGACGACCCGAAAAGCGACGCTCGCGGACTCGAAGACCGAGATGAGCGAGATTCTGATGCCCGACGACACGAACAACCTCGGCCGCGCGCTCGGCGGGTCGGTCCTCCACTGGATGGACATCTGCGGGGCCATCTCCGCCCGACGGTTCTCACGCCGACAGGTCGTCACGGCGTCGATGGACCACGTAGATTTTCTGGCGGCAATCGACCTCGGCGAAATCGTCGTCACGGAGGCCTACGTCTTCGAAACTGGGGCGACGAGCATGGACGTGAAAGTAGACGTGTCCGCAGAACGACCGAGTACCGGCGAGTGCCGCGAGACGGCGAGTTCGTTCTTCACCTTCGTCGCGCTGGACGACGACGAAAATTCGGCGAACGTGCCAGAACTGCGCTGTCCGACCGCAGAGCAGAAGCGCCAGCGGGAGCGCGCGCTCGAAGAACGCGCAGAACGCCGAGAGGAGTTAGCGACGAAGTGAACGCCTACAAAACTTATACCACGAGAGTCGGACAACGAACGTATGGCAGACAATTGGTCCTTCCTCCGCCTCGTCGCGGGATTCCTCCTCGTATTCGCTAGCGTCCTCGGGTTCGTCGCGACCGTCGAACACGACCAACACTGTAAGATTACGGGTACGGAAAGCGAGAATCCCGGCGGGTACGCCGTTGAGTACTCGCAACTGAACAGCGAGCAACAGCAAGTCTTCGACCAGATGCGCCAGAATCAGGGCGAGGGAGTCAACAGCGACGCCTGCGTCAGTGAGACGGTGCAGTATCAAGAGCAGTACTTCGCCGTCAACCACTGGCGAACCATCGTGTGGCAGAACCCGCCGACGTTGGCCTCGGTTGCCGTCTTCCTCGGTGGCGTAGCTGTCGTCCTCTCGCTCGTCCGCAAGCAGATAGACGCGACGCCGTGATAGCAGCGCAGCGAGAGTAGTCGGAAAAGGAAATATTCAGCTAGTCGAATATTTTTGCGTGATGGCATTCAAATATCTGGCATGAGTGCCCCCGAAGACCACGAGTGAGACACCACAGGGAGCTACTCGAACCGCTGGATTGGGTCCTCGGATTTCATCGACAGTTCGGCGTTCCGCAGCATGCTCGTCCTGTTGGTGCTGCTCGCGTTGGTGTTCGGAATGCTGTTCTGGCTTCCCCAGATGACGGCGTGAACGGATTTCGTGGCTACCAGTCTAACGACCCGCCCGACTGGTACTCGGTGACCTGCTTCTCGAAGAAGTTCGTCTCCTTGTTGAGGTCGGTCGCCTCCGACATCCACGGGAAGGGGTTGTCAGTGCCGTAGGTCTCCGGCAAGTCGAGTTGCCCGAGTCGCCGGTCGGCGACGTACTCGACGTACTCCGCGAACTGTTCGGGACCCATGCCCAGAATCTCGTCGGGACAGGCCTCGCGGGCGTACTGCTGTTCGAGTTCGACCGCGTCTTCGACCAGCGCGGCGATTTCAGCGCCGAAGTCGTCGGTCCAGACGGTGGGGTGTTCCTGCCGAATCGTCCGGACGAGGTCCACGCCGAACGCGAGGTGAACCGACTCGTCGCGCATGATGTACTCGAACTGCTGGCCGATGCCGACCATCTTGTTTCGGCGTTTCAGGCCAAGCATCATGGCGAACCCCGCGTAGAAGAAGATGCCCTCCATGACGACGTAGAAGCCGACGAGGTCCCGGAGGAGCGACCGAACGTCGCGGTCGGTGTCGAGCGTGAACTCGTCGTCCAGAATGCTCTGGGTGAGGTCCACGACGAAGGCGTCTTTCTCCGCTATCGCGGGGATGCGGTCGTACATCCCGTAGAGGTACTCCGGTTCGAAGCCCAGCGAGTCACAGCAGTAGATGAACGTGTCCGTGTGAATCGCCTCTTCGTATGCCTGCCGAAGGAGGTACTGACGACACTCGGGGTTGGTGACGTACTCGTAGATTGCGAGGACGAGGTTGTTCGCGGTCAGCGACTCGGCAGTCGAGAAGAATCCCAAGTTCCACTCGACCAACTGGCGTTCGGCGTCGGTCAGCGCGTCGCCGTTCCACTGAGCCACGTCCTCGCCCATCGGAATCTCCTCGGGCACCCAGTTGTTGTTGACGCCAGCGCGGTAGTACTCGCGCGCCCAGTCGTACTCTACCGGCAGTATCTTGTTCGGGTCGGTCGCGTCGTCTTCCAGAATCATTATTGACAAGCCTCGCAAGTCGGGTCTTCGACGCTCGGCAGGTCGTCTGCTGAACTACTCTCCTCGTCGTCGCCGTCTCCGTCAGCTCCCGACTGTCCGCGCGTCTGGGTCTTCCCGTACTCGCTCATGTCCACGGTGGACTTCTCGATTTGGGAGGCACCCAGCGTTCGGAGATAATACGTCGTCTTCAGGCCGAGTTCCCACGCAGTCTGGTACACGTCGTCCAACAGCGACCCGTCCGTGGAGGGGAAGAAGACGTTGTGCGAGACTGACTGGTCTATCCACTTGCCTCTCCGAGCAGTCAATCGGAGTTGGTGGCGCGGGTCGATTTCGAAGGCACTCCGGTACAACTCCCGTATCGCTTCGGGAATCGCCTCGATTTCCTGAATCGACCCGTCGTGGAACTTGATGCGGTCAAGTATCTCCTCGTCCCACAGTCCCTCCTCGCGGAGGTCCGCGACGAGGTGGTCGTTTATCACCGTGAACTCCCCGCTCATGTTCGACTTGACATAGAGGTTCGAGTAACTGGGTTCGATGGAGGGCGTCGTCCCTGCGATAGTGGAAATCGTGGCCGTCGGCGCGATAGCCATTACGTTCGAGTTTCGCATCCCCTCCGAAGCGACGAGTTCGCGCACCGACTCCCAGTCGAGTCGCTCTTCGCGGGGGAGTGGAATCTCGTGGCCGCGCTCTTGCTCCAACAGGTCGAGCGTGTCCTGCGGGAAGACGTCTCGGTCCCACTTCGACCCCTCGAAGGAGGGGTACGCGCCGCGCTCACCGGCCAACTCCGCAGACGACCGAATCGTGTGGTAGGCGACGAACTCTTGGGCCTCGTCGGCGAACTCGACTGCCTCCTCGGAGTCGAAGGGCACGCGCTGTTCGAACAGCGACTCGTGGAAACCCATGACTCCCATGCCGATAGGGCGATGTCGCAGGTTCGACCGCTCGGCTTCCTCCGTCGGGTAGAAGTTCAGGTCCACCACGTTGTCGAGCATGCGCATGCCGGTTTCGACGGTGTCGCGGAGTTTCGTGCGATTCAGCCCATCAGCGAGGGTGTGTCTGGCGAGGTTCACCGACCCGAGGTTGCAGACGGCGTGTTCGTCCTCACTCGTGTTCAGCGTAATCTCCGTGCAGAGGTTCGAGGAGTGAACCGTCCCGACGTGGTCCTGCGGCGAGCGCACGTTGCAGGGGTCCTTGAACGTAATCCACGGATGACCCGTCTCGAACAGGCGCGTCAGCGTCTCGCGCCAGAGGTCGCTCGCGTCCACGACTTCGTACTGCCGGAGTTCGCCGTCGCGAGCTTTCCGTTCGTACTCTTCGTAAATTTCTGTGAACTCCGCACCGTACGTCTCGTGCAGTTCCGGTACCTCGTCAGGGGAGAACAGCGTCCACTCGCCGTCTGCTCGGACGCGCTCCATGAACAGGTCCGGAATCCACGCAGCGGTGTTCATGTCGTGGGTGCGTCGGCGTTCGTCACCCGTGTTCCGGCGCAGGTCGATGAACTCCGGGTAGTCGAGGTGCCAGCATTCGAGGTAGGCGCAGGCCGCGCCGCGTCGTTTGCCGGAGCGGTTGATGGCCGCAGTCACGTCGTTGGATATCTTGAGGAAGGGGACGACGCCGGTCGATTCGACGCCCGTCGATTCGATGAGCGACCCCGAGGCGCGGACGTTCGTCCAGTCGTTGCCGAGGCCCCCGCTCCACTTCGAGAGCTTCGCGTGGCCCTTGTAGCCGTCGAAGATGCCCTCCAAGTCGTCCGGAATCGTGGTCAGGTAACAGGAACTCAACTGCGCGTGGGTCGTCCCCGCGTGGAACAGCGTCGGACTCGACGGAACGAATCGGAGGGTAGACATGACCTCGTAGAACTCCACTGCTCGTTCCTCCCTGTCTCCGACTGGTTCCTGAAGCGCGAGTCCCATCGCCACGCGCATCCAGAACGCTTGGGGCAGTTCGAGGCGTTCGCCGTCAGGGGTTTTCAGGAAGTACCGCTGGTAGAGCGTGTCGAGCGCCATGTAGTCGAACAGTTCGTCTCGTTCGGGGACGATTTCCTGAGCGAGTGAATCGAGGTCGTAGGCCAGCATGCGCTCGTCCAGAATTGCTTCTTCGACGCCGCGTTCGACGTTCTCGGCGAACGTCTCACGATAGGCCACTCCCCGGTCGTCGGGCACCTCGCCCACCAGTTCGCGGTCGTATCGCTCCAGAAAGAGCGCGGCGGCGACCGACTTGAACTCCGGGACCTGCTCGGCCCGGGCCGTCGTCGCGTTGATGGCCGCCTCGTAGCGCTCCTCGCGGGACGCGTCCGCGTACAGATTGCGCTCGGTCTCCGCGATGAGGTCCGACAGTCGTTCGTCTGTGAACGTGTCTTCGTCGTCCGGTCTCGCTCGCTCGAACAGTTCGCGTATCGTCTCGGTGGTAGTCGTCGTTCCGTGACTCATGATTTGCCTGCCGGAGCGAGGAGACACGCAGCGGGTGCGCGAACGACAGCGTCGCCACTCGGCGAGTCGCGCTCGGTGGCCGTCCTCTCGAAATCACAGCATCGCCACTACGCGACTGCGTGAGACGTTCTCCTCGGATGTCCGGCGTACCTCGTGCTGTTCGTCCCGACCGGGATAAAGTTTTCCAACCAAGTTTTCAGAAGAGCAAGTTAGTTTGTTTTCACTCCGATTCGTGAATCTGCTCGCCGCGGTTCAGTCGCGCTGCGATGGTGTAGGTCTGCTCGGCAGAGCGTCGCGTCGGGAAGTGTGCCGCCATGTACCGAGCGGTGGCGACCATGTGGACGCGGGCTTTCTCGGGGGCGGATTCGCCGTCGAACTGCTCGAAGGCCGCCTCGACGTTCTGGAGCGTGTGGAAACCAGCATCCTCGCGGAGAAGTCCCGCGCCGAGCGCGGCTTTCAGTTCTGCAGGGTCGCCGTCTTCGGCCAAATAGGCCGCGACGAATCGCCCCGCAGTGTTGACTTCGCCCTCCTCGTCGAAGGTGTCGAGCAGGGCTTCCCGGATGTCGTCGGGCGCTTCGACTTCCGTTCCGTCTGGAATCGGCGCGGGCGGCGTGTTGAGGAACCGGTCGAGGTAGACGCTCATCGCGCCAGCGAACGCGCCCCTGTAGCCCGCCATCGAATTCGTCCGGCGAGCGGCTTGCTGGACCGCGTTCGCGTAGGTGTAGGTGTGGTGAACTGTGTTCCAGTCGTTGAACTCGTTGGAGGTGCCGAACTGCGCGACCCGGACCCCAGCGGCGTGGGCGACTTCGGATGCTAACTGCTCGGCCGTCGCGCCGTTCTGGACGGCGGCCTTCATCGCGGTGACGACTTCCTCGGGGTCGTCAGAGAGCAAGGTGTCAGTGAACCCGTCCGGAGCGTTCCAGTCTTCAGTTTGGCCGTCTGCCACGAGTTTCGGCAGTTCGTCGTAGGCGTCGAAGGTGTGTTCCGCCACGTCGTCGGGTTGCCGCCACGAAGAGAGTTCTTCGGAGCGCGTCGCCTGTGTGAGTCGCGGAATCACGCTCGGCAGAATCTCGTCCGCGTACTCCCACCCGACGTGGTCCAGCGACTCGCAGGCCTTATTGATGAAATCAAAAGTGTGGCCCGCGTCCATGTAGAGGTGGTCGGTCGCCGCGGCGTAGAGCATGTCCGCTACCTGTTCCGGTTCGAGCGTGGCGATGGCGGTCTGCAGGCACCGCTCGGCACCGTCGTCGTCGCGCACCTCGATGGTCTCGCGGAACCACTCTTCCAGCCGTTCGGCGGAGAGGTCAGACGCCGAGAACGACGGCTGGTCGAACTTCGGCGGTTCGCCCTGACAGTCTTGGGCGACGTGCCGGAGGCCGGTGTAGAGGGCTCGCTTCTGGTCTTCGGCGTCGAGTTCGCCGTGCAGGTTCGCCATCGCCGAGAGGATGGTCAGCCCGGAACTCCACCCGTCCTCGCGGTACTTCGCACCGAATTCGAGTCCCTGCCGAAGCGGGTCGGTGTACGGGACACCCTCGTTCACCAAGCCGATGGCCGACTTGGCGACGACGAGTCGCAGACTCTCTTCGAGACCGGTTTCGAGGCGGTCGGTCCAGTGTTCGACCGGCGGCAGGTCCGGTTCCGGGTAGGGGTCCACGTACACTTTGCCGTCCCGCACTTCGGTCGGGAACGTCTGCACGTCGTCGGCCCACGGGTCGAACGTGTCGCCACACGAGAGTTCGAAGCGCGCGTGGTGCCAGTGACAGGTCAGGATGCCGTCGTCCACGGTGCCTTCTGCGAGTGGAAAGCCCATGTGCGGACACCGGTTGTCCACGGCGCGAACCTCGCCCTCGTGGTAGAATAGTGCGAGTGCCTGATTGCCAGCACGAGATATCAGTCGGCCTTCCTCGCGGAGTTCGTCTGCGTCCGCGACCTCTACCAGTGATTCATCAGTTGCCATACACAGTGGGACGGTAGCTACCCACAAAACCGTTCGCTGAAATCGAATTATGTACTAAAATAGACAATTACCGCGACTCGTTCCGGACGTGGGACCCGACGAGGCGACGCCGGGCACCGTCGGACCCGTTCCCGGTTCCGGTCAGGTTGAAACTCCGACTACTCGCCAGCAGTTCACGACGTTTGTCGGCCAGTTGCCCAGCGAACTCGTCTTTGACTTCGAGTCGCTCGTCTTCCCACGCCATGATTCGTTCGTCGGGGATGTGCTGGCGATGGTGGAATCGCAGTTCGACCTTCGCCAGCATGGTGACGAACGAGTCGAGGAACGCCTCGACGGTGGCGTAGTCCGGGTCGTCGTCCAGCAAGAGGCGAACTGTCTCCTCCCACTCCGCGAAGAGGTGGTACGCCTCGGGGTAGTCCTCGCGCGGATACGTCTCGGCCATCGCGTCGAGCGACGCCTCGACGAACTCCACTGTCGGTTTCTCGGTGGGAGTGAAGTCACCGAGCGTGTACTGTTCGTCCAAATCGACCCGTTTGAGTTGCGACCGCAGGTCGCTGTACGCCCGGACGAACTCGTTGGGGATGTGTTCGCGGTGCTGGTAGCGCTTTATCTGTTCCATCGACGCGCGTTCGAATCGCTGGACGGTCCGGCCGACTGCCGTCTCGATTCGCGACTTCGTCTCGTCGTCCACGACGAAGTCCCAGTCGCTCACGTCGTCGGCGGGCACGTAGCGCTGGCCGTTCCAGTGCTTCGCGGCGGGCGCGTGGTAGAATCGGCCGTCGAGCGACTGTTCGTCCACGACTTCGCCGTAGAGGTACCAGTAGCGCGGGAATCCGATATCCACGCCGAGTTCCGAGTCGAGGTACCGGTCGGTGATGCAACTCAGTCGATGGAACTTCGAGCGGGAAATCTGACTGCTCTTCGACGCTTCGAGTTCGACGAGGAGTCGATAGCAGAGGTACTCGCTCGCACCGAGCGGAGCGATTTCGTCGGTCACGGGAGTTCCTCCTGCAGCACGACACCAGCAACTCTCCGACGCTTCGTCTCCCGTCCTGCCATCGATGAGTTCGTCGTTTCGAACACGTGTCGTCTCCTCCTGTTCGGTGGGCGCCGTTCGAGGGACTCGTCACCGTCGTCCTGTCGCCGCTTGGATCTCGGTAGTCCGCCGATTCGCACTTGGTGGTCCGCCACACGCCGTGGAGCCACCGCGCGTCTTTCACAGGTCTTGCGAGTGTGTGACAATCGCGTGGTTTACGCTACCCCTGTAAATATCTTTATGATTGACCTATATTCGAGGCGCTGTTAAAAAGGTTACTTCGAGTGGCCGAGACTAGTAGCAAGTTCGTGATACCGAAAATCGGGGGTGGATCACTTCAGCTGCCGGTCGAAGAGCGGCGAGAAAGTGACCGAGAGTGCCGAAAATCAGAATCGAGCTACGAAGTCACCTCGTCAGTTCGAACGAAGTTGTCATCTTTGTCTAACGAATCGTGGCTGATAACAGAGCGATAACAGTTTGTGGCAGTTTTTCGAGGTTTTCGCCGTCTGTCCGTCGTTTCAATCAGTTTCCTGACTCTCGACTGCCCGTTCGGTCGCCGCGTCCGCCGCGTCGTGAAGGTGACACGCCGCAGAGTGGCCTGCCGTCGTCCCGTCGGTCTCGCCGAGGCCCGTGCGTTCTCGCTCGCAGATCGTCTCGAACTCCCGCGAGAGCGTCTCGCGGGCGACAGTGGCGTCGCCCTCGACGAGCGACTCGATTGCGTCGGCCAGCACGGACTCTGCGTCGGAGTCGGTCAGTTCGGCGGGAATCTCGTAGCGGTCGCGGACCGCGGCGTGAAGGTCAGGGCTGTCCCCGTTTTCGCCGCTCCCTTCAGTCGCGGCGTAGGCTTCGAGCGCGTCGTGGTCGAAACCGTCTGCGAGCGCCACGCGGAGGTCCATCACCGCGCGCCAATTCCCTTGCTCGAAGTCGTAGCCATCGGGCTGGATAATTTCCGGGCATCTGGTGTGGAATCGACAACCCGCAGGCGGGTTCGCGGCGTCAGGCACTTCGCCCGAGAGGTCCACCTGCGTGAATTCGGCGGTCGGGTCGGGTCGCGGAATCGCCGCTGCCAACGCTCGCGTGTAGGGGTGTTGGGGGTCCGCGAGAACTGCCTGCGTCGGGCCGCGCTCGACGATTTCGCCGAGATACATCACGGCCACGCGGTCACAGACTTCGCGCACGACGGCCATGTCGTGGCTGATGAACAGCACGCCAAGGTCGAAGTCACGCTTCAAGTCGTCCAGCAGTGCGAGGATGTCGGCCTGTACGGAGGCGTCGAGCGCCGAGACGGGTTCGTCGGCGACGAGCAGGTCTGGATTGACGACGAGCGCGCGGGCGATGGCCGCGCGCTGTTTCTGACCGCCCGACAGCGAGTGGGGGTAGCGGTCAGCGTCGCTCGCCGACAGACCCACGCGTTCGAGGAGTGCTTCCACGAGTTCGCGGCGTTGTTCCTCGCGGCCGAGGTTGTGGATGGCGAGCGGTTCCGCGATGGAATCGCCGACGGTCATCCGCGGGTCGAGACTCGAATCAGGGTTCTGGAAGACGACGCCGACGCGCCGTCGGAAGTCTCGACGTGCATCGTCGTCGTGGTCGGCGACTCGTTCGCCGTCGAAGAACACTTCGCCGCCGGTGGGCGTTTCGAGTCGGACCATCGAGGACGCGACAGTCGATTTCCCGCTTCCCGACTCGCCGATGAGTCCGAGCGTCTCGCCGCGTGCCACGTCGAAACTCACGCCATCGACCGCTCTGACGCGGCCACTCTCGCGGGCGAGGATGCCCTCCGAGATTGGGTAATGCTTCTCCAGATTTCGAACCGACAGGAGCGTTTCAGTCATCGGTCGCCTCCGCGCTGGTAGTGGGACTGAGTTCTAAGTCGGTCGTCTCGCGCTCCGGGCCGTAGAAGACGCAGGACGCACAGCCATCGCGATTGGATTCCCCGAGGTCGGAGTCGGCGATATCGGAGTCGGCGATATCGGAGTCGGCGAGGTCGTACAGTGGCGGGTGGTCGCCCGATTTGCACGCCGAAACTGCGGCCGAACATCGCGGATGGAATCGACAGCCTTCGGGCGGGTCAGCGGGGTCTACCGGTGACCCCGGAACCGGGTCGAGACCGCCACCGCTTCCGGGCAGACAGTCGAGCAGTGCCTGCGTGTACCGGTGGGCCGGGTCGTCGAAGACGCCGTGAACGTCACCGCGCTCCATCACTTTACCCCCGTACATGACGACGACGCGGTCGGCGAGTTGCGCGACGACGCCGAGGTCGTGCGTGACGAAGAGGACCGCCATGTCGCGCTCGGCTTGTAGTTCGCGCAGGAGTTCTAAAATTCCGGCCTGGATCGTCACGTCGAGCGCCGTCGTCGGTTCGTCGGCGATGAGCAAGTCGGGGTCGCCAGAGAGCGCCATGGCGACGACGACGCGCTGGCGCATGCCGCCGGAGAACTCGTGGGGGTAGTCGTCGAACCGGGTCGCCGCCTCGGGGATGCCGACCCTGTCGAGCAGTTCGATGGCCCGCTCTCGCGCTACGTCCTTCGAGCAGTCCTTCCCGAATCGAATCGTTTCGACCAGTTGCGCGCCGACGGTGTACACTGGGTCGAGGGCGTTCTGCGGGTTCTGGAAGACGTGCGCGATGCGGTTGCCCCGGACCGACCGCAGGTCCGACTCCGAGAGACCGACGAGATTGCGGTCGTCGAATCGAATCTCTCCGGTGGTCTCCTCAGCGTCCACGAGACCGGTGACCGACTCGCAGGTGACTGTCTTGCCCGACCCTGACTCCCCGACCAGACAGACCGTCTCGCCGGGGTTCACGTCGAAGCTGACGCCATCGACCGCGCGGACGAGACCGCCACGCTCTGCGGAGCGAAAGCGAACGTGGAGGTCCCGCACCGAGAGCAGCGGGTCGCTCATCGACGGGTCCCTCGATACTGAGCGTCGAATAGGTTGCAGAATGACGTCCGCATCCGGCTACCACCCCGAAGTGTGGTAGGTCGCACCGTCAGACGTGTGGTCGTTCCTCATGGTACTGTCAGATATGTCACTGACACTAAAGAGTTGGGTTCCGATTCGACTGCACCAAAAAAACAGCGAGCGCGTCTCGATGTTACAGGGAGACGGTCGTCGTCCGCTTCGTCGTGTTGCCGGAGGCATCCTCGACGCGAACGCTGACCTCTGCCCGCGTGCCAATCGGGAACTGGAAGAGGTCCCAGCCGGACGCGCTCGCGCCGTCCACGTTCGACACCGAGAAGTTCACGTTCCCCGGATCGGTGTTGACTGCGACTTCCACCACGTCGAGGTTCTCGTCGGGGTCTGAGACGGCCCATCGGACCGAGAACATCCGGTTCGAGCCGAGTCGCTTGCTCTTGGTGACTCGGAACCCGTCGATAGCGGGAGAGTTCCCGCTAAAAGTTCCCCCACCGTACTCGGTCTGTCCGTAGCCACCCTCGCCGTACCCGATTGTCGAGTCGGCCGCACTGGCGGGAGCAGTCGCAGCGACTGCGCCAGCGGCTGCACCAGCCATCTTGAGATACGACCGCCGGTCGAGTAGTGATTCCTCTGTCTGCTGTTTCGTAACCAGTCGTTCGCGTGCCATGCGCAGTGATTACCCGGGGTGCCACGTGTATGAACTTTTTGGTCGATGTGTAGCGTTCTCTGGGAATGTCACGACTAGACAGCCATTTATCTTATTTAATGAAACTCTACTCGCGATTTTGGAGATGTCTCCTCGGCAGACCCGTCACTGTCCCGTCGAATCCAGCGGGTTGCTACTTCGAAGCTCTCGGACGACCTTGTGCGCCCACCACTTGACGGTTCGTGCATGGAACCGAAGCGGGAACTGGAACGTGTTGCTCGCGTAGGCTTTCAAGACCTCTCGGCGGTGATTCGTCCTCGCCGCTTTCGCCTCTCTGTCGTACTCGTCGGGAGAGACGAGGTCTACGTCCGTCGGAACTTGCGCCCGTATCCGAGGCACGTCGTAGGGTTCGACGGTCGCTCCATCGTTTCTCGTCGTCCGAACCGCTACTCGCGGGTCGCTCCCGGAAGCGAGACCGAATTCAAGGACGCCGCTCTCGACGTTCGCTTCGCGCCACATGTCGAAGACGAAGTTGCCGAGACTGTACGCGACGGCAGTTCCGTGGCGCAGTTCCACCGGTTGGAACGTGTGTGAGTGATGGCCGAGGACCGCATCGACACCCATCGACGCGAGGTCGTTTGCGAGCGAAATCTGGGCGGGCGACGGCCGGAGCGTATGCTCAAATCCGGACCCCCAGTGTATCGACAGTACTGAGAATCCGTCACGAGCGGCGATGTCCTCGGCAGTCGTCAGTATCTCCTCGGGGTCGCTCGACTCGTCGCCGGAACAGAGGTTGAATCCCGCGACGTGAACGTCGTGACCGTTACACGAGAACGTCTTGGGTTGCTCGCGACCAAGTGGCGACCCGACGTACTCGATTCCGGCCTCGTCCAGTCGTGCCTTCGTCTCCGCGAGAAGCCCTTCGCCGTGGTCGAGGATGTGGTTGTTGTCGATGTGGACCACGTCGAAGCCGCTGTCCGCCAAGAAGTCCGCTGTCTCCGGTGGCGACATAATCGGCGGTGGCGGTTCGTCGTACGGGAGTGCGAACGAATCAGATATCACCGCTTCGAGGTTCCCAATCGTCAGGTCTGCGTTCCGGAGGTCAGACCTGAGAGACGGGTGAACGAGACAGCTATCGGAGTGTACGAGACGGTGCGCGGCGAACGTCTCGGGTGGTTCGGTCAGATATCGCCACGACAGCGAGAAGCCAGTCATGATATCACCAACCGCCCGGAGAGTCACGTCGTCTGCCATAGAGCCTCGGCAACCCGCTAGCCTATCAATCTAGTGTCGCCTGGAGAGTCGTCACGGTGAGAACACGATCGGAAAAGAAATGGTCGAACGTCCAGCGGCATCTCGCTGGACTCGGTCAGTACGCTGTCGTCGTCTCGTTCGTGATTTCTGTCCCCGTGACGCGGACGATTTCGCCGAAGTCCCGCGTGAGGACACCGACGTAGTTCAGGCCGGGTTCGAGTTCGCTCGTCGAGACCTCGAACTGAACGGCTACTGTCTCGCCAGCAGCGACGGTGACGGGGCGTTCCTGCACGACAGTGCCGTTCACCCGCAGTTGCACGGTCTCGGTCACCGCTCTGTCGCTCGGGTTCTCAACTTGGGCGTTCACGACCAACGACCCGCCGTCCACGTCGATTCGCCGCGGACTGACGACGTTCGAAACCAGCAGTGCCGGTTCTGCGGGCGTTGTGGTTTCGACCGCGGTGGTCGTTTCGGTCGGTTCATCGGTCGTCGTTTCGGCCACTGTAGTAGTCTCCACGTCCTCCGTCGTGGTTTCGACTGAGACTTCAGTCGTCTCGACCGCTGTCGTCGTCTCGACGGATACCTCAGTCGTCGTTGGGAGTTCCTCGGTCGTCGTCTCTGCTGGTTCTTCCGTGGTCTCCACTTGTTCTGTCGTCTCAGCTACTTCCGTCGTCGTCTCGACCACTTCCGTCGTCGTCTCCGCCGATTGGGCCTCGACGGTCACCGCCGCGTCGTCGATGACCACCTGATTCTCCACGACGTACGCGCTGTCTGCTTCACCCTGCGAACGGACGAACTCGAACGTCTCGTTGCCGTTCGTGTCTCGATACGTGACCGCGAGCAGGAGTTGGTCCGCCTCTATTTGCTCGTCGAAGGTGACGGTGACGTTCTCGTGAGTTCCCGGTTCGAGGTACGCCGACGCCCCGAGGACGCTGTCCAAGACCGACCCGTTCAAGAGTTCCCGGTCGTGGACGACGACGAAGCCACCGTCCGGCACGGTGACGTTGGCAATCGTCACTGCCGACCCGTTACTCGTCTGGTTCTCGAAGGTGACCGACGAAGCGTTCGTCGTCTGGTTCTGCAACGCCGCCGACGCGAAGCGGTCTACGGCCTGCTGGTCAGAGCTCTGTGTAGCTGGTCCCCGTTCGGCGTCGGCCGTCGTGCCGAGCGTCGCCGCGACCCCGCCGGAAATCACCGCGACTGTCAGTACCACTACCGCTATGACCTGCCTCCGACTCATTTTGTGTTCTCCCCCGGCCGGGCTAACCACGACGGATTAGAAAAAATCGAGGGTTAGTTTGAACCGAGACAGGTCCGACGAGGTCACGTCGAGAGCTTTCGACCGACCCACGCCGGAACGGCTCTGAGAACGCCGAGACCCGGCGCGCCGTCCCGAAGCCAGAGCGCGGCCACAGCCACCGTCAACGCGAGTTCGGCGACGAAGAACGGCGTGAGATTCGCCGAGGTAAACTGCGAGGCGAAACTCGGGACCGTCTCGTACGTCGGTGCAGGGACGACCGGCCACGCGAGATAGCCGAGTTCGCCGAGCTCGCCACGAATCGCGGGGTGAATCGCGTCGGCTACCAAGTGACTTGCGTAGCCGACGGCGAACGCAGTCGCCTCGGCATCGTGGTCTCGGCGACGGAGCGCGAACCGGACCACAGCGACGACCACCAGCGCGGTGAACAGCGAGTGAGCGAGCGACCGACCGTGTGGGAGTAGTTCGAGCGACCACGCGAGTGGCTTGTCGATGAGGTCTGGGAACTGCGTCCCGGCTGCCACGGCCACCGTCGCGCGGCCACCCGGTTTGAGACCCGAGTCGAGACGACCTAACAGGCGATAGCTCAGATATCCCACAGCGAGGTGTCCCCACGGCCACATACGGTTTCGTTCGGACCGCTGTCGGTTAGCCTCTTCGGGAACAGGTAGCGGGGACAGAATTTGGGCAAACACCTACAAGCGTGCTGTCCTTGGAGAGCGTATGGCGATGGGAATGGGGCACTTCGCAGTGGGAGCGACTGGTGCAATCGTACTGCTGTTGATTCTGGGTCGATACCCGTGGACGACGCGCAACGCCGTCGTCGTCTTCGCGAGCGGCGTCTGGGCGATGCTACCCGACGTGGACGTCCTCGTGCCGAGTCTCGAACCGACCGACCACACGCCGCTGGTCGATATCTTCTGGTCTCACTACTCGCTCGATACCACCGCCTTCACCGACAGCGCGACCGGGAGCATCCTCCTCGTCGCCGTCTTTCTGCTCGTCGTCGGCGCGTCCCTCGTCATCGGCGAACCGCGGCCCCAGAGAAAGTCGAATCAGTGAGTGAGTCGCAGGCCGAATTGCCGTTCGTATCCAGATATGTCGGGTCAGAACAGCCACGCAGAGCGACGACGTAAACAGTAGCGTCGTCGGACAGATAATCCGGATTACAGCGGCCGTCGATGACCCGAATTCTCGGGTGGTCGAAACTGTGGGACGAGACCGACCGGGTAGACTCCGGCTATACGACGAATTTCCGGATTACCGATACTCGGTCCGACGCGGCTCGAAAGTAACGATTCAGAAACGGACGAAGCGGACGTGAACGGTCGGTTGTTTATATACCAGAACCGATTGAACCTGCTTTCGCGCCGAGAGCATTCCAAGGAGACTGAGAAAATGCAAGCCACAGCTATAGCTATCTCTAAACAGGGGGACCGGGGGCAGTCTCCGGTCGTACGAGGTGAGTAGAGCGATGAACAGCGAAGCGAGTAGCGATAGCTCCATCGTCGGGTTGGGGTACGTCGGACTTACTCTCGCGATGGCGTTCGACGACGCAGGCTACTCGACTGTTGGTTACGACATCGACGGCGAACGGATTCGAGAACTTCGAGACGGCCACGACCCGACTGGCGAGTTCGGTGACGAACGAATCGCGGAGAGCGACGTCACGTTCACCGACTCGCCGAAGGACCTCGCAGATAGCAGGTTCGTACTCGTCGCACTGCCGACGCCGGTAGACGAGACGCAGACGCCTGACCTCGACAACCTCGAATTCGCGAGCGAGACCATCGGCCGCCACATTTCCGACGGGACGACCGTCGTGTTCGAATCGACGCTGTACCCCGGTGCGACTCGGGAAGTCCTCCGTCCTGCACTCGAACGCGGTGCTGGAGAACAGGGCGGCGTGGACTTCAGCGTCGGGTACTCGCCTGAGCGCATCGTCCCCGGTGGCGGCGGTCCGAAACTGGCCGAGGCGACGAAGGTCGTCAGCGCCGAAGACGAGGCGACGCTGGTGAAACTCGTCGCGCTGTACGAGAGTCTAGCCGAGGGCGAGGTGTACGCCGCCGACACCATCGAGACGGCGGAGGCGTCGAAGTGTCTGGAGAACACCCAGCGCGACGTCAACATCGCCCTCGTCAACGAGTTCACGATGGCGTGTCGGCAACTGGACTTCGAGTTGGACCCATACGAGGTCCTAGAGACGGCGAAGACGAAGTGGAACTTCCACGACTACGAACCCGGAGTCGTCGGCGGCCACTGCATCCCGGTTGACCCCCACTACTTGCGCCACCGGTTCGAGGAGAGCGGCTACACTCCGAACCTCATCCGCGCCGCTCGTGGAGTCAACCGCGAGATGCGACGGTACGCGTTCTCGCTGACGCTCGACGCTCTCTACTCCGCGAAGTTCGAGGAGGCAGAACAACATCCCAACCTTCGGACCGAGGGCGCACTTCCCGAGAGCGTCGCCGGGTCTCGACTGCTGCTGCTGGGATTCGCCTACAAGCCGAACGTCCCCGACCTCCGGAACTCACTGCTCGCTGACATCGTCTCTCAACTTCGGGAACTGGACCTCGAACTGCTCGGTTGGGACCCGTTCTACGAGGAGCAGTCGTTACCAGAGAAGTTCGACTTGGACGTGCAGTCGGAACCGGACTTCACCGACGTGGACGCCGCTGTCGTGCTGACTCCCCACGACGAGATTCGGGAGTTCGACCTCGAATCGATGGCGCGTCGGATGGCAGACGACCCCGTGTTGGTGGACATCGGGAACGCCTTCGACCGCGAGAAGGCGGCCGCCTGTGGGTTCACCTACAGGAGGCTGTGAGATGTACCGGGACCACTCGGTGGGCGTCGTCGTCCCGGCGTACAACGAGGAGAACTTCGTCGCCGGAGTCGTCCGCGAGTTGCCCGCGTTCGTAGACGAAATCTACCTCGTGGACGACGCTTCGACGGACGGCACGTGGGCGGCGATGCTAGGGATTTCCGGTGCCAAGAGCCATCCGCAACGCTCCGGCACGCAACGCCTCAGCACCGCGAGCGACGGACTCGGTCGCGGCCTGCTCGCCGACCGCGTGGCGGATTACGAGACTGACGGCCGACTCACGAGAATCAGGCACGCCGAGAACCGCGGCGCTGGCGGTGCCGTCAAGACCGGCTACCTCGCCGCGCTCGAAGACGAAGTCGATATCGTCGCCACGATAGACGGCGACGGTCAGATGGACGCCGCGCTCTTGCCCCGAATTCTCGACCCCGTCGTGGAGGGCCGAGCGGGGTACGCGAAGGGTGACCGACTCGCTGGCGTGAGTCTCGTCCACGAGATGCCGCCGTTTCGGCTGTTCGGCAACCTCCTGTTGACCGGGCTGACGCGAATTGCGACCGGTTACTGGAAGCTTTCGGACCCGCAGAACGGCTTCACGGCCATCTCGCGGGAGGCACTGCTCGAAGCCGACGTGGAGTCGCTCTGGGAGTACTACGGCTACATGAACCAGTTGCTCGCTCGACTCAACGCGGCGGGCGTCGGGGTCGCCGACGTACCGATGGCGAGCAGTTACGGCGACGAAGTGAGCGGTATCGACTACGTCGAGTACATTCGGAAGGTGTCGTGGTTGCTGTTGGTCTCGTTTCTCTTGCGACTTCGTCGCAAGTACGTCGATGAAGACTGGCAAGGCAAACGTCTCGCCATCAGCACTGGACTCGTCGGTGTCGCACTCGCACTACTCGCGAGGTCGGTGAGAGCCGAAGAGGGACGGAACGACCGAGGGGAGATAGAACGAGGAAACGACACTCGACCGGAGGCGGGACGATGAGCTTCGACCGACCGCAGTCTCGCGGGAAAACGGACGTGTCTAGTGTGCCAGACGCGTTCGCGGTGGAACGGCAGAAGAGTGAAGAACTCTCAGCGGTCGATGGGAACGTTCGGCGCAGAGACGCGCCGACAGTCGCGTTCACCATGTGCCACCCGGCACAGGTCCATCTCTTCAGGAACGCCATACGGAAACTCGCTGGAGAAGGGTTTCGCGTCTACGTTTTCGTCCGCGAGAAGGAGATACTCGCAGACCTGCTCGACGCCTACGAGATCCCGTACAACGTCCTGTTGGCGAAGGACGCGCCGAACCTGAACTTCGACGGACCGCAACTGTTGGAGGTCGGACTAGTGCAGTTGCTATTCGAGTATCGCCTGCTTCGGGCGGCGCGGAAAATCGACCCGGACCTGTTCGTCGCGGAGGTTGGCGTCGCTGGAACGCACGTCGCCAAAGCGACGGGCGCGAAGAGTCTCGTCTTCGCCGTCTCCGAACACGCCAACCTCCAAAATCGACTCGCGTTTCCCTTCGCCGACAGAATCTGTACGCCGACCTGCTACTGGGACGACCTCGGCGTCAAGCAGTCGCGTTACCCGGGGTATCACCAGTTGGCGTACCTGCATCCCGACCGCTTCGAACCGGACCCAAGCGTCCTCGAAGTCGAGGGAATCGATCCCGACGAGAAGTTCGTCATCCTCCGAACCGTGGGGTGGAACTCCGCGCACGACGTGGGCAGTTCGGGGTTCGATGGACTCCGCGAAGTGATCGCCGAATTGGAGCGGACCGGCACTCGCGTGCTGGTCACTGCTGAAGAACCACTACCGACCGACCTCGCGTCGTACGAACTGTCGATTCCGCCCGAGGACATCTACCACCTGATGCACTACGCAAACTGCTTCGTCGGCGAGAGCGCGACCATGGCGACCGAGAGCGCCGTCTTGGGGACGCCAGCGATCTACGTCTCGACGCTCGAAGTCGGCTACACGCAGGAACTAGAGGCGGAGTACGGACTAGTGTTCAACTTCGCTGGACCGAATCGCCAACGGAGAGGCCTAGCGAAAGCGACCGAAATTCTCTCCGGAACGCTCGACGCCGACTGGGCGGCGCGCCGACGCCGCCTGCTCGAAGACAAGCGCGACACGACAGACGTCATCGTCGAGCAAGTGCGCGAGATGGTCGGGAGGACTGGAAGATGAGTAGCGTCGAACCACATCGGTTCGCCGACGCCCCCTCGACGCGAACGGCCTGCATCACGCTCGATTTGGAGAACAACTGGACGTTCGGCGGCGAGTTAGAGTACCTCGTTTTCGAGCATCTGGACGAGTTCGTCGGCCTCGTACGTCGCCTCGATGTGCCGCTGAGCGTCTTCGTGGTCGGGAAGGTCCTCGAAGACAGGCCGGACGTGGTGCGACGCCTCGACGCGGAACTCGACGTGGAGTTTCACCTCCACTCGTACCAGCACGACATGACCGGAAACGTCGATATCGGTAGAGAGCTCCGCGCGGGAACGCGAGCGTTCGAGTCCGTGCTTGGCCGCGACCCCGCCGGGTATCGGGCACCGCGGTTTATCCTCGACAAGGGGGATCTCGCCACGCTCTCAGCGATGGAGTTCGAGTTCGACAGTAGCGTCTGTCCGTCCTATCGGCCGGGCGTCTACAACAACCTCGACGCTCCCCACCGGCCGTACTACCCCGCGGAAGCGCCCGACCTCTTGGAGATTCCAGTGTCGGTGCATCCGCGACTGCGGGTCCCGATGGAGCAGAGCTACCTCCGACTGTTCGGCGACCCGTACCTCAAACTGCTAGAACACTCTCGACTACCCAAGACGCTAGTGTACAACTGCCACCTCCACGACTTCTTCCACACCGCGGCACACGAACGATTGGGACGACTCAAACGACTCGCGTTCACGAGGAACATCGAAAACTCGGTGGCCGTTTTCGAGCGGTTCGTCTCGTTGCTGACCGAGAAAGGATATCGGTTCCGAACGCTGAGCGAACTGGCCGACGACGTGCGACTGCGAGAGGACGAGCGTGTCGTCGCTGGTCTGTCGTGATCAAAATCTCCTGATACGTCGAGTTAGAACTGTCGAGCAGATTGATTCGCCACGGAGCTATTCCCCGGCGAGCAGTTTCCGACGCGATAGACGGTCGCGGCTTCCGTCCGATAGACCACCTGCTTTTCGTTGCAGTCGAGTGGATTGTACAATTGCACCGACGAGTTGCCCTCCAAGCCGAACGTGTTGATGTCCAAGTTGCCGCTACTGGCGGCCGACGAGCGGCGATAGTACTCCCTGACGACGACGTAGGAGTCGTTTTCGATGGGTGTCGTGGACGGATAGGTCGTCAGATTTGCCCCGTTCGGTTCCCGCGTCGGAACCCCGGCCTGTCGGAGTTCGGTCCGAATCGTGCGCTTGTAGATGAGGCTGTCGAGGTAGACCGACTGGTCGGGGTCTGCCCGCGATGCCGCGGAAACCATCGCGTCTACCTCGGCGTCAGTCAGTCCGATTCGGCCCACACGCTCCTCGCCGTACACTGGGTTGTTTCGGTTGATGAACGGCGTCGTCAGCATGAAGAACACGAGCAGGACGACGACGAGGTTGACCCCGACGAGTTTCCGGTTGTCGGTCGCGCGTCGGTAGAGGAATCGGAGTGCGACGACAGCGAACACCACGAGGAACAACTCGAAGAAGACGAGGATTCGATGGGGCAAAAGCAGGTGGCCCAGCCCGGCGAACGTCATCGGGTAAATGATGGTGAACAGCGAGAACGCCCCGGTGACGGCCGCAAACCGGGCTCTCGTTCGACGCGATGGGTGGAGCCAGAGGAGCGCGCCGAAGATGCCGAGCGCCATCAGGATGCTGTAGCCGCCCGTGTAGAGGAAGTTCGAAATCGGGCCGTACTGTGAGAGTGTCGCCGCGTAGCTACTCCCGCCCCCGCCGAAGTGGACGATGTTCCTGACGAGTCGCTCGACCATGTTAGTCAGGAAGCTCTGTCGGTCGCTGGACGGCGTGATAGACCACTGAATCAACATCGGCGGGACGAGCAACAACACGTCGCGCAACCGGAGCGAGAAGCCGCTAGCGGGGTCCGCCTGTCCCGATTCGAGGAACCGGTCGTAGACGACCTGCCCGAACCACAGCGCCCACAGCAGCAGCAGGATGACGAACGACGAGAGTTGGTGCGTGAAGAACGTAACGACCACGAGCGGATACACCACGTACGGCGGCCGCTCGTCGCCCCGTAGTAACACGACGAAGATGAAAATAGAGAGGACGATGACGACCGACGAGGGCGTGATGTTCGTCACCCCGCGGAGCAGAAACTGGTCGGAGATGCTGACGACCAGCGCCGCGAGAAGGCCCGCGCGTCGGTCCATCAGTTCAGTGCCGAGCAGGTAACAGCCGACTGCAGTGAGAATCGCGTACGGAACGACGATACCCGCGAACACCGACGACGGCCCCTCGAAGCCGAGCAGTTGGGTCCCCGCCACGACGAAGTGCCAGACGGGTGCGTAGACGTATTTTCCGCCGTCTGGAGGGAACGCGCCGTGCTGAGCGAGGTACGTGGCGAGTTCGAGATGTGCGTGCGTGTCGAACCCCGGCATTGTCGCCATGACGAAAAAGCGCGCGAAGCGGAAGGCGAGCGAGGCGACGACTATCTTGCAGAGGACGAGTGCGACCATGCGCGCCCTTCCCGTGTCCACCGACAGCACGTCGAAGAGGACGGTTCCGAACGCGAGCGTGACGAAGACGAAGTGAATCGTCGGACGCTCGTACGGTTCCGAGAGGGTAGAGACGACTGCCCCGACGAGGAAGAGAACGTACAGGGTTTGGGAGAGGTAGAACAACCATCCTTCTCGCCGGAGTGTCGTCCACTCGACTGCGCCGGGGAGTGACGAAGCGCGGTCCGAGTAGCGAACCCCCGTGTAGAGTCCGGACCCAGTGAGGAACGCGAAGGCGATTCCGTACTGACCGATGTGGAGGAGTAGAGAGAGAAGACCGACCACGACGCCGATGAGCGCACTTCCGAGCAACACGACGAGGTCGAGCGAAACCACACTTCGATTGAAGTTCATTTTGCGATTGTACGAGTAGTCGGCATAGGTGAGTATTAAACGATTGTAGCGTTTAGAACTATGAACGCGAATTACTGACGCGTTACCGTCTCGTACGTCGAAAGTTCTGGCAACGTATCGTCAGTTACGACGCCACTCGCTGCTGGCGATTTCCGCGGTTAGTTGAAGTAGGAGTTGATGGTCTGCACGTCCGCGACACCGGTCGAGACGGCAAGCACTATCCAGACTCCGCCACCGAGTGCGATGACGCCAGCGAGCGTGAACGCGCCCGAGACGAAACCGACGGACGTGAAGACGACGACGCTCATTATAGCCGTGATGGCGAGAATGAGCGTTAACTGTCGCATCAACCGACCTACAGGGACGGACACCTCGGTGTGCATGATGTAGAGCGTCGTCACGACGTACGCAGCGTGTCCGATGACCTTTGCGACTGCCGCACCGACGACGCCGTACACCGGAACGAGGAGGCCGATCAGTGCGAGAGAGGCAACCGCTGTCGTCGCCCGTGCGATAGAGCGCGCTCGCGCCCGCCCGAGATAGTCGAGCGCGTTGTCCGACACCTCTTCGATGGACCAGAGGACCGCGAGAACGGCCATCACGCGTAGCACGTCAGTCGCGGGGAGGTACTCTGCGCCGAACAGAATCGAGATGGCAGGTCTTGCGAGGAGGGCGAGTCCGGCCGCCGCCGGAACGTAGAACAGGAGCGTGTGGACGAGCGTGAACCGGTAGATGTTGGAGATGCGGTCGAGTTCGCCAGACGCCTTCTGGTCGCTGAACCACGGCCCGACCGAGAATCCAACGGCCGACGCGGGTGCTTGGAGGAAGTGGACGGCCTGCCGACTGAGCATGTAGTAGCCAACGGCGGCCGGGTTGACGATGAAGCCGAGCACCACCGGGTCGAGCGTCGTGTCGAGCAAATTCGCGCCACTGGTGGCCGAGAGCGGGACGGTGTACCTGAGAAGTTTTCTCCGAGTCTCGTCGGCGATGGCACGTCCCACATCGAGGTCCGGGTAGAAGCCACGGTAGAAGAGAACGGCCCCAACCGCGCCTGCGAGACCGAATCCGAGTGCGTAGCCGACCAGTGCCCCTGAGACACCGAATCCGAGAGAGACGAGTGCGACGACACAGACGAATCGACCGACACCCTCTGTGGCGTACACCGCCGCGCTCCGCTCGATGGCTTTGAACCCTTGCAACAGTCTCCGGAAGTAGAGGTAGAACGTGTGGCAGAACACGTAGCCGGTCCCGAGGAGGAGCAACGTTTCGAGTCCGGGGTCACCGAAGAGAGCCGCCACGGGGGCGTGTAGCAACGCGACACCAATGCAGACGAGTGTCACCGTCAGGAGGACGAACCGAAACGAGAACGAGACGATGGGGCCGAGTCGGTCGGCGTCGGTTTCGGCGAACTCGGCGACGTACTTCGCGGCAGACTTCGGCATGCTGAAGTTGGCGAACAGGTTGCCGACGGTGAGTATCGACGTTGCCAAGAAGAGTAGCCCGTAGGCGTCCGGTTGCAAGGCCCGGGCGAGGAAGACGAGCGTGGCTCCCGAGGCCGCAAAGTAGAGAAGACGGCCACCGATTTCCGCCCGGAACCCCTCGGCGATGTTACGTACTACGTCCATAGTCGTGTCTGAGACGGACCGAAGCGCAGGATTCGACGGTCGCGTCGTGTCGTTGGTACCCCCGGCAGGGACTGCATTTGTTATTGCGTTCCTAGCCGAGGAAACCCGACGTTACGGGTCGGTCCCAGCTGGACCAACCCGGCCGTCTATCGGTACCGATTCACCCTTCCGAGTCGATTCGGTCGGTGTGAAGGTTCCCATCGTTGTCGAGGTGGACGCGATACTTCGCCGATCCGTCGGGCGTCGTCAAGACCAGTCCCGACCCGGCCGATTCGTTGCGAAAGTCGCCGTCTACCTCGATGACTTTGTCTGCTTGGCCGCCCGTATCGCCCCGGAAGTAGTAGCCGTTCGGGCGCGCGCTGACCGCGCGGAGCAGATTACTCCGACTGCCGTCCTCGCCAGTGTGCCGGAGTTCGAGCAGTGCCCGGTTGGCCGCCTCATAACTGCCGCGCTGTGTGAGGTTCGTGACGGGTTTGTCGTCCCGCCGCAACGACCGGTACTCCGAGAAGTCCTCCCGACGGATGGCGACCGTCTCTTCCTCCGGCGCGTTGTTGGTGATTTCGAGGTCGGTCTCGTGTTGCACGTCGATTTCCACGAACGTTCCGGTGTTGATGTTCAAGAGTACTCCCTCGAATCGTCCGTGTAGCGCCACGCTACCCGTGTTCAGCTCTATGGACTCGCCGTCGGAGATGCCCTCCCACCAGCAGTGGTCACAGAGCAGGGAGTTCCCGGATTCCACGTCGAACTGGCCCCGAAAGAGACAGTTCGTGAAGTTCTGTGCGTTCGGTACCGACTCGCCGAGACTCGTCTGGCGGTACCGACCGAGGACGTACAACCCCTCGTAGCTATTCCACCACGTCCCTTCGTCGCCACCCGAGACCAGCATCGACGCTTGCTGTGCGCCCTCTCTGAGCGTTATCGACCCCCGAATCTGGAGCAGTTTCGCCCCGTCCACGAAGAGGCAGGTCTTCGCAGGTGTCTCCCCTTCGGTCGGGATGACGTCGATGCGGCCCGTGAGCATCTGACTCGTCCGACTCCGTTCGGGAGTGCCAGTTCTGATGCCGTGACAGCCGTCGGGATACAGCGTGGCGTTCAGAAAGTGAAGGTGGCTCCGCGTCGGAAGGAATATCGGTTCCGAGTAGGAGTAGTGTCCCCCGGCGACGGTGACGATTTTCGTGTGACTAAAGGCGTGGTCTATCGCCGCCGGAAGCGACTCAAACGTGTCGCTGACGGCGTCCGTCGGTCCGACCGCCTGTATCGAGATGTTGCCGTCCGTCTCGTTCGTCGCGCTGTCGCTGGTGTCCGTTGTCTGTTTTGACTTTCGAACGATGAAGCCCGAATCCGAACCTTCAGTGTTCTCTATCGGTTGCATCCCCCTGACCCCCGTCTCGGTGTCTCTTCTCCGTGTCAATCCCCCGTAGTGGTCCACGGACGCGACTGTCCCGGCACCCAGCGCCTGTAGGACGCTACGTCGAGAGACCCGTCTCATGACTTTCCCCCCGGAAGTTCTGGCATGTGACCCCCATCGTAGAAGGGTATATGGACTACGTCGTGATAATAGTTAGTTCACCAGTAAGTTACGGGACGCGACGCGGTCGATTCGTCGGAGTGACTCGTGCAAAAAGTGCCGCCAGGGGGGCACAGCAGTCGAAAGTACCGCGAGAATTTCGCGGGGGGTGCCGCAATTACTGCGGGGAAATATTGCGAGGGGAAACGTGTGACGACGAATCGGTTCGATTCAGCCGTCGTGTCGGCCGAGAAGACCCTTACAGGCTGTTCTTCCCGATGGAGATACGGTGGTCGTCGAACCAAACGTCGTTGTCGCTCGGGGATACTTCCGTACCGCCCCAGTAGATGTCGGGGCCGACACGGTCGATACCCATGTCTTCGGTCGTCCGCCAGCGGAGGCCCGTCTGCTCGTCCTGCAGGTTGCCGTCGAGCCACGCACGGTGGACGCCGTCGCGGTTCGCGCTACCACCGGAGACCGTGTTGAGCTTCGTGTAGGTGTCGATCTGGTGCCACTCACCGAGTGGGAGTGGGTCCGGCCAGTTCCAGCCGTCGCCGTACTGTCCGTCTTGGTCCAAGTGGTAGATGTACGTCGCCAACGTCACGTCGCCGTCGCCACTGCCGCCACGGCAGTAGACGCGGTTACTGAACCCGTCGTCGCCGGTCGGTGGGTCGCCACCGCGACCCGCACCGCCAGCGCTCAGGTTCGAACCGGACCAGAAGAGCTTGCAAGTCGTGCTACTGTCGGCCATCTGCCAGTTATCTTCCAGTCGGATGTAGAATCTGGTGTACACCTCGTCCGGTTGACCGTGGTCGTGGTTCGGGAAGTAGTAGGTCAGTCCGCCACCGTAGTGTTCGCCCTCGTGAGCGCGACAGTGGACGGACTGGGACCCGTTGTGGGCGTGGCTGTCGTCGAGACTGAAGTTGCTACCGCGGTTCGCGTGGTCTAAGTCGTAGAACTCGCCGACGGAACTACCTTCGAAGTCGAGATAGATGTCGCTCGTCGTACCGGAGCCACCGGAGTCGTCTCCACCGGAACCGCCCGACTTGACCCACGAACTGCCGTCGTAGTACTTCATCGCGCCGTTCGCTTGGTCGAACCAGACGTCGTTCTTGGTCGCGTTTTCCGGTGCCGACGCTTGGCTGTACAGCTCCGGGCCGCTGTTTCCGATGGTGCCGATTCGGTTCCACGAGGATCCGTTGCCCGCGTAGACAGCACCGGAGTCGGTTGCGACGAAGTGCGCGCCGTCGAACGGCTTGTAGTTGCCCTTGTTTCCATCTTTGTCCCAGATGGGAACGTCGCGGTCCAGCGCCGCGAAGTTCTTGTTTATCGGTTGATGCCAGTCGGTCGCTCCCTTCGAGGGAGTGTTGTAGTCGTGATTCTGAGTCATGCGCCCTCACCAAAGAAACGGTCGAACTGCGCGTTTCGAAGCGTTTCCCGCCGTGGAAGGACGCCACTCGAATATTCGAACTTGGTGCCGCTGTTGCGTGCCATGCAGTCTCTGCTCTGGCAGAACCAGTATAAAAATCTTCCCATGTTAGTTCAAGATTTGGGTTATAATTTAAGTAACAACTCCGGAAATCGAGTCGAACCGACCAGTGGCCCAAAGTCTTTTAAGTACTAGTTCCGGAGAATCGCTTTCCGCCACACGCTCGGACTCGCGGCGAACCGAGCCATCGCCAGTAGTCTCCCCACGGCAGGTCCGGCGTCGTCCCAGTGTGGAATCTCGTAGTGAACATCGGGGTCGAAAATCGGGAAGAACTCCCGAACGGCTTCGCGGTCGTGAACCGCCGCGAGTCGAAGCAGGTCGCCCGGGAGGATGTATCGAGCCTGGACGTCCGCACGGTAGTCCAGATTCGTGTCGAGGTCCTCGCCTCGGGCGTGTTGGTAGACGAGCCACGGGAAATCGACGCCTGAGAACACCGCGAGGTGGAGCGAACTCCAAAGTCGCGGGTTGACCTCCATCAGTTTCGGTTCGCCGTCGCGCGGGTCGAGTTTGAACTCGACGAGCGCGACCCCCTGCCACTCCAGCGTTTCGAGCAACCGGCTTCCGTACTCCAGCAGGTCCTCTCGGCCGATGCTCTCGTGGAACGTCGAGGGGCCTCCGCTCGGCGGATACTCGCGCAGGAACTCGCAGGCGAACTGCGCGTGGAGTTCGGTGTCCTCGTCGTAGACGAACGCCGCGCCGTACATCGACCCCGACTGCGGGACGCGCTCTTGGACGAGCGGCCGCGGGTACGACTCGCTCACGCGGCGGTACGCTCGGTCGAACTCCTCGCGTGTCTCCACGAACTCCAATCCCCGAGAACCGGAACTCGTGCGCGCTTTGACGACGACCGGAAATCCGATGTCGTCGGCAATCGCTCTGGCCTCCGATATCGAGTCGGGACACTCCGTTCGAGGCATCGGTATATCGGCCTCTTTGGCCGCTTCGAACGTCTCGGCTTTGTCCCACCCGCGCCGGAACCGTTGATAGTCCGTCACCGGCACGTCGGTCAGTTCGGTGAACCGGTCGCGGTGTTCGCTGACCAACTTCGTCGTCTGGTGGCCGACCGGAATCAGCGCGTCAACGTCGTTGTCTGCGAGGAAGTTGAGCAGGAACGAGACGAACTCGTCCGGGTCGCTCTCCGGCGACGGGTAGACGACGCGCTCGTCGGCGTGTCGAGAGAAGAACGCCGTGGCGAACCGCGTTGATTCGCCAGCGATGACGTGCGCGCCACGCTTTCCGAGCGACCGGACGACCGCGAGACCGCTTCGCAACTGGCCGTCGGTAACCAACACTCGTTCTCCGGACATGGTCGCAATCGGTACCACAGCAAGACACATAAATCCGGTCGCTCGTGGGTGGAGGACGGGGCAGTAACGACCGACTTACAGGTGGTCGTGGCCGACGTTGAACTGGTGGTCGTCGTAGACTAACTCGTTGTCTCTCGGGGACACCTCGCTGCCGCCCCAGTACGACCCCGGTCCGATTCGGTCGAAGCCGAGCGCCTTCGTGGTCCGCCATCGAACGTCCTCGCGGTCTTCCTGACGTTTCCCGTCCAGCCACGTCCTGACGATTCCGTCGGCGTTGGCCGACCCGTCGGTCACCGAATTGAGTTTGACGTACGCGTCTATCTGGTGCCAGTCGCCGATGGAAATCTCGTCCGGCCACGGCCACAAGCTACCGAACCTGCCGGACTGGTCCAGATGGTAGACGTACGTGCCGAGCGAGACGCTCCCGCCGTCGTCCGGCCCCCGAGTGAAGACGCGGACGCTCCACCCGTTGTCGCCGGTCGGCTCCTCGCCGGACTGCCCGGCGTCGCCAGCAGACAAGTTCGCGCCCGCCCAGTAGATTTTACATGTGTCCGAAGGAGTCGGCTGTGACCACTCGTCTTCGAACCGAACGTAGAAGCGACTGTACACTGCGTCGGGTTGCGCCCTGTCGAGTCCCGGCGTACCGTAACCATGGTTCGGGAAGAAGTAGAAGACGTTAGTACCCTGATGGTACCCTTCCTTCAACCGATGGCGCATCCGCTGCATCCCGTTGTACGGGGAGTTGCCGACGAGGAAGTCGTACCGACGCATGGAGAAGTTCTCTCGACCGCTTCGGTCCGAGCCGTTCAGCAGGAGCAACTCGTCTAAATCGGTCGCTACTCGCCACCACGAACCGTTCCTGACGTAACTCACGAGACCGCTCGACAGCGCGGTGAGTTTCGCTTTGCCGTTCGGCCCGAACGCACGAATCGACTGGGAATTGCTCGCGTCGAAGGTGACGAACAACTCCGTCGGCGCGAACCTGTCGAATCGTCGCTTGAGTTCCGAGAGCGAGAGTGTCCACTCCGCTTGGACGGCCTCGGACGGTGGGGTCGCAACTTGCACGAGAGCGTCCACGGAGTTGTCCGTCGTCCGGACCTGCCAGACGAGTCGCTCGTCGTCGTCTTGGGGCTTCCACGTTACCACGTACGAGCCGTCCGTTCCCTCGAAGGCGTTCGGCGCGCCCTCGTTCGTGACCCCCTGCATGAACTCGCTCTCGTAGTTCTCGGCGGCCGACGGTAACGAGTAGTCGAACACGACTTCATACGTGAACGGACCGACTCGCCGAAGGCCCCCGATGGAGAGTTCGACGTCATCGATTATCGGGTCCGTGGTTTCAGTCGTTCCAGTGGTTTCAGTCGTCCAGGTCGTTCCCGTCGTCCAGGTCGTTCCCGTCGTCGATTGCGCCTCCCTCCTGTCGTCCTGTGCGTCTTTGGCTAAAGCGGTCGCTCCTAGTCCGACCGCTCCACCGAGAGCGTAGCCTAAGAGACGGCGTCTGCTCAAATCTGGTCCCATCCAACCCCCACGGTAGGTAAGGACAAGGAGTACATAAACCTATAGCTGGTGGCGGCGTTCGCCGCCGATAGACGTCCCCACAAGCCGTTTCACTTTATTTTAGGAGTCGTCCATCCGAACAGTCTGAAACGCTAAGTGCGTCCGCGTAGTCGAAGGAGTCGTTCTGGGGGGACGATGGACGCAAGCACACGGGTAGCGACCGAGGAATCGAACGCTCGAAGCACTGTCGTCGAATGCTCGAACGTCAGCAGAGAGTACGAACGCGGCGGTGGCGGGTCGTGGCTCCCGTTCGTCGGCGACGAGAGCGGGGAGCGACCGACAGTCAAGGCACTAGACGACGTGTCGCTGGGCATCGAGCGTGGGGAGTTCGTCGGACTCTCCGGCCCAAGTGGGAGCGGGAAGTCCACGCTCATCCACCTGCTCGCGGGGCTGGACGCGCCGACGAGCGGCACGGTAACGCTCGCTGGCGAAGACGTGGCGAGTCTGTCCCAGAAGCGGTTGACGCGCCTGCGACTGGAACAGGTCGGCATCGTCTTCCAGCGATTCCACCTCTTGCCGTCGCTGTCGGCGCGAGCGAACGTCGCGCTCCCCCTCGTGGAGCGGGGCGTGCCGAAACGCGAGCGTCGTGAGCGAGCGGCGAGTCTACTCGAACGCGTCGGACTGGGCGAACGTCAAACGCACAGGCCGGGAGAACTCTCCGGCGGCGAACAACAGCGAGTCGCCGTCGCGCGGGCGCTCGCTGGCGACCCACTGGTCGTCTTCGCCGACGAACCGACGGGCGAACTCGACACTGACACGGGCGAGCGGATTCTCGACCTGCTGGCGGACCTCGCCACCGACCGGTCGGTCGTGCTCGCGTCGCACGACCAGCGCGCGCTCGACCGCACCGACCGGGTGATTCGCCTCGTAGACGGTCGGAGGCAGGACGACGCGGTTGTCAAGAGACGAGACGACGCGGCGGTCAGGAGACAGGACGGTAGCCAAGATGGGTAAGCGACTGACGCGCTGGATGGGCTTGCTCGGCTTCTCACTCCGGCGGACTGCGACGAAGGCGACGCGAACCGCGCCGCGCCAGACGGCCATCAGCGTCGCGGGCGTTGCCGTCGCCGTCGCGCTCATGCTGGTCGTGACCGCGACCGGACTCGGACTCGTGCAGGGGACCACGGTTCGGGGCGACGCCGTCGATTACTGGGTCGTCCCCGAATCCAGTGGCGCGGCGACGATGGTCGTCTCGACGGACGCCCCGCAGTTGGGCGACGTGCATCGCAAGAGCGCGGTGGTGATGGAAGACGAACGAGTCGAGTACGCGACGCCGGTTCAGATTTCGGTGGTACAGGTCCGTTCCGGAGGAAGCAACGAGTACGTCCTCGCCGTCGGGGTCGTCCCCTCGCCGAAGTTAGACGACGTGGCTGGCCTGTCACCCGCGCCGTTGAGCGCGGGCGACCCGTACTTCGCCAACGGGAGCTACGACGGCGAGTGGACCGGCCAAGCAGTCCTCTCGGAAGCGGCGGCCGAGCGGGTGGGCGTCTCGCAAGGCACGAACTTCTCGGTCCGCGGCGCGTTCTCCGGTGGGGGGTCAAACGACCTGCGAGTCACTGCTGTCGGTCGAACTGCCGTCGAATCTGGCCTCTCTGGGCTCCCAGTGATGCTCGTCCACCTGAGCGAGTTACAGTCGATAACCGGTGCGCAAGCGAACGACCAAGCCGACCAGATTCTCGTCCAATCGAGCGCGAGCGGTCTCCAGTCCTCGCTCGAAAGTCAGTTCGAGGGCGCGACTGCCGTCACTCGCGCGGGCTTCACTGCACAGCAGACGGCCGACTCGGACCTGCCGCTCGCGATGGCCGTGGCCGCCCTACTCATCGCCGTAGTCGTCGGCGCACTGTTCGTCGCCACGACGCAGGGCCTGCAAGTCGAGGCCGACAGCGAGCAGTTGGCCGCCCTCTCGGCGATGGGGTTCTCGCGGCGCGGGCGAGCAGTGCTGTTGGTCGGACAGGCACTCGCGCTGACGCTCGTCGGCGGCGCGCTCGGCGTCGGCTTGGCATACCTCGCAACGATGCTGACGAACTTCGTAGCCACGCGCGCTATCGCACCCGTGCCGATCGCCGACTTCCACCCCCTACTCGTGGCCTACGGACTCGGCGTCTCCGCGCTCATCGGCCTGTTAGTCGTACCCTACCTGCTGGCGATGGAGCGCCGGACGCAGGCCATCACAGAGGTGATTCGATGACTCCCGAGGTGGTCCTTCGATGAGCAAACTCCGCGTCGCGCTCGCAGTTGCGGCCGCGCAACTCCGTCACGACCGTGCGCGCACTGTCCTCGCAGTGGTCGGCGTCGCAGTCGCCGTCCTCTCGACGACCCTGCTCGCCAGTCTCGGCGTCGGCGTGGTCGAAACCGGCCAGCAGAAGTTCGACGCCTCGGGCCGGGACCTCTGGGTCACCGGCGGGTCGCTCTCGGAAGGCCCCGGCGGGTTCGGGACCTCGATTCTGAACGCCCACGAAGTCGCCGACGACGTCGAAGCGCGAGAAGACGTTCACACGGCCACACCGATGGCGTTCCGGAGCGTCTACGTCGGCAACGGTTCGGGCGAGATGCAGACGCTGGTCGGCGTCGGCGTCCCCGGCGGCGGTCCCTTCGTCGAGATTTCGGAGGGCCGCAGTTGGGAAGACAGCGACAGCCACTACGCCAACGGGAGCTACGACGGCCCGATGACGCGAGAAGTCCTCATCGACGCTCGCACTGCCGAACTGCTAGACGTTGGCGTCGGCGACGAGATTCAGATGGGTGGCTCCGTCGAGAGCGCGCGCCGGAACACGTTCACGGTCGTCGGCATCTCGCCGACGTTCTCTAGCTTCCTCGGCGCGGCGACGGTGACGGCCCCGCTGAGCGAACTCCAGTCGGTGACGGGCACGAGCGGCCAAGACCGCGCGACGTTCATCACCGTCGCGCTCGCCGAGGGCGCGGACCCAGGAGCAGTCGAGAACGAGCTACAGCAGGCGTATCCAGACTACACCGTCCGGACGAACGACGAGCAGATGCAGTCAGTACTCCAGCACAACGCCGTCGTCATCGCCGTCGGCGCGGCGCTGGTCGTCCTCTCGGTGGTCGCCGGGTTCGCGCTGACGCTGAACGTTCTCTCCATCGTCGTCTTCCAGCAACGCGAGGAACTGGCCGCGCTGACTGCGCTCGGCGTCTCCTCGCGCACGCTCGTCGGGATGGTCGGCGCGCAGGGCGTCCTCCTCGGATTGCTCGGTGGAGTTCTGGGCATCCTCGCGACGCCGCCGTTCGTCTTCGCGCTGAACTACGCCGCGGAGACAATCGTCGGCTTCGAGGGGTTAGTCCAGACGCCCGAAACCGTCCTCCTGCTCGGCGTCGGCATCGCACTCGTCATCGGGACGCTCGCCGCGCTCGTGGCTGGTTGGCGGTCGCTGAAGACGGTCGGCGTCGAGCAGTTGGCGCACTGAGGTTCAAGGAACGTTCGACGACCCTTAGACGGCCTCCTGAAGTTCCTCGTACTGCTCTTCGAACTGCGACTTGCACGACGAACAGCAGAAGTGGTAGATTTCGCCGCCGAGACGCGCCGACTCGCCCTCGCTCGTCACGGAGTTGCCACACTCGTCGCACTCCAGCGCGAACTCGACGCCCCGCGGTTGCGGGTACCACGTCGAATCGACCAGCAGACTCACGTCGTACTCGCGCACTGCGGTCGTGTCGATAGTCTCGTCAAGCAGCGGTTCGATGGCGTTCTCTTGCAGGCGGGCCTGAAAGACGATGCGACCCTCGGCGGTGACGAAGACGTGTTCGACGCCCTCTATCTCCTCGATGGCCGCGCGAACGTCGCCGACGCGGCCCGGTTCCGCGCGCAGATCTACCAGCACGGAGACGCCGTCCGCGAGCAACGAGCGGTCGAGGTCCACCGTGAACCGGCGGATGACGCCGAGGTCCGCGAGGCGGTCGATTCGGTCCGAAACCGTGGGCGGTGAGAGGTTCACGGCGTCGGCGATTTCGTTGTACGGGCGGCGACCGTCGGAGACCAACAGTCGGAGGATTTCGAGGTCGGTTTCGTCGAGTTCTCGCATTATCATCGTATTGTCACGCCAAAGTAGAAACAAGTTTCGCCCGACTGGCCGAAATCGGGGGAGTGCGTCGGGCGGGACGGACTGGCGTGCCGAGCGACGACGGACGAATCGAGGGACCGAGTCGGACCAACCGCACGGAGTGAAGACGAAAGTTGAAAGCGGGAGGGAGAACAATCCATGCTCGTATGAGTCGAACACTCACCGTCGGAGGGATGAGTTGTGGTGGCTGTGAACAGAACGTCGTAGACGCACTCGAAGCACTCGACGGCGTCGAAGACGCGAGCGCCGACCACGAGAGCGACAGCGCGACCGTCGAGGGCGAAGCCGACACGGCCGCGCTCGTGTCCGCAGTCGAAGACGCCGGATACGACGCGTCTGCCTGAGTCAGTTCACCGATTCTATCGCGACGGCCAGTTTCCGCTGGTTCGACCGCACCTGCTTCTCTGAGAGGGGCACGTAGCCGATGTCGGCCGCCAAGTGGGTCGCCGCGAGCGAGAGGTAGAATCGACAGAACTCCCGAACGAGCGGGTCCGTGAGACGCTGTCTGTCTACGTAGACGAACAGCGGTCGGGAGAGCGGAGTGTACACACCGTTCTTGGCGTTCTCCAGCGACGGCGACTGGCTACTACTACCAGACCACCAATGAAGATATTTAACACTTCAGGAACATCGACAGGTATGACCCTCTCCGCGAAACGACTGGCTACGGAAGCGATTCCGGTCGCCACGATACTGTTGTTCTGGAACGTCCTCGGATGGATTGCCGACATGCAGGAGGCTGGTGGCCTGGTCCGAACCGCTGGAACCGTGATGGCCGCGCTCTACGTCGTTCTTCGCGGTGTGGCGCTCGCACCGGAAGTCACGCCGTTCGGATTGGAGAAATTCAGTCCGCTCCTGAGAGACGACGTCAAGAAACTGCTCTCCGAAAACGCCCGCATCGCCGTCCCCGCCGGAGTCTGGTTTCTCGCGGGGATGGTCGTCTTCGCGGTCTATCCTTCGTACGTTCATCTCGACATTCTCGGCGCCTTCGGAAGCGCACTCGCTGGTGCAGGTCTCGGGGTCGTCGGACTGTATGCGATGGCAGTCGGTACGTCCGTCCTCGGGGGGCACGACGCGCCCGACGTGCCCTCGAACGACGAGTCATCGGACAACGCGTCAGCAGACGACTAGAATAATCGCGACGGGACCCTCCGACGAGATTCATCTACGTGCAACGAGTCGTCCAGTTCGAGCCACTCGCGGACCCACGTCGTGGCGTCGGCGAGCGTGCCGTTCGCCAAGGGGCGACCTCCGCGGACGCGGTTTGTCCGGTGACGGTGCGGTCTCACAGGTATCGAGAGTAGCTAGCTACGAATCACTCAGCAGAACGAATTCCGCTTTTACTCGGCGAGATGAAACGAGCGGTGGAGACTCACTGGACTGAGAACGACAAAACCCGACACTACTGAACACGAATTCCCCAAGCCCAATTCCGAACCCATTTAGCATGTCCCGCGACAACTCCCGACCAATGAGCGACCTTCTCGTCAGAGCGGCCCGCGGCGAGCGAACCGAACGGCCGCCCGTCTGGCTGATGCGGCAAGCGGGCCGATACATCCCCGAGTATCGTGCGATACGCGAAGACTATACCTTCAAGGAGGCAATCTCGACGCCCGAAGTCGCGGAAGAAATTACGCTCCTGCCGTGGAGACTGTTCGAACCAGACGGACTGGTGATGTTCTCGGACATCCTCACCGTCCTCGAACCGCTCGGCCTCGACTACCACATCGAGAGCGGCGTCGGGCCGGTTATCGAGAACCCCGTCAATGGGCCGGAGGACGTACCGACCGACCACTCTGACGTGCGCGAGGAACTCGACTACGTGGGTGCGCTCCTCGAACGCCTGCAGGACAGCATCGGCGACCAGACGAGCATCATCGGCTTCGCTGGTGGGCCGTTCACGCTAGCGGCCTACGCCGTCGCCGGAAAGCCAGCGGGCAAGAAGCAACTTCCGATTCGGCGGTTCCGCGTCGAGCACTCCGACGCCTTTTCGGCTCTGCTCGAACGCTTCGCCGACGTAACCGTCGAGTACGTGCAGTACCAGCAGGAGGCGGGCGCGGACGTGATTCAGCTGTTCGACACCTACGCCGGACTGCTCACACCCGACGACTACCGGGAGTTCGTCCAACCGCACCACCAGCGAATCTTCGACGCCGTGGACGTACCAGGTATCGTCTTCGCACGGAACCCCGGCGGAAAGTTGGACCTGCTCGAAAACTCGGGCGCGGACGTAGTGAGTCTCGACTGGACCGTAGACATGGCCGACTCCCGTCAGCAGTTGGGCGACACGCCCGTGCAGGGGAATTTGGACCCGACATATCTCTTAGGCGACGAGGAGTTCATCCGCCAGCAGACCCGCGAGGTCATCGAGAAGGCAGGCCCGGCGGGCCACATTCTGAACTTGGGTCACGGCATCAATCGGAACACGCCGGTCGAGAACGCCCAAGCGTTCGTAGACGAAGCGAAGCAGACAGAGTGGTGAGGAGCGTAGAATTCGCAGTACAGCGTCCAGCTGTCAGCGTCGGAGCAGCAGCACTGTACCCGCGGCGAGGAGCGTCGTCAGACCACCGCTAGCGACACCAGCGAGGAATCCATCGCCGCCCACCGGTGAGTTGGCACCGTCAGCGGGTGCGGATTCGCCGGTTCCTCCGTCAGATCTGTTCGCACTCGACGCGTTCTGTGCAGTTTGGTGGTCTGATTCTGTGCAGTTTGATTCGTGTTCTCGCTAGCCTGCCCGTCGGTTCCGTTCAGTGAATCGACCTGCTGTCGGAGGTCCGCTATCGTCTCGTTCTTCCATTCGAGTCGGAGTTGGTACTGCTCGATAGTCCCGTTCTTCCGCTCTAAGCGGCGTTCCAGAGAGTCGATGCGGTCCACCTTCGAGACGCTGTCTGCTGAAACAGAGTAGTCGCCGCCGATATTGGTCTCTGCCCACAGCAACCATCTCTTCTTGAACACTTCGTAGGAGACGCCTAGCTCGGACTGAACGACTTCTTCGAACTCGCCGGTGCTGCTCAGCATCTCGAACACCGCCTCCTCGCCGTACTCGTTCATCACGTAGTGCATGAGCAAGTGCCCACCAGCGTACTGGTCTTGGGTCAACACGGAGAAGTAACCGGCCCCATCCTCGACTTTCTGTTCGAACTTCTCTACTCCGGGGTCGTAGTTCCGTTGGATGTCTTCCGAGACGTTGTGATAGGCGTAGTACTCACTCAGACCTTCGCCGAACCACGACGGATACCGCGTGTGGTAGCGGTCGCCGTGTCGCTCAACGTACTCGTAGAGCATGATGTTCGCGTACTCGTGAGCCAGATTCTTCTTGATGTAATACTCGTCCACGTATTCAACCGTCTCCCAATCCGACGGGGCGATAAGATTGATTCGTTTCGGAGCGGTGTGCCAGTGGAGCGAGTACCGACTGTCCTCCCACTCGTCTATCGGGTGGATTCTGACAATTATCTTCTCGTCTATCGTCGTATCGACTGGCGTCTCGGCCTGTAGCTCGGTTCGAATGTCCTGAAGCATGTTGAGGGTCTCTTGGGCCGACGCCTCGTATCCGTCAGCGTACTTCACGACGAAGTGGTCGTCGGATACTGAATTCGGTAGTTCGCCGTCGGGGTCGGCCGCCACGGGACCGACGAACGTGGAGGTGACGAGGAGACAGGCGAAGAGCGTCCGAAAAGAGTCCGCTGGGAGCATATCCGCCAGTGAATACTAAATTCGATTAAATGTTAGGATATCGGAGTGGAAGCTATCGACCGGCCACCAGAAATCCAGTTTGGGGTATTTTGTTGGGATACCAACCCAGGATGCCAGTACTGATGTGCAACAGTAGCGGCGGCCAATTATTTCAGCAGAGTAACCATAAACGTTCGCAGAACGAGATTTATGTAATTCTAATTATCTTTTGTCGGAGGTCAGTCTCGCTCTCGCAACTCGACGACCACGTCGTCGCCCGGTGCGAGCGTCATCGCCGGAACGGGATTCAGTTCGTCGGGGTTGCGGGTTCGAACCTCAAAGCGCCGAAGGAGACTGGCCAAGACGAGTCGCATCTCGAACAGCGCGAACCGCCGACCGATACAGGCTCTCGGCCCACCGCCGAAGGGGAAGTACGCGTAGTCGGGACGGGCACAGTCGCTGTCACCGTCTCCATCGGTACCTCCATCCCCTGCTTCTGCCCACCGCTCGGGCCGAAAGACTTCGGGATTCTCGAAGAAGGCCGACCGTCGATGCGTCGCCCATTGCGAGCAGAGAACGAGCGCACCTTCGGGAATCTCGAACCCACCCACCACGTCGTCCTCGATAGCTTCCCGCATCAGCAGCGGTGCCGGTGGGTAGAGACGCATCGCTTCTCGAATCGCACGGTCGGTTCGAGGAAGGTCGTCGCCCAACTGCGGACGTCCGTCGAGTTCGGCGACTTCCGCGGCGACGGACGCCTGCGCGTCGGGATGGTTGCCGAGTAGGTACAAGGTGTACGTCAGCGCGAGCGCAGTCGTCTCGTGTCCGGCGATGAGGAACGTGACGAGTTGGTCCCGGACCCCCTCGTCGTCCATCCCCGAATCGAGTAGCGTCGAGAGCAAGTCGTCGCTCGATGCGGACGAATCGGTCTCGCGCCGACGACTCGCCACGAGGTCGGCGACGAACGAGTCGAGGCGGTCCACCGCCCGCAGGTACCGACGATTTCGAGGCGTCGGCACCCAATCGGGCACGTAGAACGGAACGCGACCGTCGGGTGTGAACCGCTCCGTGACGGCCGCAGCGGCGTCTCGTACTGCCGTCGCCTCGCGCAGGTCGGTGCCGAACAGCACAGACCCCAAGATGTCGAGCGTGAGTTCTGGCAACGCGTCGGTCAGCGTCAGCGTCTCGTTCTCTGCCCAGCGGTCGAGATACGGTTCGGTTCGCTCGACCATCGTCTCGGCGTACTCGGCGATGCGACCGGGGTAGAACGCCGGTAGAATCTGTTCGTGCTGGCGCTCCCACTGGTCGGCCTCGCTGACGAGCAGCCCGTCCCCGAGCAGGCCGTCGAACTCCTTCTTCTGGAACTCGCCCTTGCGGTAGTTGTCGTGGTTCCGCGCGAGGACGTGTTCGATGGCTTCGGGGTCCGCGAGCAACACGGCGTCGAAGGTCGGTGTGGAGAGCGCGGTGATAGGACCGTACTCTTCGACAGTTCGCTCGACGAATCCGAGCGGGTCGCTAGCGTACGCGTACGCGTGACCGACGAGTGGGAGTCCGGGCGGCGACGGCGGCGTCTTCGGAACTGTCTCGTTCATCGAGTAGACGTAGAACCCCCGGCCAGTCGAGCGCCACGCCGAGTATGGACGGCTATTTATATACGCCGGGCGACACGTCGTCCCATGAAACGCGCTCGTCTCCGAGTCACGCCACCCGACGAAGCGACGAACGCCGTCCACCGCGCAGTGCAGTCGGCACCGGAACTCGGCGACGCTGTGCTGCTCTCCGGCGGTATCGACCCGACCGACCCGACCGAACTGTTCTCCATCGCGGGCGAAGCATCGGCGGTCGAATCCGCGCTCACCGACCGCGAGGCCGTCCGCTCGTTCGACGTGACGACGGTCGATGGTGGTGCGTCGAGAGACGAAGCCGACGTGACCTACGTCTACGTCCGGGAGCAAGAACAAGACCAAGCGGGCCAGCAGTTTCAGGAAGCGTTCACTGCTGGAACGCTCGTCGCCACGCTCCCGATTCGGTTTCGCGCAGACGGCACCGTGGAGTTCACCGTCGTCGGCGCGAGCGACGACCTCCGCTCGGCGGTCGAAACTGCGGGCGAACTGGCGGCGGTGACAGTACTCTCTGTCGGCGAAGGGTGGGAAAGAGACACTGGACGGGGAACACTGACAGGACGACAACGGGAGGTCGTTCGAACGGCCGCGGAGTTGGGCTACTACGAGAATCCACGCGGTGGGACCCAAGAAGAGGTAGCGGACGCACTTGACGTAGCGTCGAGTACGGTGGCCGAGCATCTTCGGAAGGCCGAGTCGAAACTGGTCGAGCAAGCACTGGGTACGAGCGTGGAGTAACGTCGTACGTTCAGGATCCTTCCGGAAACGTTTCGGCGCTCGACTGAGCAGACCGAAACGTGTCAGAAATTACTGCCCGTGACGCCCTCGAATACGCGACCAGAGACGAACTGCTGAAACTCTACGGCGTCGTCGGCGGCGCGTGGGTACTCATGTTCGTCGGCAGTTTTCTGATGGGGCCGCTCGGCGCGCTCCCGTCCTTTGTCGGACTGCTGACCGTCGTCGCCGGACTGTTCGCGTTTCTGGCTGGCGTCGTCGCCATCGCGTACAAAGTTCTCACCGAGAGTCGGTGATCGGGGTCACTCGCGCTCCGCGAGAGTGTCAACAATTTCCGACGCAACCCGAAACGTGTTCTCCAAGCCGAGTTCGAAGACGACTTCCTCACCGTCCCGCGCTCCGCTCCCTTCTGGGGGTTGGTCGAAGTTCACGACGCCCCGTACGCTCAGATACCGGTCGAGCGCGCCGAAGCGTTCGAGCGCCGTCGTGGTGCCGAAATCCTCCATCTCGGTGGTCGCGTAGGTGCCCGCGTCGTACTGCTCGACGAGCCACTGCGCTTGCTCTGAGAACTCGCGGCCGTGCCAGAACTCGTCGCCACAGAGGGTCACGCCGGTGGAGACGAACGGCGCGCGGCTTGCGGCGTCGTGGTTGGTGCCGTCGCCGTCATCGTCGTACTGCTTTCGTAGTCTCTCTGCCTCTTCCGAGTCGGCCAGTTCGACTTCCTCGACAACGTCGAGAGCGTCCGCTACCAGGTCCGAATCCAGTCGGAACACGTAGTCGTGAGGCCGATAGCGAAGCAGTTCGACGCGGGAACCGCCCTCGTCGTCGCCCACACGATGCTTACGGTCCCAATCGACCACCGCATCGGCGAGGAAGACGGCCCCCAGCGTGGCGACCGATGGTGGTGCGCCAGCGACCCCTGCGGTCACGAAGTACGTCTCCGAGCAGTCCAGATGGGGCGACCCGAAAAGGGCGGCGACAGTCGTCGCCGCCTCGACTTTCCCCATCCCCGTGGTGGTGATTCCGATTCCGCTCTCGGTGTAGTAGACCGGAGCGTTCGCGCCCGGCACTTCGATTTCGTGGGCAAAATCGTACGCGTCGAGCCACTGCTGGAGTTCGTTCGGCACGTCCGAGTCGCCCGGTTCGTGCTGCTCGTCCAGTCGGAAGTCCTCGGCCGCGAACGCGGGCAGCACGAATACGTCGAGCGCGAGCGGGTCGGCTGCTGTGTGTGAGGTCGCTTCGGTTGGCATAGTGGTGGGTTGAGAGTCGAGGTGGTCACTTCTCGCTCAGTTCGGCCGCAACCTGCTCGGCCTCTCGAAGCCGACTCGGGACGCCCATCCGCGCCGTGTAGTTCGTCGCGAAACGTACGCCATCGGGGAGTTCGACTCGCTCGATTGCGTCCCACGAGTTGTCGTAGGCCGGGAAGCCGCGCCGGAGTCGGTTCACCGCAACGACCTCTGCGTCTGCGCCCGTCACTGCCTCGAACTCCGTGGTCGCTATCTCGGCGATTCGCTCGTCGCTCTCCTCGAAGATTTCGGGGTCGTGCATCCCGCCGAAGAAGCAGGTGCAGATATCCCGCTCGAACATGCTGGCGTTCCACGAGACACCGAGAGTTCGTAGCTCCTCGCCGTAACCGACCTGATAGCCAAGTGCCGCTGGGTCTACGTCGCCCGAATCGAGGTCTGCACGGACGTAGACCAGCACGAGCGGGTTGTAGTTCAGTTCTCGCAGTGCCTCGGCCGAGTCGGGCGCGAGGTCGGCGACGAGGTCCGCGCTGAGGTCGGCGGGCGTCGTGAGAACCACGTCGTCGAACTCGGTGGTCCCGTCGGGCGTCTCGACTTCGTAGCTCCCGCCCGAGTCTCCGTCTGCCGACCCGCGAACGCCGATGACCGGCGTGTCGAAGCGCACCCGCTCGGCGTGCGCCGCCGCGAGTGCCTCGGGGAGTCGCTGGAGTCCGTCGTCGAACGAGATTGCAGGTGGCGTGTCTCGGCCGCCAGCGGTTCGTTTGATGGCCGCTTTCAGGAGGCTTCCGTCGCGCTGTTCGAGTTTCAGCATTCCCGACAACGCGTGGCCGACCGGCATGTTCGCGGGGTTCGAGCCGTAGATACCGCCGAAGAGGGGTCCGAGCAACTTCTCGTAGGCTTCCCGACCGAACTTCCGCGTGAACAACTCGGCGGCGGTTTCGTCCGGACGACCGGGGTCGGTCGTCGGTTCGTTGAGTACGTCTAGTTTGCCGCGCCACGACAGCAGGTCAGTCGCCATGAACTGCTCCATCGAGAAGGGTGCCTCGTGGAGTTCGCCGTCCGCGTAGACGCAGATAGAGAGACTAGAGTCGGCCTCGCGTACCTCGCTTTCGAGTTCGAGGTCACGAATCAAGCCGTCTACGTGGTCGGTGCGGCGGACGCGCTGAGGACCCCACTCGACCAGCGAGCCATCGACGCGTTCGCTTCGAATCACGCCGCCCGGTTCCGGCGCGGCCTCGAACAGCGTGAATTCTACGTCGCGGTGGTCGAGGGAGTGAGCGAGCGAGAGACCGGTGATGCCGCCGCCGACGATAGCTACTTGCTCGTTCATCTCGTTCTGCGTCATCTCGGAGCGTTCAGGCACATCGCGTTCTCGCTGTCGGCACACTGGCACTGCCGGAACTGGTAGTAGCCGGGGTCGAAGTCGCCGACGAACGGTTCCGCCAGATCCGCCAACACCTCGCCGAATCGGTCGTCGTCGTGGGGGACCGGCACCCGATAGAAGTCGAGTCCTGCCTCCTCTGCTTCCTCGCGGAGTTCGTCGTCCAGTTCCGAGAGCGTCTCGCTCTGTTCGTGCATGAAGCTAATCGGCTCCACGACGACTCGCTCGGTGTCGGTCTCGGCGAGGTCCTCCACGACGTCTTCGACTTCCGGTTGGGTCCACGGGATGTCGCGATTCGAGTGGTTCTGGAAGCCCAGCGAGTACGATTCGACGCCGAGTTTCTGGGCGAGAACCTCGCAGAACTCCTCGACGTAGGTGTCGTATCGGCTTCCCTCCTCCAAGTAGTGGGTCGGCGTCCCGTGTGCAGAGTAGACCAGTTCCGTCTCGGAGTCGCTCAGGTCGAGGTCGTGGGCGTCCGTGAAGCGACGAACGTTGTCGGCTCTGAGTGCGTTGTACGTCGGGTGTCGGTGCCAGCCCGTAATCTCTGCGACCGGCACGTCCCAGTCGAGGTCGTCCACCGCCTCGGTCAGTTCTGCGAGCGAGGCGATGGTCGTGGAGGCTCCACAGAGGGGATAGACGGGGAGGCCGACTAGTTCGTCCACGCCGTCTTCGCGGGCGGCATCGACAGCGTCGGCGACGAACGGTTCGGTGAACTGCATCCCGAGGTACGTCTCAACGTCGTACCCGCGGGCGTCGAGAACCGATTCCAGCATCTCGGCCTGAGCCTCCGCTTGCGGGTCGAGCGGCGACCCACCGATTTCTTCGTACTCCTCGATGAGGCTGGGAGCGCGCCGCTCGGCCAGCTTCCGGGAGCGCTCGCGGGCCTCCGCCTCGGTGGTGTCACCGTCCAGCGAACGGTTGTTCATGAAAATGCGTTCGAGGTAGGCGACGACGTTCTCGCGCGTCGGTTCCGCAGGCTCGCCGAAGTTCAGCAGGACGACCCCTGTAGTCATAGTCGGAGGTTAGGACACGGCGGTTGAATAGCTGTCGTTCCCGGCGAACCGACGACGACCGAAATCGGTCGCAGCGAGGAGGACTGTCGTGAGAGGTATCAGTTTTATTATCTCCGAATAGTTATGTCCGCATCATACTAAATGTCACTCGAAGCCATCATCGACGACGTGGAGCGACGCAAGCGAAGGCTCACCATCTACGACGCCATCGACCGGAGTGCCGTCGAAGCAGTAAAACGGCACTTCGCGGTCCAGAACGTTCGTATCGAGGAAGCCACCGTCACCGACGGCCCGACGAACTTCGCGGTCCTGCACGACGACGGGAAGTTTCTGGCGGGGTCCGACCTCGACGCACTTCGCTCGGCCGTCGAGTTCGACGGACGACGACTCGACGTGGGGGAGTTCCGAGACGCCCGTCCGCCGGAGATTCTGCGCCACGTGGACGACACGACGTTCACCGCCTACGGCAAGCGTCGGATGATTCTAGCCTCCCGCGAAATCGAAGACCGAGCGTGGCGCGCGGGCGGCGGTGAACTCCACGCGGGATTCCAAGACCTGTCGTTGCTCCGTGAGCAGTGGGACGACTACAGTCGCCTCGCCGACTGCGGCGTGGACGTTCACGTCTACGGGGTGCCGAACTGGACACCGCCGGAGACCGAACGGCTGACAATTCACCCAGAAGAGAGCGAGGAGATTCGGAACTCGTGGTTCGTCTCGTTCGAGTCGGCCGACTACGGAAACTGCACCTTGCTGGCCGTCGAGCGCGAACAGAACGTGTTCGCTGGATTCTGGACCTACGACGACGACGTGACTGCCGACGTTCTCGGACACCTCCGCGAGACCTACCCAACGAACGACGAGGGAAACTCCGTTCAGTAGACCTGTTCGCGACTCCGAGCGGCCACACCGAGTTGGCCCGCTAGTTCACCGGAAATCCTCGGCCGTAGTATTCTTACTATCTACCGTCGTACTCCGTTCGTCCTCGTCAGAAAAGACATATTCCCAACCAGTAGTTGGCAGAAGCTGCGACTGGCGTTCGAGGAACGAAATGACACCCGCTACCGGCTACCGGACCAGTCGAGGTTGCTTCACGGAGGCGTACCTCGACGAGTATCTTCCGGACACGTCGCTGTGGAACGCCGCCGCCGAGCGCGAGGTTCGGAACGCCTACGAGGAGTTTCGGAGGCTGTACGACGAGCAGTCGAGTTCCATAGCGGAGTACGACGCAGACGAACTCCGTGCGAACGTAGTACGTCCGGCGCTCGAAATCCTCGACGTTCGGGCCGTCGGCGACGAGCGACTGTCGGAAGTGGACGACGAGCAAGTGACTCCCGACTACCTGCTCTACGAGCGCGAACACGAGCGACAGAGCGGCCGTCACGAAGCAGGGCGAGACCGAAGTCCAGACACGAATCCACTCGCCGTCGCCGAGTTCGTTCTGCCGGGTCAACCGCTCGACGCACCCGCTGGACGCGACTCCACGCCGAACTATCGGCTGCACGACGCCATCGGCGCGAGAGACGTGGAACACGGCGTCTCGACAGACGGCAGGCTGTGGCGGCGCTACTACGCGCCCGCGAGTCGGCGACTCGACTCCTACTACGAAATCGACCTCCCGGCACTGCTCGAAACCCGCGACACCGAGGCGTTCAAGTACTTCTACCTCTTTTTCCGCCGGGAGTCGTTCGGTGCCAGCACCGATGGCGAACGCTTCGACCCGGCGACCACGGCGGACGCTTCGCCGACCGATTCGTTCGTGGCGAAAGTTCACGAGCGGTACGTCACCTTCGTAGAGTCGCTGACCGATGACCTCGGAGAGAACGCACGCGAAGCACTCGTCTCGGTCGCCTCGGAACTCTTCGTCGAGGGCGATGCCGGGGAAGTGAGCCGCGTCTACGACGCGGCACTTACAGTCGTCGTTCGCCTCGTCCTCGCGCTATACGCCGAGAGTGAGGACTGCAGTCTCCTCGGTCGGCCGGTTCTCGGCGACGCATCTGCGCGCCGCCAGTGCGCGGGGGCTGACAAATCGAAGCGTCGAGCAGGAGCGTCCGAACGCTGGAACCGACTCAATCGCTCGTTCGAGGAACTTGCAGGTGAGTCGGGGAGTAGCGACGTTACCGAGTTGCTCTCCACTCGCACCATCTGCGACGAGCGACTGTCGGAAATAGCCGAGTCGCTCGCCACCCGCGAACTGGCGTCCGGCGAGAGCGCCCGCATCGACTTCTCTGCACTGTCTGTCCGCCACCTCGGCCGCCTCCACGAACGCCTGCTGGAGTACGACCTCGCAGTCGCCGACGAACCGATGGTCGCGGTGCTGGACGGCGGCGAGGAGCAGTGGCGCTCGGCCGACGAGTACGAATCCGGCTCGAAACCCACCGACAGTGTGGAGTCTGGCGACCTCTATCTGACGACCGACGCCGGAGAGCGCAAGTCCTCGGGGTCGTACTACACCCCAGAGGCGGTCGTCGAGTACACCGTCGAGCGGGCGCTCGAACCGCTGGTCGCCGACGTGAGAGACGAACTCGACCCGAGTGACCCGGAGTACGCCGCGACGTTCGCAGAGCGCGTCTTGGAGTCGAACGTCCTCGACCCCGCGATGGGGAGCGGGCACTTCCTCGTGGCGGCCGCGGAGTATCTCGGCCGCGCAGTCGTCCGGGCCCAGCGGCGGCAGGTCGAACGAACGGGCGCGAACTCGCTGACCGAACGACGAGACGTTCGCACGGCGCGCCGAGAAGTCGCACAGCGATGCCTCTACGGCGTCGATAGCGACGAGTTGGCTGTCGAGTTGGCGACTGCGTCGCTGTGGTTAGAAACGCACGACGCGGACCAGTCTTGGCCAGATGTCCGTAACAATTTGCATCCACACTTGGCACACGGCAACTCGCTAGTCGGTCTCGGACCGGAGGAGTTCTTCGACGAGTTGGAGCAAACAGAACTGAGTCGCGGCCAACTCGACGAAATAGCGAACGTCCGCGTCGCGCGGCGGTTCGGGAGTGGGGAGTTGCCCGACGACGCCCACGAGCGACTGCTGGACGCCGCGGGCGACGAGTCGGCGTGGCGCGCCGTCACACGAGAATCGTGGTTTCGGGCCGCCCAATCGCTGGCCGACGAGGCGGCGTTCCTCCACTGGCGGTCGTCGTTCCCCGAGGTGTTCGACGCTGACGAGACAGATTCTGTCGGGGGCTTCGACGCCGTCGTCGGCAACCCGCCGTACGTCAGGAATCGCGCGCTCGACGCCCAACTCAAGGCGTACTGCCGGGAGACGTTCGACTCCGCGGCGGGTGCCTACGACCTCTACGTCCCGTTCGTAGAACTGGCCTGCGACCTCGGGCGACACGTCTCGCTGGTCGTCCCGAACAAGTGGACGACGACCGAGTACGGGCGGGCGCTCCGCGACCAGTTGCTCGACCGCCACGCACTCCGGGAGATACTGAACGCGTCCGCGCCGTCTGTCTTCGCCGACGCGACCGTCTACCCCGTCGTCGTGACCGTTGACTGCGAGAACGAGGAGGATTGCGAGAAACCGGTCCGCGTGAGACGTCCCGAGAACTGTCGCGCGCTGACCGACGCCCCCGTCACGACGGTGCCGCGCGCGCTCATCGACCGGTTCGGTGGGCGAGTCATTCCGCTGGACTTCGACGGGGCGTTCGCCGACCTCGCGGCGGGCGTCCTCGACCAGTGTTTCCGGTTCGGCGACCACGTGCGGACGACCGAGGCGATTCACACCGGGAACGCTCGCGAAACGCTGGTAGTGGACGAGTGTAGCGACGCCGACTCGGACGGAGAGGACGACTGCCACCGACTCGTAGACGGCACCTGCGTAGACCGCTACCGACTCGACTGGGACGGCAGATGGATTCGCTACGACGACGGCTTGCTCGACGACGAGGCGGGCGAGTACGCCGACCTCCGCGACCCGACTCAGTTCGCGGGCAAGAAGTTGTTCGTACGCGACATCAGCAAGCGACCGGTCGCGGTGTACGACGACGAGGATTTCTACGCGCTGAACACGCTGTACACCGTGCGAGAGCGCGACGATTCGGACCTCCCGCTGCGCTACCTGCTCGGGGTGTTCAACTCGGCGTTCGTCGCTCGGTACTTCCGGCAGGTGTACGGCGGCACTCACGTCAGCGGCGACTACTTGCGATACAAGCCGAGTTTCACCGACGAGATTCCGGTGCCGGACCCCGACCCAGCGAGGGTCTCTCCGCGAGAAGTCGCGACTGATTCGGGTGTCGAGACAGCGGTGCCAGCAGACCCCGCCGACGCGATTGCGGAGTTGACCGAGCGACTACGGCCGTTATGCGACGAACGTGCGACTCTCGACACCGACGTACTCGACTACCTCTCGGAACTGACCGACGGTCCGAAGTTGAGCGAGTGGGGCGTCCCAGTCGCTGGCGTCGCGGAGACTATTCTCACGGAGACTGCCTGCGAGCGCGAGGGGTTGCGGGTCGGCATGGTCGAGTTCGAACGCGACGGCGTCACGCCCGTCCTCTCGGCGACTGCCCGCTACAAGCCGACAGAAAGCGACGACGCAACCGACCGCTGGGGGTTCGCCGAGACGGAACCGATTCCGGCGTTGTGGTTCCCAGACCACAAAGAGTCAGCCGCGCTCCTCGAAGCGTTCGTTCCGGCCGCCGTCGAGCGGGCGAACGGCTTCGCGGAGTTTCGGGAGAACGCGACGAAGACGTACTCGCTGTTAGACCGTCTGCGAGGACTGCGACTGCCGGACGCCGAAACAGTCGCCGAGGAGTTCGCGCGCTTCGAGGAAGCGCGGGAGCGAGCCGAAACGCTGGACGACGAGATTGCAAGCGTCGAGGACGCCATCGACGGTATCGTCTATCGACTGTACGGGTTCGAAGAAAGCGAAATCGAGACGGTCGAGCAGTTGGCTAGTGAGTAATCGCCTGCGGAGTCTCAGGCAAACTCGGGGAGTTCCTCGTCGTACCCCTGCTCGCGCGCTCGCTCCAGCAACTTCCCCACCACGTCCGACTTCGCCTTCGTGTACGCCTCTTGGTCGTCGGCGTGTGCCTTTAAGGCCTCTCGCTTTACTTCCTCGTACTCGCGGCGCTCGTCGGGATTGTCTTGGAGGAAGTCCCGGAAGACGAGTTGGTTGCGCACCTTGGCGTCGTCGCGGGTATGCATCTTCACGATGACGACGTGGTCCTCGCGTTCGTCAACGGCCACCTTGCAGTCGGGATAGTCGCCTTTGAGTTCGAAGTCGTCGTCGGTGAGTGTGGCGGCGGCAACGGACATCGATTCGGCGTCGGGGTACACCGCGATGATGTCCAACGCGGGTTTGCCCGGCACGTCCGGAATCGCGGTACTACCGACGTGGAAGATGCCGAGGAGGCCGTCGCCAGAAGCGTCGAGTACGCGTTCGCGTTCGGTTTCGTATCGGTCCGTCCAGACGGGGTCGGATTCGAAGGTTATCTGCTCTGTGAGATCCATGGTGCGGCTTACGCTGATAGCAGCCGCTCCCGCAAAAGAATTGTGAAGTAAATTAACTTTACTCCTTTCTTACTATTTCGGTAGATAGGCTTTTAAACGTTTTGTCGGATGGCGTTACAGGTGTGGTTCGAGCGTCTCCGCGCGGAGCGTCCCGTGAACGTGGTCGAGCAGCGTTTGGAGGTTCTGAGTGTCCTCGCGGTTGTACTTCACGAGTCTGTCGAGCGCGGCGTCGTCGCCGCGCTCGTACTGGTGCCACAGACGCACGGCCTCGCGACCATCGACGCCCTCTTCTTCGCGACCGATGCCGACCTCCTGTTCGATGTTCTTCAGACCGCCGGAGAGTCCGACTTGCTTGCAGAGGTACAACAAATCGAGGTGTGGCGTCGTCACGTCGAGGTCAAAACAGTCCTCTAAAAATGGCTGGTCGAATCGCTTGCCGTTGAACGAGACGAGCAGACTCGACTCGTCGAACTCCTCGCGGAGCGCGCCCGTGGTGAGATTGTCGCCCTGCACGTAGGTCCGAGTGTCGCCGTCTCGGTGGACACTGACGGTCGTGACTTTGTTGCGCGCGCTGTCGAGTCCGGTCGTCTCGATGTCGAAGAAGCACGCGTCCTGCGCGAAGTTCTCGTAGGCGCGCCAGAACTCCTTGCTCGGCAGCGCGTCGCCGAAGTAGGCGGCGTCGCCGTCGTCCAGTCGCGGCCGGGCATTGTCGATGAATTCCCAGACGTTCTCGGTCGTCTTCGGCCCCAGCAGACCGTCTTCGAAGTCGTCCCAGTGGGTCACCCCCTGTTGCCAGAGTTTTCGCTCGGTGGCGGCCCCCACGCCGCGAGCGGCGATGAAACTGTTCTCGATGCGCATGAGAGGGAGTGGAGATTTCCAGTCATATAAATTGCGTCAGTCGAGTGCGGGCTTGCGGTTTTTTGATACGACGAGACGGCGACACGAATCGTCGAATCAGAACGTATCCGGTGGTCGCGTTCGTAGCCCCCGACGTGCCCACAATCGACCTCACTCACCCACTGACCGAAGACGCCAGCGTCTACCCGGGCGACCCGAAAATCGAACTCCGGCCACACGCCACGCACGAGGAAGACGGCTATCGCGTGACGGACCTCAGCCTCGGAAGCCACAGCGGCACGCACGTCGATGCGCCGAGTCACACCGAACCAGACGGGAAGACTTTGGACGAGTTCGACGTGTCGGCCTTCGAGTTCGACGCGCGACTCGTCGATTGTCGGGGAAAGTCCGCGCGCGAGGCGATTCGAGTCGAGGACTTGCCGGAGGACCTACCCGCCGACGCCGACACTGCTACCGACACCGACCTGCTCGTCTTCCACACCGACTGGAGCGACCACTGGACTACTGAGAAATATCTCGACCATCCGTACCTCGCACCCGAGACGGCGCGGTGGTGTGCTGAACAGAATTTGAGCGTCGGACTCGACGCGCTGAATCCCGACCCGACGCCGACCGAAAACGCGAGCGAAGAAGAGCCGACGGGCGTTCCGGCCCATCGGGCGTTGTTGGGGAGCAACTGCCTCGTCGTCGAGAACCTGACGAACCTCGACCGCCTCCCGGAGCGATTCGAGGTGCGAGCCTACCCCCTAGCGCTTGCGGGGGCGAGTGCTGACGGTGCGCCGGTGCGGGCCGTCGCGGAGTGGTAGTGTCAGTGTCGAACTCGTGGTGTCGGCTGTGTCAGTGTGTGGACGGAAGTACGTCTTTTACCGGGTAGAGGTCCTCGTGTATGCCCTCTGCGTCGCAGTCCTCGTTCGGGCATCGGTAGTACCACCCGTCTTCTGTGGCTTCTGACTCTTGGAATCGCTCTCCACATCGCCCGCAGTAGAGCAGCGAGTCGAAGTCGTCGGCGGAACGTGAAAGGTCAACTTTACTGTCAGTCTCTTGGCTCTGGAGCAGTTGCTGCATAGTAGCCCCTTTGTGCCCAAATATAAAAGACCCATCGGTCTTTCAACGGCCTGAACGGTCTGATTTCGAGGCATAGAGAATCGAGAGACGGCGCGGGGCCATTTAAGTTATCGGCTCCGCAGATACAGCACAGCAGTGATAGAAAGTAGCACGACCAGTCCACCCGCGAAGAAGAGTAAGCCAGGTGGCAGTCCGGCCGCCGCGCTAGCCCCGGCGTCGCCCGCGACCTGTGTCGTTTGCTCCGGCGCACCACTCGCTATCGTCGTGTCGGCCGCGGCGTCCTGGGTCGCCTCGGTGACGGTACGCAGAGTCGTATCGGCCGCTGCGTCCTGGGTCGTTCGCGCCGCTTCGGTCGTCTGAGTGGCGTCTCCCGCCATCTGCGTCGTCTGTGTCGCCTGCGCTTGCGTCGTGTCGCCTGCCGCCCGTGTCGTCTCTGCCCCCGCTTCCGTGGTCTGAGTCGCCTGCGCCTGCGTCGTATCGCCTGCCGCTTGCGTCGTCGTCCGGGCCGCTTCCTCCGTGGTCGCGCCGTCGTCTCCCGGACCGCCGTTCGGGCCACCCGATTCGCTGTTGGTGGTGCCGCTCGCGTTCCCGGTGTCGCTATCGTAGTCGATGTCCGAGCCCTGTGACGCCGTAGTCGTCGCTTGCGCCGCGCCCCCGCCGCTGCCGAAACTCGGCACGAACTCTCCCAGATTTCCGTTTCTGCCGAAGTACCCCTGAACGGCCAGACTCGACAGTCCGAGGATTCCAATCCCACCGAGAAGACTCGAAAGCGCAGATTCGAGGGCCGGACTCTCGTCGTCGTTTCCCGCGAGCAAGACCAGCGGCCCCGAGACGGGCGCGTACACCTTCATCTCGCGGCCCTTCTCGGAGTAGATAGTGTCCGCGACTTCCACGAGGTCTGCGTCCACGAGCTTTTCGAGGTGGTACCGGACGTTCTGGATAGAGGTGTCGGCCCGTTCGGCGAGGCCGGAGGGCGTTCCGGGTTCCTCGTAGAGCGCCGCCAGAATCTCGCGGGCCGTCTCGGACTGGAGGGCAGAGAGCAAGGCCTCAGCGTCGTCGCTATCGACGCCGATGACTCGCGGGTCACCGTCGTCGCCGACGCTGGAGTCTGGGGAGGAGGGCAAGAGGTCAGCCATACCGACTTGTTGCTCAGGGTAGTAATATAATTTTGTCCCTCCCGCGTCGGCAGGATTCGAAAGTGGGGTGCGCGAGTCAAGAAATCGGCACGAGGCATGGGAACTCGCGCCAAGATTTATTACAGTTCTCCATGATAGTCGCGTACCGTCACTACTCCGAACGTTACCGTTCATCTCCCCAACAACAAATGAAACCTGCACCGTTCGAATATCACAGACCGACGTCCGTCGCAGAGGCGGCGTCCCTCCTCGAAGCGCACGGCGACGCCGAGTTGCTCGCGGGCAACCAGTCGCTAGGAATCGTGATGGCGAACCGACTCGCCACACCCGACCACCTCATCGACCTGAACGCCGTCGAAGACCTCGATTACGTCGAGGAACGCGACGGCGAAATCGCGGTCGGCGCGATGACGACCCACCGAACTATCGAGCGGTCGGCGTTGCTCGCCGACCGCCTCCCGATGCTTCCGGAGGCCGCAGAACAGATCGCCGGGCCGAGCGTCCGTAATCGCGGCACGCTCGGCGGCAGCGTCGGCGAGGCCGACCCGGCAGGCAACTACCCGGCGGCACTGCTCGCGCTCGACGCAGACCTCGAACTCGTCTCCGAAGACGACTCGCGAACAGTGGCCATCGCGGACTACTTCATCGCGTACATGTTCACCGAACTGCGCGAAAACGAGATAATCGCCGCCGCGACGGTTCCGACCGACCCCTTCCCCACGGAGCGAACCGGCATGGCGTTCCTCGAACTGAAACCCGCCGCACAGACGTGGCCGACTGTGAGCGCCGCGTCCGCGATTCGGGTGGACGACCCCGACGCCGCGGACCCCAAAGTCGAGGAGGCCCGCCTCGCGTTGGCGAACGCCGCCGACGTTCCCCTGCGAGTCGAGGAGGCAGAAGACGCCCTCGAAGGCGAACCGCTCTCCGAGGAGACGCTAGACGCCGCCGCGGACGCCGCGACGGCGGCGGCCAGACCCGAGGACGAGATGCACGCAGACAGCGACTTCAAGGAGGAAGTCGCGGGCGAGTACGCACGCCGCTCGCTTTCGACCTCCTACGAACGCGCGACGAACAACTGAGACGGCCGACTTAGCTGAGAGATTCACAACACATGATGGAATTTGACGGCGAATTCGAATCCGAACTCCCCCGAGACGAACTGTGGAACTACTTCACCGACCCGGACGTGCTGGGCGACTGTGCGCCGGGCTGTGACGGCATGACGATGAAGTCTCCCCACGAACTCACCGCGACTATCGCTGTGGGCGTCGGGAGCGTCAAGCCGACCTTCGACGTGGACGTAATCGTCACCAAGACCGAGGAACCGGGCGTGTTGGAGATGCAAGCCGACGGCAACGCCTCGCGCAACGCCTTCGACGCAGTCGCGGAGATGAACCTCAACGAGACCGAGGACGGCGGCACGCGCGCCGAGTGGTCTGCCTCCACGAACGTCTCGGGCATGATAGCCAGTCTGGGCCAGCGGGCGCTCGGCAGCGTGACGAACAAACTCGTCACCGACTTCTTCGAGGACTTAGAGGAGAAAGCCAAAGAAGGCGAGCCTGCCGAGTCGAAGTTGGAAGGTAAGCCCGACGCCGAAGCGTCGCTCGAATAGGCTCACTCGCCTTCGAATCTGTCGCCGAACGACGACCCGAACAGCAGACCGAGCGTGAGTCCGAGAGAGCTTCCTATCGCCATCCCGAGCACGATGTTGTCGATGACGACGCCGAACGTAGTCCCGAGACCGGACCCGATTGCGAGACCGTAGCCGACTCCTAACGCGAGTACCCGGTTCGGTTCGTCGTCGCTATCTTGATTCGTTGGGCCGACCATGAGAAGCCCTGTAGCGGGCAGCCACTTAGTTGGTGTTAGTCGTCCTGCGCGTACGTCATCCGAACGAGTTCTTCGACGCCGCCCTCCGGAACCGCCAGTTCACCGTCGTACAACTCGAAACCGACCGACTCGTAGTACGGCACCAGCCCACTTCGACAGAGCAACGAGAGACCGACGACCGATTGTAGGTCGGGGTGAGAAACGACTGCTTCCATGAGCGTCTTCCCGAGTCCCTCCCCCCGGCGGTCGGCGGCGACGATAACGTCGAAGACGTTTGCGTAGTAGGTGTAATCGGTGATGACGCGCGCCGACGCGACGAGGTCGCCGTCGTCTTCGACGCCGACCGCGACCTCCGTCTCGGCGAGTGCTCTTCGAACGTCATCGACTTCGCGGTCCTCCCACCACTCGTACTCCTCGTAGAGGCCGCAGAGTTCTGGGGCGTCGTCGGGGGCCAGATTCCGAACAGTAGTCATCTGTGGCGTGTTTCACCTGCGCCAGATAATGCTCTTTCGCTGGCACGACACGAACTCTCGTGGAATCTACTGCTCGGAGTCCTCGTCGGACATCGTTCCGAACGCGGCCCCGAACGCAGTGCCGAGCGCGATACCCATAGGAAGCCACAGACCTATGTCGTCGGTAGCGATGCCGATTGCCGTTCCGATGGCCGTCCCGAGCGCGATTCCGACGCCGATTCCGACACCGACGTTTCGTTCCTCGTCGTCCCGCTCGTCCTCCGTGGCGTTCGACATGACCAGAGAGACGAGTGACGAGGTGATAAGTTCGAGCTTCGAGCGGACGACCCGGTGGCATCGAAGTCGGTTTCGAGACAGTCACCGACTGCCGAGAGTGGACACAGAAACGTACGGACCTGTTCGTCGAGGACCACTCCGGAACCCGACGAAACTTTATCAATCGGGCGACATCAGCCAAACTGTGACCGGGCGAACGCACCTGACGACCGCCGAGGAAGTCGAAGAAGAGGGGTCGTGGCTGTTCACCATTCGAGACGAGTACGACGAGTTAGACGAAGTACTACTGGTACCTTGCGACGGGAACGGCGAGGAAAGCGAGGGCGACGATGGTGGGGGAAGCGAAGGTGACAAAGAAGCAGTGCAGGCGTGGATGAACCGCTGCACCCACGAATTCCAGCGACTCGACAGAGGCTTCGGCGCGGCGATGCGCGACGGACAGATAATCTGTCCGAAACACGGGTCGATGTTCGACTCCTGTTCGGGACACTGCGACAACGGCGATGCCGCCGGAACGACGCTCCCCTCGGTGGACGTAGTGGTCGAGTTGGGGAACGTCTATCTGGTGGACGACGACGTGGAGTTCTCCCACGAAGGCAGTATCGAAGACGGCGAAGACGGCGAGGACGACGATGACGACGACATGCCGAGTTCGACTTCGCACCTGGGTTTGTAACGCGACCGGAAGCGATTTCTGTGCCTTGCCGGGTAACTGATGACTGAAAGAGAGCTACCTTGGTGGCCTTCGACTGCCGAACCGACGACGTGAAGTAGCGCTCACGGCGTCGATTCCTTCGTCGTGCGTCGTCGTTCCGCGCGGCGTTTGATTCCGCGCAACATCTTTCGCTCCATGACGAAATGTGCAGGCTCCCAGAAGACGTAGTCCAGTACGCTGCTGAGTACGGGCCGCCCTGCGAAGAGTCCGAGCGACGATTTTGCAGGCCGCGACCGCATTCGTGCGAGGAGGCGAGTCGTGTCTGCGTCTACTGTGTCGAGGACGAACGCCCACGTCCACGCTGGGTTTTCGCCCGGCGGTTGGAGGACGATTGCGCGCTCTGGGTCGAGTTGTACGACCCGAGGCACCGATTCAGGGGACTGGACGGGATACTCCACAGGTGCGAGTCGAATCGTGTCGCCTTTGTCGAGGTGCTGGTACTCGGGAACGATTCGCTCGACGTTGTGGATGTCCGCACCGACCAGATTTTCGAGCCAGTCGTAGCTGTAGAATCCGCCGCGGTCTTGGCCGATTTGGACGAGCCACGGCCAGACTTCCTCGGCAGGGGCGTCGATTTCGACGGCGTGCGTGACCTGCTTCGTCGCGTCGGGAAGCAAGTCGTCGCCCGGTAACGATTCTGCTGCTTCTCCCTCGACTGTCCCCCAGCGGTTGTGCCACGGCCGCACCACGAAGTGGTAGACACCTGCGAGTGCGAATCCGGCGAGCAGTCCCAGTCCACGACTCCGCGAGCACGTGGAGTCCGTTTTCGGCACGCCCTCACTCGCCTCTCGTCGGTCTGTTTTCTCCGACAGTCGTGCCCGACTCTCGGCGTTCGTCGCCATCTGGTCGAGCGCGCGCGACATCAGATACCCAGCGAAGGGTCCGACGACCCGCCAGTATCGCTGGAAGCTCTCCTGCGCTCGGTCGTCCGTCGTCGCGGTGCGGGCTTCGTACGAGAGAAGCGTTCGACCCTCACCGAACGGCCGGACTGAGAGACCAATTGCGAGTTTCGCGTACCCCGGTTCCGTGAACTCCCGAAATTCAGACGGGGCCACGCGTCGCCACTCGATTGCTGGCTGCCAGAACTTTCCGATTGCGCCGAAGACGTACTCCGCTCCCGGTTGCTCGTCTAGTCGAACCCACTCGCTCGTCTCGGGAACGTCGGCGATTCGCATCTGTTCGGGGTCGCGAGACGACTCGGTCCCGTGCAGTCGGTCGGAGACGACGCGCGGCAGGTCGCGCAACTGGCCGAGCGACCGGACGACCGGCCCGAGGTCCAACAGGTCGGTCGTCAACATCGCGTCGTAGGTGGTCTCCTGGTCGGCTTCCACGACTGTATGCCGGACCACCGTCTCGTCGTACTCCGGTAGGTACTGGTCGAGTAGCATCGGCCGTCGTCGTTCGCTCGATTTCCTAGTTCTCCGCTCGTTTGCTCCCCGCTCGTCGTTTCTCAAAATCCCCATCTTTCCACACCGAAGACCCCGTACGACGGCGACGATAATAGAACGGACGGCGGGTCGAGCGATTACTGCCGAAAGTACGGTCTGTACTCAACAGTCCGACAGACGGGAGCGAAGGAGCGGGAAAGGAGGAGGAGCGGGAGGAAGAAGAAAAGGGTGGAGGAAGGAGAGGAAGAAGAAAAGGAGAGGACGAGACCGACAGAAAGCCTATACCGACCCATTCGCGTTACATTTTTATGGTCCCAAAGCGGTCACGTCGGTCGGTCCTCCAGACGGGTAGCGTTCTCGCTAGTGCAGTCGTCGCAGGATGCACGTCTTCGAGTACGGGCGATTCGACGCAAACGACCAGCGAATCCCGGCATAGTGCAACGACTACCAGGCGACCGGAAACCGTGGTCGAGGAGTCGGGGACGTACGCTACGACCCCAAGCGGCCCGAAACAGTACCCCGACCGGCCCGCGGAACTCACCGAGAACGCCGTCGCGTCGTACGTAAAGCAGTTCGAACACGCCATCGTCTACAACTCGCTCCACGAGTCGGACGCCGAGACAGTCTCCGCCGACTGTACGTCCGTCTACGAGATGGCCGGTCACGGAGGTCATTACGCGCTTGCGACCTGTACCGGGTCCGCGAGATACAGTGACGGAGTGTACGCTGACCACGGCCAACTCCCCTCGTTCTACTACGTCAGCGACGAGTTGACCGTGCGCGTCGAGGACCTCTCGGACCGCTACGGAAACTGCGAGAACGTGTTCGCATCCGAAAATGCCAGCGAAAACGTCGAGCAACCCTGCGAAGGCCGAACTGCTGGCTACCGCGTCTACAATCTCGATACTGAAACTCATACGCTGTCGGTGACCGTCGAATTCCTCGGAGACGAGACGCCCACGGAGATGTTCAGTGCGGAGTATTCGCTTGGGTCAGTTTCAGGCATCCTCCAAGAGAGCGTCACCTATCGCCGGGGAGAGTACCGTATCACAGCCACGCTCGGGAGTGGAGTCCAGACTACCAGCCGGTGGACCGTCGGCGGCGCAGGGTATGGACGGTACGAAACGTCTCTCGTCGTAAGCCCGGCCGGGGGCGTGTCGATACGTAAACCCCCGTTCGCCAGTTTGTAGCGACTGAGCTACCACAGAACCAATTCAAACCGAGACCACCGCCGGATTCATTCTGCTGTAAGCCCAAGCAGTATCGATGCGTTCGTCACCGCCCGGCCCGCGGGGAGAGCCACTGTTCGGCAGTAGTCGCCGCTACGCCCGGGACCCCTTCAGATTCCTCTCGGCACTCGAAGAAGCGTACGGCGACGTCGTGCAGTTCGACCTCGGGCCGCTGAACACGCACCTCGTCACCGACCCCGTCGATATCGAGCGCGTGCTCGTCTCGGAAGCCCACAAGTTCCAGAAACCCGACTTCCAGAGCGACGCGCTCGGCGACCTCCTCGGGAAGGGACTGCTCCTCAGCGAGGGTCAAACGTGGCGCAAGCAGCGTCAACTCGCAAACCCGGCGTTCGACGCGAATCGACTGCTCGGGTTCGCCGACCGAATCGTCGCCCACAACGACGACCTGCTCGCCGGTTGGACCGACGGTGCCGAGGTGGACGTCGAGCAGGACATGACGGAAGTCACGCTGGCAGTCATCGCCGACCTCATGCTCGGCACCGATTTGAACGATAGACGCGTCGAGACCATCCGAAAGGCACTGCTCCCGCTCGGCAGGCGTTTCGGACCCGACCCTGTCCGATTCGCCGCGCCGGGGTGGCTCCCGCTGCCCGGCGACAGCGACTACCGCAACGCGCTCGAAACGATGGACAGCGTAATCGACGACATCGTCGCCGAACGCCGCGGTACCCACGGCGACCCCGAAACTGACGACGGACCGAACGACCTGCTGTCGATTCTCCTCCGCGCGCAGGACCGCGGCAAGCAAACAGACCGCCAGATACGCGACGAGGTGATGACGATGCTCTTAGCGGGTCACGACACGACCGCCCTCACGCTGACCTACACGTGGTACCTGCTCTCCCAACACCCCGAGGTCGAGCAGCGAGTCCACGAAGAAATCGACGAGGTACTCGATGGGGACCCGCCAGCGACGACTGACGTGAGCGAACTGTCGTACGTCGAACGCGTCATCGACGAGTCGATGCGTCTCTACCCGCCGGTGTACACGATGTTCCGCGAGGCGACCGAACCTGTCGTCCTCGGTGGCTATCGAATTCCGGAAGGAGCGGCCATCATGGTCTCGCAGTGGGCGATGCACCGCTCCGAGCGGTACTGGGACGACCCCGACGCGTTCGACCCGGACCGCTGGACGCGCGACGAGGACCGACCGCGCTTCGCGTACTTCCCGTTCGGCGGCGGACCGCGCCACTGCATCGGCAAACACCTCGCTAAACTCGAAGCGAAACTCATCCTCGCTCGGACGGCACAACAGTATCGACTCGAATACGCCCGGGAGAACGAACCGGAACTGTGGCCGACGCTGACGATGCACCCCCGAGACGGGATGCCGATGGACCTCCACGAACGCTGATTCGGGACGTTACAAACTGGCGTTACAAACGAGAACTACAAATCAACGTCACAAACAGTCGAACCACTCAGTTGCGCGTTCGAAGTCGAACCGAACGACTGCATCGACGAACTGCAACCACTGCTTAGCCTCCTCGAAGATGTCGATATCGACGGTAGCTTTGACTTCGCCGTTTGGGGCGATGATTTGCCACGTCCTCGATTGGCTATCGGCGTGCTTTCGGGTAATCGTGTGTTGCCGATATCGGACGGTGCTGGCCCCTGGTTGCCTGGCGGTGTATAGGTCTCGGAGTTGTCTCCGTCCCTGCTTGAGTTCGTGTTGTGTTCGGCGTGAACTCATGGGTCGATAGGAGAGACGGCATCCATCGGAAAAAGGCTAAGCCATGTCCGGAGTGAAAGTGAAAGTGGTACTGATTCGAATCAAATGGCGTGTTTGGACGCTTCGTGGCTGGACGACGGTGAATTGGTTTACTGTGGTGCGTCCGAAGTGAACCGCCAGTAATCGACAGTAATATCAGCAATCTGTCCAATTTTTGGGCTTGCTCGTGGAAAACATCAACATCACGCAGACGCTCACGCTATGGTTCGCCGCAATGATATTCCTCCAAACAGGCTCTGGAAACTCGAATCCGCTCGTCTTGCTCTCAGTCTCCGTGGCAATCGCGCTGAGTTACATCATCCCTCTGTACCTACTCGGTGCAATCGCTCTCGCCATGCGGGACTCTTGAGCGTCCGAAAAAAAGCAGAAAACGTGCGTACGTTCGAACGATCTACAGTCCAGCGTACGGACCGCCCTTCGCCTCGGCAAGTCGTTCGACCTGCTCGTCGGAGAGGTCGATTTCGGCAGCAGCGAGATTCTCTTCGAGTTGCTCGACAGTCCGGGCACCGACGATTGGTGCAGTGACGCCATCACGATGCATGAGCCACGCGAGCGCAGCCTGGGCGGGCGTCGCATCCACTTCCTCGGCCACGGCGTCAAGTTCGTCGTGCACGTCGAAGTTCGTCTCGTTGAGGTAGTTGTTCTCGAAGCGACTGTCCTCTACGGCCCGAGACTCGCCGGTTAGCCCGTCGGCGCGCGAGTACTTGCCGGTCAGGAAGCCTTGCCCGAGCGGACTCCACGGACACACCGCACGCTCTTCGTGGCGAGCCATCTCCAAGTAGTCGCCCTCGATTTCGCGGTCAACGAGGTTGTAACGCGGCTGTAGCACGGTGAACTGCTCCCAGCCCTCGGCGCGAGCAATCTCGTTCGCCTTCGCCACCTTCCACGCGTTCGGGCGGAGCGTCGAGGCACCGAGATACTGGACTTTCCCTTCCTCTACGAGCGCGTTGAGCGTCTTCATCATCTCCCGAGCGGAGGTCTGGTCGTCCCACCGGTGGATGTACAGTACGTCCACGTAGTCGGTGTCCAACCGCTCCAAAATCTTCTCGGTGCGGTGCCGGAGGTTCTTGCGGTTGGTCCCCCGACTGTTCGGATCGCCGTCTCGAATCTGCCAGTAAATCTTCGACGCGATAGTGTAGCGTTCGCGGTCCCGGTCTTCGAGCCAGTCGCCGATCCACTCCTCTGACTTCCCGCCGCCGTACACGTCGGCCGTGTCAATGTATCGACCGCCAGCCTGCTCGTAGGCGTCGAGCAGTTCGTGGGCGCGAGCCTCGTCGATTTCGACGTTGCCTTCTTCGGTCTCCTTCCCGAAGCGCCACGTGCCAAACTGTAGTTCGCTCGTCTGCAAGCCCGTGCCACCTAACTGGACGAAGTCGAGGTCGAGTGCTTCCAAGTCGGTCATGAACGAGTGTCGATTGGGTCGATGTTCGGAAAAGGGTTCAGCAACCGGCAGGCGATGATGGGGTCGCTCGTGAGTCGTCGTGCACTCGATAGACTCCGACCGCCGAATCGGCAGGAGGGTGAAAGAACCGAGAGAACACCTGAACGAGTAGAATATCGGCGGTAGAATTTTAATGTCGAACGAGAAATCGTTCGCCATGTACGACTCGATTCTACTCCCGACGGACGGGAGCGAGGGAGCGCAAGCAGGGGTCAGAGCAGGCTTGGAACTCGCGGCAGAGAGCGATGCCACCGTACATACGCTCTACGTAATCGACGAGCGCCACGTCACCCGAGAGTACGACTACGTCGTCGAAGACGCAGAGGAGGAAGCAGAGCAGGCCGTCGAACGCGTCGAAGCGGCCGCCCGAGAGATGGGCGTCGAAGTCGAGAAGCACGTCCGCTGGGGGATTCCCCACGAGGAAATTCTGGACGCGATTACGGCGTACGACGTGGACCTCGTGACGATGGGGACGCATGGTCGAACGGGACTCGACCGCCTGCTACATTTAGGGAGCGTAACCGAGCGCGTCGTTCGACAGTCGTCCGTCAAAATACTCACCGTGCCGATAGATTCGCCAGCCGAGTGACGGTCCACTACAGCGCCCCCACTCGAACGTGTTCCGCGTAAACCGGCACCGTCCGAGAGTATTCGTCGCCGTCGAGCGAAACGGTCACGTTCGCCGACTTGGGCGCGTTGTCGGCGAGTTTCGAGAGCGATAGCGACGGCGTCACCGTTTCGTCGTCTTCGACTCGGGTGGCGACGCTGAGCGTGATGGCCATGTCGCCGTTGAAGAACCCGGGAGCGTCGCCCATCCCGGACCCGAAATCGTCCGTCTCCAGACGCTTCTCCGTTACTTCTCGGACTTTCTCCAAGCCGACTTCGGCAGACTCGATGGACCCCCACTGCTCGAAGGGCATCGTTTCGAAGGACTCCGGGCCGTCACCGCTCATCGTCGCGACGAACCGAACCGTCCGGTTCGACGGAAAGTACTCGATATTGTCTTCGTATCCGGGGCTGTCCGTCACCTCGCGACTCGCTGAGATGGGGTCGCCACGACACCGTACTGGTTTCTCTGGACGGTGATTCGCGGAACGAGTGTCTCCCGCATCACTCCGACCACTGCCAATCGTGTTCTGGTCGAGACAACCACCGAGACCGAGCGTCGATGCTGACGCGAACGCCGAGAGGAGGGCACGTCGGTTCACGAGTACAGGTTGCCAGAGCAACACAAAAGCTTCGGGGAATCGAAATCGGATTCGCTCGGTTACCTCTCGCTCGGCGGTCGGTCTGCGGTCACGACGGGTGGGCTAGCACGCGACGAGAAAGACGAGGCAGGTTCACGCAGTCGGCGTGACGTTCTGATTCCGGCGGAAGCGGTTCTCCGGGTCGTACTCGTCTTTCAGTTCGACGAGTCGCTCGTAGTTCTCGCGGTAGGCGGCCTGCTCTTCGCCCACTTCCTCCGGGATGAAGTTCGCGTACACCCCACCAGTGGCGTGCGGTTTCATCGCCTCGTACAGTTCCCGTGCCCACTCGATGCACTCGTCGTCCATCGCCGGGTCCTCCCAGCGCGTGTGCAGGTTCATCAGGAACTCCGCGTCGCGGTGCGGGTAGGCTGTCGCGTCCACCGGCACGTCGTTGATGGCCCCGCCGAGGTGCGCGACGGCGATTTCCGACAACGGCGTCGGTATCTTCTCGCCGTACTCGACGAAGTTCTCTATCATGCCGTCGGTCATCTCCACGAAGTTGTGTGACTTCCAGTAGTTGCGGGCACCGGGTGCGAGCAGGCCGTCGAACGCGCTCTGCCACTCGGCGTACTGGTGTGGCGTGATGGCGTCGGCGACGGGGTCACCTAGCTCTCGCAGTGGTTTCACTGCCTCCTCGCCGTCGGCCACGTCACCTGCGTAGAACACAGCGAACAGCAACACCTTCTTCCCATGCCACTCCTCCGCCAAGAACGGCAACGGCGGCGCGTGGCGAATGACGAACCACGCGGCCAACTCTTCGGGTGCGTCGGCGACGACTTCGCGATATTCCCGCAGTCGGTCGGCGGCGTCCTCGAACGGGTGAACGAGCGCGCCCGACAGCACCTCCGGACCGACCGGATGCAAGTCGAACTCGAAGTTCGTCACGACACCGAAGTTGCCGCCACCGCCGCGGACGCCCCAGAACAGGTCTTCGTTCTCTTCCTCGCTGGCGCGGCGGAGCGTTCCGTCAGCGGTGACTATGTCTACGGCCCGAAGGTTGTCCGCAGTCAAGCCGTACTTGCGCGAGAGCCACCCGAACCCGCCGCCGAGCGTGAGTCCCGCGATGCCGGTCGTGGAGTTGTAGCCCACCGGCGTGGCGAGACCGAACGCCTGTGCTTCGTGGTCGAACTCGTTGAGGACGACGCCGGGTTCGACCTGCGCGACTTTCGCGCCGGGGTCGATTCGCACCGACTTCATCTGCGAGCAGTCGATGACGAACCCGTCGTCGGTGACTGCGTTGCCCGCGATGTTGTGCCCGCCGCCGTAGACGGAGACGAGCAGGTCGTTGTCGGCGACGAAGTTCACGGAGGCCATCACGTCGGCCGCGCCCGCACAGCGGGCGATGGCCGCCGGATAGCGGTCTATCATCGCGTTCCACACCGTGCGCGCCTCGTCGTATGCTGGGTCGTCGGGTAGGAGTAAATCGCCTCGTAGTGTCTCTCCGAACTCTCTGAGCGATTCCGCTGGTACCGATGGTGGTCGTTGCTCTGGCATTTGAACCCCCGGCATGACTGATAATGGCTATTGATATAGTGGCTCCCTAACCACCGGTAACTGAGTCACCAACTGCCACCTTTTTTCTCGGCGGGTGGCGACGGTGCGCTCCGCGCACCTGCCACCGCTTCTCGAAAAAATGTGGATCAAAAATCGACGCGCGAAATCCGAGCGCGGAGCGCACGGATTTCACACGTCTACATCGCGCTTGTGCGACTGCCGCACCGCAACCGCAGCAGCCACACGCCTCCCCACCCGATTCGCTCATCCACCGGAAGAGTTCGCACCGATGGACGCAAAACGTCCATCGAGCCTTCAGTCACTTCGTTCCTGAAGACTTCGCTTGGCTTTCGAGCGGTGGCTCACATTCGTTCGCCAAGACCTCGCACGGAGTCGGCGCGACACGAAGGTCGCGCCAGCGCACGCCATAGGGCCTGTGTCATCTGTCCAAGTACCTGGTAATCAAGTCGTTTCGGTCGTCGTGTTCCACCGTTCGACGACCACACCACCATCTCTGGGGTCGGTCGTGCGGTTCTCTGGGTGTTCCAACTTGACGACCGTGGAGTCGTTTACGAAGTAGTTGGCTCTGACGAAACCGTCGCCGACGGCAACTTGGCCGTCGTGACAACTGTAGGTGCTGATACCACCCGAAACGTGGACGACGTACCCCGTCTTGGTTCGGTTCACGAGCGACCCTTGCGCGTTGACGTTCAACTCAGTCTCCGCGTTCTTGCGCTCTTCGTTCCACGTCGTCGCGTTCTCGTAGGCCACGGCGAACTCGACTGCCGTCTCGTTCGTCAGTTCCGCGGGCTTCTCGGGGAGTGACTTCTTCGAGAAGTGCTTGGTCGGTGGACAGCCGTCGGTAGTCGTTTCTCTCGGCGAAGTCCCGACTCCGCTCGATGCACAACCCGAGAGCAGGACACAGAGCGCGAGGAGGAGGAGGTCAATCCGGGTGCGTCTCATACGTGACAGTAGCGGCGTTGAAACAATAAATCGGGCGAAGAGTGAAACGTTCCTTTCAGCCAGCGACTACTCCTCTCCCTCCACCTGCCGAATCCGTTCCCGAATCCGGTTCGGCGTAAACGGAATCTGGTCGGCCCTGACACCGAGCGGTTCCAGCGCGGCGTTGATGGAGCAGGCGAGACTCGCCGGGCCGTCAATCATGCCGCCCTCGCCCGTTCCCTTCGCGCCCGTCGCGGTGAACGGCGAGGGCGTCTCGGTGTGTTCTAACTCCAACTCCGGAATGTGCTCGATGGACGGCAGTTTGTAGTCGAACAGCGTGATGGCCTGCGGTTGGCCCGACTCGTCATAGCCGAATTCTTCCTGAAGCGCCGCGCCGATGCCCTGCGCGAGGCCGCCGTGGGCTTGTCCCTCGACGATGGTCGGGTTGAGTTGCGTCCCGCAGTCCCGCAACGAGTAGAACTTCAAAATATCGACTTCGCCGGTCTTCGTGTCCACCTCGACGATTGGCGCGTTCGCGGCGAACGCGGCAGTCGGGTAGACGGGGAGTTTCTTCGACAGTGCTTCGTCGAACTGCTCCAACTGCGTCGTCGGATGCTCGTAGTCGTAGCTCGCGCGAGTGAGACCAGATTCGTCGTCCTGCGCCGCGAGTTCCGCGAGTGAGAGCGTCTCCTCGCCACCGCCATCGACGCGCACCACTGCGCCGTCGCGGTAGGTCACGTCGTCTTCGTCGCAGTCCCACGTCTCGGCGGCTAAACGCTCCAAATTCGAGACGAGTTCCTTGCCCAATCCTTGCGCTGCCCCCGAAAGCATCACGGCCATGCGAGACGCCGCGGTGCCGTACTCGGTCGGTGCGGTCTCGCTGTCCAAGTACCCCACTTCGATGTCGCTCGGCAGCACACCCAACTCGTCAGCGAGCAGTTGGCTTACGAGCGTCTGGTGGCCCTGCCCCGACGTATCGGTCGCGAGATACGCCTTCACGGTACCGTCTGGTCGAATCTCCGCGCGGAGGTGTTCGGGCAGTTCCGCCACGTCCTCTCGGTTGCGTTCTTCTAATCCCTCTCTATCCGAGCGCTGGCGGTCGGTCCAGTCAGAGCCGCTCACGCCCGGTTCGATGTGGACCGTGGGGCGCACACCGCGGTACTTGCCTTCCTCGCGCTTCTGCTCCACGGTTTCGGGGTCCAACAGGCCGCCGTCGCGCTCCTCCTCGATTCGTTGCTGGACGTGTGCCAGCGCCGCGGGGAAGTCCCCCGAGTCGTAGATGTTCTTCGAGGGAAGTTGATACGGCATCTGGTGGGCTTCGATGAGGTTCCGGCGCCGCAACTCGTCGGGGTCTATCCCGAGTGCTTCGGCGGCGTCGTCTACCAGCATTTCGAGTGCGTAGAGGTGCGAGGGAACGCCGAAGCCGCGATACGCCGTCTGGCAGGTCTTGTTCGTCAACACGAGGTCGTACTCGTAGCGGGCGTCCTGTACGTCGAAGGCGTTGGTGAGAACTGAGAGGGGTTTGAGGACTTGATTCACCGGATATCGGGGCCACGCGCCAAAGTCGTCCACGAACCAGAAGTCCAGCGCGCGAATCGTCCCGTCGTCGTCCAGCGCGACTTTCACGTCGTATTCGCGCTCCGTAGAGTGCATGTCCCCGCCCTGCAAGTTCTCGATGCGGTCCTCCACGAAGGTCACTGGTTTGTTCAGTTCCTTACTCGCCATCGCGGCCAGACAACAGTACCGATGGATGGCGATTTTCGTCCCGAAGCTCCCGCCCACGTCCGGCGGCACGTCGAGGTTCACGTCGTCGGGGTCGTAGCCGAGCGTCTCGTAGACGGTGTCGTCCACGAGCGTGTGCAGTTGGATGTTGCAGTCGATGTCGAAGCTATCGGTGTCGTCGTCGTACTGGGCGACGACGCCTGCCGTTTCGAGCGGAACGCCCGAGATGCGACCCCACGAGTAGGACTTCTCGATTACGTGGTCGGCCTCCTCGAACGCCGAATCAGGGTCGCCGAAGACCAGTTCCTCGTGGTCGCCGACGTTCGTGCCGAACTCTTCGTGGACCACCACCTCGTCTTCACGGGCCTCTCGGGGGTCCACCACGCAGTCGAGTTGGTCGTATTTCACGTTCACGAGGTCCACCACGTCTTCGGCGACGTAGCGGTCGTCGGCGATGACCGCGACGACTGGTTCGCCGACGTAGCGCGCCCGGCCGTCGGCCAGCGACCACTCCTCGAATCCTTCGAGTCCGGCGGGCATCGGGTTGTACTCGGCCTTGATGTCCTCGGCGGTCAACACGAGGTGACAGCCGGGATGGTCCTCGGCCTCGCTGGTGTCGATGTCCACGATGTCGGCGTGCGGGTGAACGCTCCGCAGGAGCGCCATGTGAAGCGAGTCTTCGGGAGCCTTGTCGTGGATGTACTCGGCCTCGCCGGTGAGGATGCGGTGGTCCTCGACGCGGGCCATGCCACTCCCCGTGAATCGCTCTTTTTTCGTCTCTGTCTCGCCCTCTTCAGCAGCGTCGGTTCGTGCGTGCGAACTCATCTATGCTTCTTCCTCCTCGTCCACCGTGCTTTCACCGTCCATCCGGTCGGCCGCGCGCAACACCGCGTCGTAGATGTTCTGGTAGCCAGTGCAGCGACAGATGTTGTCCGCGAGTCCCTTCTCGACGGCTTCCTTGGAGGGGTCGGGGTTCTCGTCCAGCAGTTCCTTGCTCGCCATCACGAACCCGCTGGTACAGAAGCCACACTGCAAGGCGTGTTCCTCGTGGAACGCCTCCTGAATCGGGTGGAGCGCGCCGTCCTCGGCGAGTCCCTCGACAGTCTCGATTTCGGTGCCGTCGGCCTGCACCGCGTAGGTGAGACACGACTTGACAGCCTGTCCGTCCATCAGAACAGTACAGGCCCCACAGACACCGTGTTCACAGCCGACGCGGACCCCCCGGAGGTCTTGGGCGTCACGGAGGAAGTCCGAAAGTTTGTGGCGCGGTTCCACCTCCGCAGAGACGGATTCACCGTTGATAGAGAGTGAAATGTCCTCGGTCGGCCGGTCGAGAGACCCCGACGTGTCGTCAGCACTCATGGTAGGTACTCACGTATTTCCGGTCAGCGCATAAACGTTGCGCCGAATCGGGGGACGACGGCCCCTGACCCGACCCAATCAGTTGCGGTGGCAGTCCCCGTCAGTTGCCGAAACGTTTTGATGTGGGGGTGTGCAAATCGCGGTATGATGCTCGGAGTTCTGCTCGCCGCCGGAACCGGGTCACGGTTCGGCGACGGGAACGAACTACTGGCCGAAATAGACGGCGAACCGGTCGTCTCACACGCCGCACGGACGCTGACGGCCTCCGGCGTCGATGCGGTCGTCGCCGTCGTCGGACACGAACGCGAACTGGTCGAGGGCGCGCTTCCCGACGATGTAGACGTACTCTACAACACGGACTTCGAGGATGGCCAGAGCACGTCGGTGAAGCTCGCTGCCGAGTTCGCCCGCAAGCGCGAGGCCGACGCGGCGCTGTTCGCGCTCGGCGACATGCCGCGCGTCTCAGTCGAAACTGTCGAAGCACTCCTCGCAGCGTACCGCGACGGAGACGGTGATATCGTCGTCCCCAGATACGAGGGCGAACGTGGCAATCCAGTGCTGTTCGACGCTGCGTACTTCGACGCGCTGGCGGAGGTAGAGGGCGACACGGGCGGCCGCGAACTTATCGAATCGGAAGCAGAATCGGGAGCAGTCGCGTGGGTGGACGTCGAGGACGCCGGCGTTCGCCAAGATATCGACACCCGCGAAGATTTAGAGACGCTTCGCGGCGAGTGAGGACGAGAACTATTCTGCCCGGGGGTGAATCGACGCCTCGCTCTCGCTCAAGCGAGTCCCGTCCCTATCGTTGCTCACCGCTAGCACCTCGCTCACGACGCTGAGCGCCACCTGCGCGGGTTCACCTCCTCCCAAATCCAGTCCGACTGGCGTGGAGATACGGTCGAGTTGCGATTTGGTGAGTTCGACGCCGTCCTCGGCGAGCGCGTCGCGCAGTTCGTCGAATCGCTTTCGTGGCCCCATCAATCCGACGTATGGAACTGCCGTGTCGAGCAGAGCTTCGACCGCGAGGCGGTCGTCCACGAAGTTGTGCGACATCAGCACGGCGTAGGTATCTGCGGCGCGTTCGATGCAGGAGTCGAGGTCGGTCGGGTGCGTAGCGACCACGCGGTCTGCGGCCGGGAACCGCTTGGCGTCGGCCTGTGCGCCGCGCGCGGTGGCGACGGCGACGCGAAAGCCAGCCTCGCGGGCGAATCGCGTCACGGGCCGCACGTCGCGGCCGCCGCCGAAGACGAACAGCGTCGGCACTGGTTCGAGGCCGTCTACGAACAGTTCGACCGTGCCGCGCTCCGTCTCGACTTCGAGGGTATCAGAGCGACCGTGTTCGGCGAATTCGCGGGCTTGTTGGGTGACTTGGGTGAGGATTTCTTCGGGGATTTCGGGTCGGGGGTCAGTGGCTGTGAAGGAGCCATCGGCGAAGAGTACGCGCGCGCCGACTGCTACGTCGGAATGCTCGGTGGCGACCACGGTGACCAGCGCGACTCGCTCGCCGTCTGTGAGTCGGTCGAGGGCCGCGCGGAAACTCGTGTCCGCCGGTTCGACCAGCACGTCGATGACGCCGTTGCACCCCAGTCCGAAGTTCCACGTGTCGTCGTCGCTCGTCAGGTCGAACGTCTCGCGGCGGGGGCCGTTCTGCGTGACCTGCGTTGCGATTTCGGCGACAGGGCCTTCGAGACAGCCAGCGGTGATGGCTCCGGTCGTTTCGGGGGCGCTGGCGTCGAGAGTGGTGGTGTTCGGGAGTACCATCTTCGCGCCGGGGCGACGGTACGCCGAGCCTTCGACGGCCGTCACGGTCGCGACGGCGGCGGGCGCGTCTGCATCGAGTGCGTCGCGGAGCGCGGTGCGGACTGTGGGCGTACTCGCGTCCCACGCTTCCGACGCTTGGTCGTCCATGGGGCGTGATAGCTAATCTGCGTATTTAGGTGTTGGTGTAGAGGTCCGAACCTCTGTCGAACGTCCTACTGCTTCGAGAGAGATTCGACCGACTCTGTTGCGTCGGTGGTCAACTTCGGAATGGAGAAGGATGAAACATCAGTCGTGTTATCTGTATTGAAAAAGGAGCAGTGAGACTAGCGACTCCCGAAACCGATGAGAAACCGCACCGCACGGCACGAGCCACACGCCTCCTCACCCGACTCGCTCGCCCCACTTGTTCGTGATTACCGAAAAGCGAAGCCCTTTCGAACGACTCCGCTCGTTGAAGACGTCGCGCAGGGAGGGTCGCGGCACGAAGCCGCGACCAGCGCATGCCGATGGAGAAAGCGAAGAGTGGCGAAATCAGGGAGTGCGCTCACCAGGCCGCAGCTACCTACATTTCGACGCCATCGACGGAGAGAAACAACACCACGACCAAGAGCGTGAGGAGCGCGCCAGGAGGTCCCAGCACTTCGAAGGCGACGAATCCGACGAGGACGAAGAGGAGAAACCGAATGTGGCGCAGTTGGGTGTGGAGGAGGTCGTCTGCCATACGTTTTCCCGCTCGTCCGATAGACAAAGTTCTGTTCATGTCGTGAAATTGGCCTCACTCACCGAGCGCGTCGTCGAAGAAAGCCAGTGTCTCGTGCCACGCGTCGGCGTTCGCGCGAGCGTTCGCCTCCTGACTGCCGCCGTAGACGTTGTACTGATTCCTCGAGGTTCCGGCGGTCGGAAGGTAGGGGTAGCGCATGTAGTGGCCTGCGCCCTCGTGGCTGTCGTGGCGGTACTTGTGGGAGTAGCTGTTGGCATCCAGTCGCTCGACGACTCGCTCCGAGAGCCTCGCCGATGGCCACCGCTGGTCGTCAGTGACCGACACCAAATACATCGACGCGTCGGCGTCCTCGACTGGAATAGCTGCAGTCGCAATCTCGTCGTCGCTGGCCTTCGAGAGTGCCGGTTCGTAGTATGGGAGCGACGGCGCGGGTGGCGGTCCGGGGTCCGCGTCTGCGAGTTCCAGAAACGGCACTGGCTCGCCGCCGACCGACCACGCGGAGGTGTCTGCCGGAGCGCGACCGTAGCTGAGCCCCTCCCAGACGACGCCGCTCGGGACCCACCCGACGACCGCGCCGAGATTCTCGTTCCGACTGGCGAGCAAAAGCGCGAGCGCGCCACCTCTGGAGAAGCCGAAGACGCCGAGCTTTTGACCAGCGACCCGATTCTGCTCCTGGAGCCACTCCACCGCCGTTTCGGCGTACTCCACCGGCACCTCGCTCAGCGTGTCCGGAATCGGGTCGGGGTCGCCGAAGTACTGGAGCGCTAACGTGGCGAACCCCCGCGAGGCCAGCAGTCTCGCCGTCGCCAGGTGTGGCTTCCCGCCAGCACCGTGGAGGTGCAGGATTGCTGGTGCGGGTTCCGAACCGGGCGGCAGAAACAACTTCCCGACGAGGTCTCCGTGGTCGATTGCTCGCTCCTCGATTTCAGGGTCGAACAGTCTACGCGCCGTCGTCGCTTCGGCGACTGACTCGCCATCGACTTCGGCGGTGAGTGTGACCTCGTAACTCTCCTCGCCGGGGGCGAAGATGGCTTCCGGCGGGAGTTGCTGGTCCGACTTCGCGTCCGCCGGTCGCTTCGACCAAAACAGCCCCATCGGGTCGGCGTCCTCGTAGGTGCCCTCGACTGGGGGCTGTTCGCCGACGACGAGCGTTCCGTCGTCGCCGACTTCGAAGCGGGCGCGGGACTCCCACTGGCCGCCAGTTTTTGCGTTCGACTGCTGGTTCTGCGACTGTGCCGACGCCCGAACGACGACCGAGGCTTCCGATTCGAGACCGTCGAGTTCGACGCGGATTTCCTCGTCGGTGAGCGCGTTCGTCGGGACGGAAATTTGGGGGTCGGTCGTCGTCCCGCTACAGCCTGCGAGCGTCGAGAGACCGACAGTACCGAGCAGACCCAGCAAGTCGCGTCGAGTGGGATGCATCGAGTGTGTGCGGGAAGTTGGAAGCCGACCGAGGACCATACGCTGAGTAGTCAGGTAAAGTACAAAATTCCTGTGTCGGCTTACTCGGATTCGCCGAACACGCCTTCCTCGGCCAGTCGCTCGATTTCGGCTTCGGAGTAGCCCAACTCTCGGAACACGTCGCGGTTGTCCTCGCCGAGTTTCGGCGGTGCGGAGTCGAACCCGCTCTCTGCGTGGGCGAAGTTGAGGGGGTGTTCGATGACGGGAATTTCTCGGTCGCCCTCCTCGATTTCGGTGAGGACGCCGCGCGCTTCTGTCTGCTCGTTGTGAAGCGCGTCCTCGACGCCCCACACGGGGCCTGCGGGGATACCGGCGTCCTCGACGAGAATCTCCATCCACTCGTCGGTGGTCTTCTGAGTCAGTTCTGCTTCGATTTCCGTTTCGAGGGCGTCCATGTGCTCTACTCGGTCGGCGTTCGTCTCGAAGCGTGAATCCTCGGCGAGTTCCGGGCGGTCGATCGCCTCGGTGAACGTCCGCCAGAGCTTCTGGTTCAAACAGGCGACGTTGACGTGGCCGTCCTTGGTCTCGTAGGTCTGGTACGGTGCCAGCACGGGGTCTTTGGTCCCCATCCGAGTCGGCGTCTCTCCGGCGAACACCTTCCCGGCCTGCTTCGTGAGCCACGGCAGTGTGGCGTCGAGCATCCCGAGGTCGATGTACTCACCTTCTCCCGTACGTTCGCGCTTGTAGAGCGCGCTCGTGATGCCGAATCCAGCCCACATGCCCGTGATGAGGTCCGTCTGGGGCAGACCGACCTTCGCTGGTGGGCGGTCTGGCTCGCCGGTGACGCTCATGATGCCGCTCATGCCCTGCACGAGCAGGTCGTAGCCTGGTCGCTGGCTGTAGGGTCCGGTCTGACCGAACGCGGAGATGGCGCAGTAGACGATGTCGTCGTTCAGGTCCCGGATGGTCTCGTAATCGACGCCCAACCGCTCGGCGGTGCCGGGCCGGTAGTTCTGGACGAACACGTCGGCCTTCTCCACGAGGTCGTAGAGTGCGTCGAGTCCGGCGTCTGCTTTGAGGTTCAACTCGATACTCCGCTTGCCGTAGTTGACCGTCCAGAAATACGGGGACTCGCCGTCTACGAAGGGCGGTCCGGAGTGACGGTTGTCGTCGCCCGCGTCCGGTCGCTCAACCTTCACAACCTCTGCGCCCTGGTTAGCGAGCATCAGCGTGGCGAACCCACCAGTGACGAACGTCGAGAGGTCGAGAACCTTGACGTCCTCTAGGATTTTGTCTGGCATGGCTCAGTGGGGGTGTGGAGTCGGTAAAAAGATTGGGAGCGCGGAAATCCAGACGGGGGTGACTACTCTGGCTTCGTCGAATCCCCGCTCGTCAGTGCTGTAACGAAGGATGGTGTCGTCGTCTCTGCTTTCGATTAGGGAGTTAAACGACGAGAAGCTAATTAGAAGGTGAACGACGAGCAGCTAGCTACTCCCGAAACTAAGGGGAAACCGCACCGCGGCCGCACCGACTGAGCCACACGCTCGCGGCGAATGCCACTCGCTATTCGAGACCCGCTCTCCGCACTGCTCGCGCGCCGAGTGGACTGCTCTGTTTCGCGTATTTCCACGTTCCAAGTGGCGCGCGGGAGCGACGACAGGAGCGACTCGCGCGAGGTCTGCACGAGCGACGCGAGTGCAGGCTCGCCAGAGCTTGCTCTGGCGGTGGACGAGCGAACGGACGTGAGCGAGTCGGCTGGGGAGGCGTGTGGCTCGTGCGGTGCTGTGGGGTGCTGTGGGGTGCTGTGGGGTGCTGTGGGGTGCTGTGGGGTGCTGTGGGGTTGCGGTGCGGTCTCTCCTTGGTTTCGTGCGAGCAGGAAGCTTCAGAGAAGGAAATCATCTTCCGAGAAGTTAGAGCAGGAAGCTTCACTGACGCAGATGATGAAGCTCCCACTCAATCGACTCCCATTCGAACAGCGCCACTTCGCCAACACTCCTCCCCGAAGCGACAAACCAAAGTCACGCGCCCCTGTCGGTTCAGGCAGATATCGCCATGCCTACGCCAACCACCCCACAGGAGACCCGAGAACGATGACACACACCAACGAAGCCCTCGTCTCCGAACTCGAAGCCCTCGGCGTCGAGTACGTCTTCGGCTACCCTGGCGGCCGAGTAATCGAACTGCTGGACGAACTTCCGGACTCCGACATCGACGTAGTTCGCCCCCGAGACGAGCGCGAGGGGAGCGTCATGGCCGAGATGTACGGCCGCCTCACCCAGACGCCGGGCGTGCTGGCCGGACAGGGGCCGTGGATTGGCAGCCTCGGTACCATCGGCCAGATGGAGGCCCGCCTGTCTTCCTCGCCGATGGTCGTCCTCACCGAAGCCAGCGAGCGCGGCGACTACTCGACGCTCGCGCCCTACCAGCAGTCCCGCGGCGACTACGGCGGTCTCGACCTCCCCAAGATTCTCGACGGCGTGACCAAAGAACACTGGTTCCCGCGCTCGCCCACCGAGACGATTCGCAGTACCCAACTTGCATTCAAGCACGCCACGGCGGGGAGACCCGGTCCCACGGCGGTCATCCTCGACGGTGACGCCATCACCGAGGACATGCCCGAGGACCCCACGCCGCCGGTCTGGGAGGCCAACGAGCAGGTCCAGAATTGGGACAGCGGCCCCACGGAGGAGGACACCCAAACCGCCGCAGACGCTCTGGCAAACGCCGAGCGGCCGGTCATCATCGCGGGTAACGGCGTTCACGCCGCGCAAGCGTACGACGAACTCCAAGCTGTCGCGGAAGCCTACGATGCAATCGTCGCCACCTCGTATCTCGGAAAGTCCACGGTTCCGGAGACGCACGACCTCGCGGCGGGCGTCATCGGCTCGTTCGGCCACGAAGGTGCGAATCAGGTCGTCAGCGAGGCCGACGCACTGCTCGTCGTCGGCTGTCGGATGAACCCGATGGACACCAACTGGCAGGCTCCGAGTTTCATCCGCCCGGACGAGCAGACCATCATCCACGCCGACATCGACACCCGCAACGCCGGGTGGGTCTACCCCGCCGACGTGGGGCTCATCGGCGACGCCAAGGAGAGTTTGAAGGCACTCGAAGAGGCCGGTAGCGGAACGAACGACTGGGCACAGTCGCGTGCCGCCGAGGCACGCGAGTCCTTCGAGACCGAGGCGTGCGAGAGCGACGACGTGCCACTCAAACCCCAGCGCGCCGTGAAGGAAATCGAGGGCGTCGTAGACGAGGACACCATCGTCACCGCCGACTCGGGCAACAACCGCTTCTGGCTGTTGAACTATCTCCAGACGCCTGCAATTCGGACCTACTTCGGCTCCGGTGGTGTGGGCGGCATGGGTTGGGCGACTCCCGCCGCAGTCTCGGCGGCCATCACCACAGACAAAGACGTCATCGGCGTCGCTGGCGACGGCGGGTTCACGATGACCATGACTAGCGTCGAAATCGCCGTCGAGCAAGGCGTCGCGCCCACCTTCGTCGTGCTGAACGACACGAGTCTCGGCATGGTCCGCCAGATGCAGGAGGAAGACGGCGACATCGCGGGCGTGGAGTTCCACGACACCGACTTCGTGAAAGTCGCGGAGGGCTTCGGAGCAGACGGACGGCGGGTTACTGAGCCGTCGGAATTGAGCGGGGCGCTTCAGGAGGCGAAAGCGTCGGACGTGCCGACGGTCATCGACGTTCGAATCGACCGCGAGGAAGACATGGCCGAGCAGTTACAGTCGTCGTTCTACGCGGAAGTCGGTGGACTGCACGAGTAGAGAAGCGTCTTCTCGGGCTACTTTTTCCGTAACGACCAGGCGAATCGCGTAGGAGGTTGCCAGAAGATTTTATCGTGGCGACCCCGAATTTCAACTCGAACATGGGCATAGATTCAGCGGTGAATCGTCTGTCGTCGCCCGGCCTGTTTCGGCTCGTTCTCTTGCTGTTCGTCGTGACGGTCGCCCAGAGTTTCCTCTTCCACTCGTTCTGGGACAGCGACGACCTCGACGACGATTCGAAGTACCTGTTGCCGAAAACAGCGATTACGTCTATCGCGTACATCATCGTAGTAGCGACCATAGCGGTCGCGTTTCACGTGTTATCGTGAACGCGTGCAAACTGGCGGTGCCGAGGGATGAATCTCCGGTCCGAAACAGCCGTAGAGGAGCGAGCTACTCACCGTCGGCCGACTCGGAAAACCTTTTCCCGTCTTGCAGATATTTGTAATCTATGACCGACACAGAAACCGTACTCGTCACGGGCGGCACCGGCTTCATCGGCTCCTACGTCGCGAAGGACCTCGTGGACCACGGCCACGACGTGGTGGCCTACGACCTCTCGACGGACACCGACATCCTCGAAAAGCTCGGCGTCGCTGACGACGTGGAAGTCGTTCGGGGCGACCTCACCGACTCGACGAGCGTCGTCCGCGCAGTGAAGGAGAGTGGCGCGACCCGAATCGTCCACCTCGCGGCGCTCCTCACGTCGCTCGCGCGTGACAACCCGCGCTCGGCGGCGGAAGTGAACATCTTGGGCACGAACAACGTCTTCGAGGCCGCGCGAACCTTGGACGATCAGGTCGAGCGCGTGGCGTGGGCGTCCAGCGCGGCCGTCTACGCGCCGCCGACGAACTACGATAACGACTGGGTAGACGAGGAAGACCTCGTCTACCCCGACACGCTCTACGGCGCGACCAAGGAGTACAACGAGCATCAGGCGAAAGTCTACTTCGAAGACTACGACCTGAGCCACGTCGGCCTGCGACCGACCGTCGCGTACGGTCCCTACCGCGAGACCGGCGGCTCTGCGTTCCTCGCGAACATCATCGAGAAACCCGCCGTCGGCGAGTCGTTCTCGGTGGAGTACGGCGACCAGGTCATCGACTGGCAGCACGTCGAGGACATCGCCCAAGCGTTCCGCAAGGCCGCCTTCGCGCCGGAAGAGGACCTGAGTCAGCGCATCTACAACGTTCGGGGAGAGGTGGCGTCGATTCGAGAGGCCGCAGAGACGGTCGAGAAAATCATGCCCGACGCCGACATCGAGGTCAGCGACGAGGGCGAACTGCCGTGGACCCAGAAGCTCGACATGACGGACGCGCAGGAAGACTTGGGTTACGACCCTGCCTACGACCTCGAAAACGGCTTCCGCAAGTACATCGACGTGCTTCGAGAAGAGGCAGGACTCGAAGCCTTGGAATAGCGGGCGGGCCGGAGAATCGGTGACGACAGTAGCTATTTTTAGGAGGTCGGCGTACGGCGTCCGGGGAGAGAAGAATGACACGACCAGTCACGAAGAGCGGGGAGACTCGGCGCTACGACAGACGAACTGCACTCAAGACGATTGGCACGGGACTGTTTGCAACGGGGCTGTCGGGAACGGCGCTCGCACAGGATGGATTTCCGCCCACTGCTCGCACCGACTGGGGTAAGCCCCAGCGACTCGGGGCGGGGACCGCAGCAACGTTTCTGACGACGGGCGACGAGGGGCGAGCACGCTACCTCGGTATCTGGTTCACCGCCGAGGCGCTCGAAGCACTTCCAGAAGATGCCGACGAAGCGCCGAGTCACATTACGACACTGCCGCTTCCAGCGGTGGCGAGTTCGACTCCGTTCGAGTGGGTCGCGGTCGATTGGAACCCAGAGGGCCACATCCCCGAAGCGGTCTACGACGTGCCACACTTCGACTTCCACTTCTACTTTGCCGACCAGGAGACTGTCGAGCAACGAGTCCCGCCGGGCGAGTGCGACGCCGACGGTGACGGAACGGTCGATTTCGACGTTCCCTGTGCGGTGCAGGAGACGGGAACGAAACCGCTACCGCAAGCACAGAAACCACCGGGGTACGTCTCGACCCAAGAGACGGTGCCCGTCATGGGCGACCACTGGGTGGACCCGAACGCGCCAGAGTTCACTGGTGAACCGTTCACCTACACGTGGATTTGGGGGTCGTTCGACGGACAACTGTGGTTCATGGAACCGATGGTGTCTGCGGCGTTCCTTCGAGAACTCCGGGGGAAGGTGCAGGCGGACATCTCGATGCCAGCCGCGTTCCCAGAGGCAGGTCGCTATCCGACGCGGTACGTGGTTCGATACCTTCGAAATCAAGACGCCTACGCCGTGGTGTTGCGGAATTTCCGACAGTTCGACGCGTCGTAGACGGCGACGAAGGTCTCGGAACCGGCTTCCGGGTCAGTTCCGTCGTACCAGCCGAACACGTCCAGCGATAGCCCCAACACCTCACAGACACCCGACAGAAATTTCGGGTCGTGGTCGTAGAGTCTGTGCGTGTCCACGAAGAACTCGCCGCCCGGTGTGAAGACGAGCGAGTCCCACTGGAACTCCGACTCGCCGCGCTCGTGAACGTGGGTCAGACGGGCGTACGTTCCATCCTCGGACGGATAGCTGTGCAACCGTGGTCCCGAGTCTTCCACGTCCGTCGTCAGTTGGTCGAAGACCAGTAGGCCGCCGTCGGCAAGTGCGTCTGCCAGCGTCCGGAGACTCGGCGCAACGTCGTCGTGCGAGAGGTGGTTGAGGACGGTGAACGGCAACCAGACGAAGTCGTATTCTCCTTCGACTTCGAGGTCGGGAAGTTCCCCGACTCGAAACTCGGCGTCGGACTTCGTGCGAGCGTGTTCTACCATCGCGGGATACTTATCGACGCCAGTGACCTCGAACCCCGCCTCACTGAGGCGTTTACTGTGTTCGCCGGTGCCACAACCGACGACGAGGGCGCGCGGGTGGTCCGTCCCGCCGGTCTCTGTGGTTCCGGTGTCGGCGTACTCCTCGAACTTCGAGCGGACGAATTCGACTTCCGCGTCGTATTCCTTGGTCGCGTACAGTGCGTCGTACACGTCGGGACGGTCCGCGTAGAGTGCTTCGCTCATAGATTCGTCTTCGTGAAACGACACGAAAAAGGCGTCAATCAGGCAGATTCGTCTGCGGATTACTCGTCGTCCGCTCGAATCCCGTCGTCTTTCACGTTCGGCGCGCCGACGACCAACAGTGTCGAAGACTCGGTCGCTTCCAGTTGTCGCCACGTCTCTGGCGGCACGGCCAGAAAGTCGCCCTCGCTGATTTCGAAGGATTCCTCGTCGTCGTCCTGCCCGACAGCCACGACGAACTCGCCAGCGAGGACGTAGTGCAGTTCCTCCTGCTCGTCTTGGCGGTGCCAGTTGGTCGCCTCGCCCGTCTCGAACTCCCAGACGTTCGGGCGCATCTGCTGAGTCCGGAGTTCGTAGCCGACCGCTCTGAGGTCCGCTTCCGCGTCGTCGAGTTCGCGCGATTCAAGTTCAGAGAGTGTCGTCTTGGCGTACATCGCTGAGAGTACGAAGTGCGACGGCAAAAAGGGTACAGTACCTTCCAATCTACGCAATCGGTTCTTCGGTCGGTCTCGCCCGACGCCCTTTGATGGCACTCCCGATTGCACCGCCGATGGCACCGGGAATGGCGTAGAGGGCTACGATGATGAAGTAGACGAGCGCGAACCCGAGGCCGAAGATGCCCGCGAACAACGTCCCGAAGACGAGAAAGAGGATACCGAGGACGATTGCGCCGAGCGTCGTCGCCACTGCGCCGTTGAGCGCGCCGTTCCCGTAGTCGCCCCCGGCGACGTACCCCGCGGCGAGACCAGCGACGAGACCGGAGAGTCCTTGCCCGATTACCGGTAGGGTGTCGCTGGTGAACGGAATCGCCGCCCCGCCGAGCAGTCCGATGACGATGCTAGTCACGATTCCGACGGCCACCGCGCGCCAGTTGATGTTCGCCATAGTTCGACGGTAAACGAGCATCGGAATCGGTTTAGTTATTTTTCGCTTTCCAACGTCTTACGTCCGATTAAATCGGCAGTACGGTAGAAACCTCGTCGTAGTATTTCAAATCTGCACCGTGATAGTTGCTTCTTCCGAGTCGAACGGAACGAATTCGAGCGTGGCCGGGCGTCGCCTGAGACGAGAAATCAGGTCGTGCCGATACACAACGAAGCATTAATAGTCGGAAACTCGCAACTGGCCGTCGATGGAACTGAACCACGGTCGGCGGACGACTGCCGTCTTCCTGTCGATACTCTACCCCGGCCTCGGACACGCCTACGTCCGGTCGTGGCGACGGGCACTGTGCTGGTATCTCGGTGGATTCGGCCTCCTACTGGTCGCTTCTCCAGAGCTACTCGCGGCGGTGTTCGGAACTCAGGGCGTCGAGGCATTGCTCGAAGCGTCTCGACAGATTCCAGTCGAGACGCTCGTCGCCGTCGTCATCAGCGTTCGCGTCCTCGGGACTGCAGACGTGTGGCTACTGCTCACGCGGCGAGCGCGAAGCGACGGGAGAGCTCACTGCGAGTCGTGCGCGCGAGAGAGCGACCCGGATATCGACTTCTGTCCGTGGTGTCTCGACGCGGCCGAGGGGCAGTAATCGAAATTTCTACTGGGTCTGGCTGTACGTCTCGACCCACTCCTGTAGCGTGATGCCCATCGCGGATTGGGTGATGGCGTTCGAACTCGCGGAGTTCGCGCTCTTGACGAGTTCCGCTTCGAGCGTGCGCTTGGGCACCTCACCGAGGAAGTGCGGAATCGCCCGCTGGACGGCGAGCGGACAGCCGACTTCGTGTGCCAGCGCGTAGCCCGAGAGCGAGTGGGGAATTTCCTCGGTGGCGTAGGTCGGGTCCGGTTCGCGCAACGTCTCGTCGTCTACGTGGTCCACGTACTCGTAGCACTTGCCCACGTCGTGGAGCAGGCACGCGGCCCGAATCACGTCGAGGTCGGGGTCCGCGCCGTGGAACTCGCGCTGTTCCTCGGCGGACTTCACCGCGATGCGCGTGACCCCGCGAACGTGTTCGACGTTCGTGACCTCGTGGATGTTCCACGCGTAGGGGATGTCGAACACGTCTCGCCACCCGCCGCGTTCGAGGCCGAGGACCCACGCCTCGGTGACCTGCTCGCGGAGAGACTCGCTCTCGATGTCTGCGATTTCGGGGAAGGCATCGCGGACCTGCTCGTGGAAGTCGCTGTCGTCTGTCATCGGCCGAAACGTGGACTGCATCCGGGAATATAGTTTCGGGGTTCCGATGTCGGGTAGCGGTTCAGGGAGTCGCGCTTCAGGAGAGTCGCGTTTCAATCGCTATCACTCGTTCGCCGAAATCGCCGCCGACTTCGAAGCGGTACCGGCGGCCCTGCTCGACAGAGTTCGCCATTTGCTCGGTGGTCAGATACGTGCGTTGCCGCGGCCCGTCGTCGAGGACTCGGTGTGCGAGAACGAGACGATAGCGCGTCTCACCATCGGTTTGGGTCTTCTCCATTTTATCCACTCTCCCAGCCCGTCGTATTCGTCCGAAACTCTGAATCGAGGGCCGGTTCGTCACGCCGACTTGGAACCCCACATCGTCGCCGACCAGCACGCGGTTGAAGCTCTGGCGGCCGGTGTTGTAATCCACGAGGTCGCCGCTATCGACGCCGGTGAGGTGCGTCTCCGTTCGTTGGCGCAGTCGCACCTGATACTGGAGGTCGGCGTAGTCGCTCGCCAGTCGTTCGTGAACGGCAGACGGAACGGTGCGATTGGCGGAGTCTCGTTCGGCGAGCAACTGCTCGATTCTGGCGTCCTCGACGCGAACTCGCTTCGCGTTCGTCCACAGGAGCGGTCGGTACGATTCGCCGTCGCTGGCGAGAACGCGACGCGCTCGTATCGTCCCCTCGACCGGCGGGAGGGGATGAGCCGTTCCCCCGAGACAGCCAGCAGATGCGGTCAGCGTAGAGAGTCCACAGACTCCGAGAAACGACCGTCTGTCCATTGGAGCAATAGTCACAGAACAGCGACAAATCGTTTCTGGCTACCGGTCAGTCGGGACCGGTTCTGTGCGTGATTTTATCCCGTATCGTGTGGTACGTTATCTATGGCCACTGAACAGCCGCGAGAGAGTCGTCACGAGGAAATCGCCGCGATATGCGAGCGAAAAGCGGGCGGGGTGAGCGAGACGCGAGACGAGGCAGACAAGTACACCGTCGTCGGTGCCGCCCGGCGAGGCACCTACGCGAACTGGCTGACGCCAATCGAGGAACACTTCGTCTGCCACCGGAACGACATCCCGGACATCGACGCCGACGCGTGGGCGGTCTCACTCAGAGGCGACGTAGACGCAGACTCGAACACGGACCTCACGATGGCGGAAATCAGGGACGACTATCCGACGGTTGCAGTCGCACACACCATGGAGTGTGCGGGCAATGGCCGCGGTCAGCATCGGCCCGAAACGGGGAGCGTCCAGTGGGGCTACGAGGCCGCTGGCACCGCCTTCTGGACCGGCACGCCGGTCAGTTCGATTCTCCGTGAACAGGGTGTGAAGTCGCCCGCGGGGAAGTGGCTCACCGCTATCGGCGGAGACCCCTCGGACGGCGACGACGTGTTCGCGCGGTCGATTCCGCTCTCGAAGGCGCTCGACGACTGCATTTTGGCGTACGAGATGAACGGCGAACCGCTTCCTGAAGAGCATGGTTTTCCGGTTCGCCTCATCGTCCCCGGTTGGTACGGCGTGAACAACGTCAAGTGGGTCGAGGAGTTGCGAGTCACGGACTCGATGGTCACCGAAGGGTCGCTGGACAGACCGGGCGAACACGCCTACTGGCAACAGGTCTCCTACCGACTCCACCCCGAAGGTGTCGAACCCGACGCGTTGGAAACCATCGACACGTTCGACACCTGGGAGCAACTCGAAGGCGCGGTCGAACACCCATACACGTTCGACGTGAACGTGATGTCGCTCGTCGGCGCGCCCGACGGCGAATCGCCCGTGACGCCGAAATCGGACGGCACGGTCGAAGTTCGCGGCGTCGCGTGGGCGGGTGACGACGCTGTCGAGAAGATAGAAATTTCGGCCGACGGCGGCGAGAGTTGGGCCAACGGGGAACTGTTCGGTCCCGAATATACCGGTGCGTGGCGACTGTTCCGGTACGACTGGGAACCAGACGTGGGAACTCACAGGTTGCTATCGCGGGCAACCGACGAACTGGGAAGGCGACAGCCAGCGAGCATTTCGGAACCGGAAGCGTGGCGCGAGGCACTCCCCAACGACGAGTTCCCGTGGAACGAGGGCGGGTTCGCGGCGAACGCCTACGAACCGAACGGTGTGGAAGTCGAAGTAGAGAAGAACTAACCGCGACTACTCGGTCGTCTCGTCTTTCTGTACGGTCTCCTGTCCGATGAAGCGCGGTCGCTTGTCGATGGCGAGGAAGTTGTCCACGTCTTCGCGCGCTTCTTTCGCCTTGCCCTTCGCGGGGTCGTAGTCGCGGCTTCCCTCGCTCCCGAGCGCGTCGTAGAGTTTGTCCAAGTCCTCGAAGTAGAGTTCCGCGATGCCGTCGAACTCGGCGTTCTCGGGGTCTGTTGGGAGTACCGTCGCGTAGCGGACCACGCCGTCGATTTCGCGGGCGATGGGCGTGTGATTGTTCTGCCAGTACTCGACGAACTCCTCGTGGGTCATGTCGTCCTGCCGAACGAGGAACGCCGAGTGCTTGTAGAGGCCGTCGGTGTCGCCGTCTACCTCGTCCTTTTGGATGATTTCCTCGCCGATGAATCGGGGTCGTCGCTCGATGTCGAGGAAGTTGTTCACGTCTTCGCGGGCTTCCTTCGCCTTGCCCTTCGCGGGGTCGTAGTCGCGGCTTCCCTCGCTCCCGAGCGCGTCGTGGAGCGCGTCGAGGTCGTCGAAGTAGAGTTCCGCGAGCCCGTCGAACTCGGCGTTCTCGGAGTCCGTCGGGAGGACGGTCTGGTAGCGCGTGACGCCCTCGATTTCCCGCGCGATTGGCGTGTGGTTGTTCTGCCAGTAGTCTACGAACTCCTCGTGTGTCATGTCGTCCTGCCGGACGAGAAGGGCGACGTGCTTGTACATGGTACTTATTGCGTCGAGCGGTACGTTCATAAAAGGCCCGGAGGGCGTTCGAACTCGAATGTCTGTGCCGGTTCCAAACTGCGCTCTGCCCAAAACTTATGCTGTCACCCTTAGAAAACGAACACGATGTCCTCCACGTACGGCAGGCGGTCCAGACCGCTCGGCGTCACCATCATCTGTCTCGTCGGGTTCTTGAGCGCGTTCTTTAGCTTGTTCAAACTGCTCGGAGTGATGGGAACCGGCGGTCCCGCCGCCGTCTTCGGACTCGTCGGTCTGGTGCTGCTGGTCGGGAAAGTAATCGTCCTGTTCGGCCTCTGGACGCTCCAGAAGTGGGGCTACACGTGGTCCGTACTACTCTACTCGCTGAGCGCACTGCTGAATTTAGTGACGTTCAGCGTCTTCGGCCTCGTAATCGACGTCCTCCTCGTCGTCTACCTGATGAGCAAAGCCGACCACTTCCGGTAGTCCCCAACGCTGCGGCCGACTTTCACCTACTTTGATAATCGACCTCCGAGTACCAACTGGCATGGGATTCTATCAGCGCGACTTCATGGAAGGCACCCGTGGCACGATGGGCGTCGATTGGGAGGAACGCATCGACTTCCAGCGGATGCGGGAGGAACGCAAAGAGCGCGCACTCGAACGCATGCAGGACGCCGGACTCGGCAGCATGCTCCTCATCAACGACCCGAACGTCCGGTACGTGACCGGGTTGGCGATGACCGGCGGGAGCGGTGCGGACCACTACACGCTTCTCACCGAAGACGGCGACGTGGTCCACTGGGACACGGCCGACCACGCGAGCAACCAGCGGTTCAACTGCCCGTGGCTGGACGACATTCGGTACGCTTGCCCCGGTCTCGGCAACGTTCCACGCGCCTCTGGTCGGGACTCAGCACGCAGTTGGCTCAAAGGCAAGATGGCCGATTTGGTCGTCGAAGCGATGGAAGAGTACGGCGTCCACAAAGAACCGATGGGCATCGACGTAGGCAGTCAGGGCCTCATCTCGAAGTTCGAAGACCGTGGCGTGGACGTTCGCACCAGCGAGTGCGCGCAGGTCATGGAGGACGCCCGGAAGGTCAAGACCCGCGACGAAATCGAGTGTCTCCGCATGGTCGCCGCGCTCTGTGAGGCAGGGTTCCAGCGCATCACCGAGACGGCCAAGCCCGGCATGCGCGAATCGGAGGTTTGGGGCGAGGCCACGCAGGAACTGTGGCGACTCGGCGCGATGGTGCAGGGTGGCTACGTCACCTCCGGCCCGAACACGTGGCCGAAGCATCAGGCGAACACGACCGACCGCGTGATGCGGCCGGGCGACATCGTCTACGCCGACTTCTACAACATCGGCTTCATGGGCTATCGCTCGTGTTACTACCGAACGTTCTCCTTGGGCGAACCGACCCAAGCACAGAAAGAGGCCTACGAACTGGCCCGTGACGACCTCTACGACGTGCTGGAACGAATCGAACCGGGAGCCACGACGGACGAAATCTGCAAAGGCTTCCCGGACGAGGAGGGCGAGCACATGGACTGGTACGGCGCGGAGGACTTCTGGGAGATGACGACCAACCACTGGGCGCACGGTTTGGGTCTTCAACTGTACGAGGTCCCCATGATTTGGCGCGGCATCTCGCCGGACCACCCCATCGAAATCGAGGAAGGCATGACGATGGCCGTCGAGACGATGCGCCCCGCCGACAATCAGGGCGTCCGCGTCGAGGAGATGGTCGTCGTTCGCGAGAACGGCGTCGAAATTCTGAGCCAGTGGCCCGTCGAGGAAATCACGACTATCGAACACTGAGCGGTTCGCTCGCTGAAATTTCGTTTGGGGAGGTTTCGAGAGATGAATTACGACCTGTGACGCGCTCGTCTGTGTTTTCGTAATGGCGCGCGAAGTCCGCCCAGCGGGTGGACCGCGCGAAGTCTTGGCGAACGGATGTGAGCCAAGGCTCGAAAGACGAGTAGAGCGAAGTCTTTCGGTGGATGAGCAATGAGCTTGGAAGACGCGACTCGTCGCGTCTTCCGGAATCGAGTCGCGCAGTCGGGTGGGAGGGATGTGGCTTATGCGGTGCTGTGCGGTGCGGTCTCTCATAGGCACCGGAAGTAGCTAGCTTCGAGTTGTCTACAGAGTTAGACCAGACTTACACGGATTTTTCAAAAAGAGACTAGCTACCTCCACCTGAAACACTCGAACCGGTGGAAACAGTCGAAGCTACCGAACCGCGCGAAGCGTCAGACGATAGATAGAGGGGACCCACTCATCCGATCCACATCGCTAGCAAGAACAGCATCGCGACCATCCCGACCAGTATCAAAGCTGGCTTCAAGACGTTCAAAATCGTGTCGTCCGGCTCTTCCGGGCCGGAACTGCTGGTGCTGGCAGGACGTTCCATACAGGCCATTTTCTATCAAACGGTAAAAGTTTCGTGGCCACGGACCAGAAGTACAGCAAACCGCCACTACCGAACCGTCACGACCGGAACTGGCGAGGAGCGAAGCAACTTCTGAGTGACGCTTCCGACGAGAATCCGGTCTACGTCGCGCTTCCCTGTGGCTCCCATCACGACGAGGTCTGCGCCTTCGTCTTCGACGTAATCGAGGAGTTCTTTGGCTGGCTTCCCGCGCTCGACTCGTTCGACGACCGATTCGAGGCCAGCGTCTCTCGCAGTTTCGGCGCTCTCGGAGACCGCGGTCTCTGCCGTCTCTCGAATTTGTTCGTCCGAGACTGCCGAGCGAACGTCGATACCCAGCGAGGAGGTGTCGGCGACCGAGACGACGTGGAGCGTCCCGTCGAGTTCCCTCGTGAGGGACGCCGCAAAGTTCGTCGCTCGCTCGGCAGATTTGCTTCCGTCGGTCGCCATCACGACGTTCTCGTACGGGAACGCCGGACGGTCCTCGCCCATGCGGACGGTGAGCACCGGCACCGACGAGAGACGGACGACCTTCTCGGTCACGCTTCCGAGGAGGTACCGGGAGAGACCGCTCCGCCCCCGTGTCGGCATCACCACGAGGTCGATGCCACGCGACTCGGCGTACTCCGCAATCGTCGGAGCGGGGTCGCCCTGCACGACGACGGTCTCGTACTCGACTCCCGCGTCCGAGAGGTCAGACGCTACCGCGTCGGTGACGTTCTCGCCTTCGCGTTCGAGGGCGTCCACCACTTCCGTACCGACGACAGTCACGCTGTCCCGGGTCGTGTCTGCGACGTTCAGCACGTGAATTTTCGCGTCGAACTGTCGCGCGATGTCTGCGGCGTGTTCGACGGCGGCGTCCGCGCCGTCGCTCCCGTCTACCGGTACCAGAATTTCGTCGTACATGATTCAATAGCGACAGTAGAACCGCCATCGACAATAGAGTTTCCCGGCTATCCGAGGAAGTACAGCAACAGGAAGAACACGACGAGCATCCCCAGCAGTACCAACGCGGGCTTGAACGTCTCGAAGATGGAATCGTCCGGCCCATCGAGGTCGGAGTCGTCTGTCGAAACCTGTGGCCCGCCGACACCTCCTGAGTCTACCATAGCCGAACACTCTCGCCGACGAGGAAAGGTTTTGTGGCACAGCCAACATCTTCCTTATAAAGCATTAAGACGGCCCCGACCCTCTTCCCGCTATGAAACTCGGGACGGGACTGTTCACCTGCCAGCGGCGGCCGGACGACGACCGCACCACGAGCGAGATTTACGACGAGATGCTCACGCTCGGTCGGGCCATCGACCAGTCGGGCCTCGACAGCGCGTGGGTGTCCGAACACCACTTCGCCGACGACGGCTACCTCTCGGCGACGATGCCCACACTCGGCGCGCTGGCCACCGAAACTGAGAACGTGGAGTTGGGCACGTGCATCGCGCTCGCGCCGCTGTACGACTCGGTTCGACTGGCGGAGGACGCCGCGACGGTGGACGCGCTCGCCGACGGGCGACTCACGATGGGTCTCGCAATCGGGTCGAACCCCGAGGAGTTCGAACAGTTCGGCGTCCCGCGCGAGGAGCGCGTCGAGCGCATGACCGACGCCACGGAAGTGCTTCGCGCCTCGTGGTCGGACGGCCCGCTGGACTACGACGCCGAGTTCCACGACGTGTCGCCCGACGCGAACGTGACTCCGAAACCCGACGACTCGATTCCCATCATGTACGGCGGCGCGGCCAAGCCCGCGGTCCGCAGAGCGGCCCGCGTCGCCGACGCGTGGTGTGCGCCGTCCTCGATTTCAATCGAAGGCGTCCGCAAGCGCAAGGAGGACATCGAGAGAGTCCGGGAGAAAGAGGACATCGACGGCGACTTCGAAGTCTATCTGCTTCAGCACGGCTTTATCGGGGATTCCAAAGAAGACGCGTGGGAGCAGATGAAAGACGGCTACCTCTACATCCAGCGTCGCTACGCCGAGATTTTCTCCGGCGAGGAAGTCGAGGAGTTGCCCGACGAGCGCAAGCAGGAACTCAAAGAGCAGGCCATCTTCGGCACACCCGAACAGGTCGTCGAACAGTTGGAGGAGTACCGTGAGGCACTCGGCGACGACGTTCACTTCATCTTCCGCACGTACCACCCCGGCATCGGCACCGACCGGATGGTCGAGTGCGTCGAACGACTCGGTTCGGAAGTCGCACCGCACTTTCGGTAAGAGACAAACGTTTACTCGTTTGCTCGTTATTTTGTTGGTTCGAGCGTCGAGCTGGCTACTTTATCCGAGGACGGTCCGAAACTACATAATGATTTATTATATATGCTTCCGCCTTACCAGTATGGGACGAGTGAACAACCCACAAAATGATGGCGTGTTGTCAGCGGAGCAGTCCAACGACGGACGGTCTTCGCGTCGGACGTTTCTCAGACTGACGGGAGTTGCTGGCGCGGGTGCGCTCGCAGGCTGTACCGGGAGCGTCGGCAACCTCGGAAATCAGGGCGTCGGGACGGTCAGATACGGGGTACTCAGTCCGATGACCGGACCGTACGGGGGACTCGCGCAGGGCCAGCGAGCAGGGGCACGATTGGCTGTCGAACACGTCAACAATAGCGACCAGTACGACTTCGAAATCGAGGCGTTCTACGACGACACCGAAGCGACTCCGGCGACCGGTCGCCGAAAAGCCCAGAAGGTCGTAGACCAGAACGACGTGTCGTATCTCATGGGCGCGATTTCGAGTTCGACCGCGCTGGCGCTCAACGACTTCGCCGAGAGCGAGGAGATAATCTACAATCCGGGCGCGGCCGCTGTCGCCATCACGGGCGAGCAGTGCAACGAGTACGTCTTCCGCGCGGAGACGAGCGCCGCTCAAATCGCCGAAGCGATGGCTCCGTGGACGGTCCAGAACGTCGGCACGAAGACGTGGTTCCACATCGCCGACTACGCCTACGGCAACTCCGTCTTGGAAGAGTGGCGCTCTCGCATGTCGGCGACGAGCGACCAGTTCGAAGAGGTCGGCGTCTCCCGGTCGCAGTTGGGCGCGACGAACTTCGGGTCGTTCATCAGCCAAATCAGCAACTCAGACGCGGAACTCGTCGTCCTCGGCATGACCGGCGGCGACCTCATCAACTTCGTCAAACAGGCCGCGAATCAGGGGCTGAAAGAGGACGTCGCGCTCGTCGGGCCAACGATGACGTTCTCCGTCGTGCTGAACGCGCTCGGCGGCGTGGCGGCCGGAACCTACGGCGGCGTGCGCTACCTGCCGAAACTCGAAACGGGTGACAATCAGGAGTTCGTCAGCGCGTATCAGGACGCCAACGACGGCCCGCCGGACAACTTCGCTCGGGTCGCCTACGACTCGATTCGGATGACTGCACAGGGCATTCAGGAGGCCGGAACGAACGACCCAGAGGAAGTCAAAGACACCCTCGCAGGGTTAGAGGTGGACAGCCTCTTCGGCCCGAACCAGTTCCGCGAGTGCGACCACCAAGCCATGAATCCAGTCTGGGCGGGCGAGAACGTCGCCGCGAACGGCGACTCGGTGAACGTCGAACTGCGCACGAAGATCGAAGGCCCGGACGCCATCCCACCGTGCAACGAGACCGGGTGTAGCCTCTGATAATGGTCACGCTACCGGGGGTCGCGGAGCAACTGCTGAACGGTCTCACCATCGGGATGGTGTACGTCCTGATAGCCGCCGGGTTGTCGGTCATCTTCGGCGTGATGGACGTCATCAACTTCGCGCACGGGGAACTGTTCGCGCTCGGCGCGTACTTCGCGTTCGCGCTGGCCGCGCCGCTCGGCGGCGCGGGGTTCTGGGTCGCCCTCGTGGTCGCACCCCTGCTGGTCGCCGTCGTTGGGGTCGCACTCGAACGACTCACGCTCCGACCACTGTACGACCGGAATCCGCTGTATCACATCCTCCTGACGTTCGGGCTGGTGTTGATACTGAACGACGTCATCACGGGTATCTGGGGCAAGCAGGCCAAGCCGTTCGGCCCACCGGCGATTCTCGACGGACCGGTGACGATTCTGGGCGTCACGAACTCGCTCTACAGCTACTTCATCATCGCCTTCGGCGCGCTCCTCGCGCTCGCCACGTGGTGGGCGCTCAACGAGACCAGATTCGGCCTCGTCGTTCGCGCCGGGTCGCAGGACCGCGAGATGGTCCGGAACCTCGGTATCGACATCGACCGCTACTACACACTCGTCTTCGGCGCGGGCGCGGCGCTCGCCGCCGCCGCTGGCGTCGTCTTGGGAGCGTATCAGAACGTCAATCCCGGAATGGGCAACTCCGTAATCATCCCGGCGTTCGTCATCGTCGTCTTGGGAGGTTTGGGAAGCTTCCGCGGCGCAGTCGTCGGCGGACTGTTCGTCGGCGTCGTCCAGACGCTCGCCCGGACGTACACCCCGTTTCTGGAGGGTCTCGTCGTCTTCGCGCTGATGATTGCCGTGTTGCTCGTCAAACCCGAGGGGTTGTTCGGCAGTTCGGTCGCCGGGGCGGACGAATCAGAGGCCGAACTGCTCGCCGGTCGAAACCGAGGTGTGCTGACGGGCAGACAGCGGTTCAGACTCGGTGCAGTCGTCGTCGGATTGCTCGCAATCGTCCCCTTCGGCGTGGAGGTGCTGTACTCGGAGTACGCGCTGACGCTACTGACGGAAGTCCTCATCTGGGCGCTGTTCGCTCTCAGCCTCGACTTCGTGCTGGGCTACGCGGGTCTCGTCTCGCTCGGTCACGCGCTGTTCTACGGCACCGGCGCGTACGCCGCAGTGCTGACGCTCCTGCACGTCAACTCCTCGGCGTTCGTCGCGCTGGGGGCCGCCGTCGTGGTCTGTGCGGCCATCGCGTGGGTCATCGGCTACCTCTCGATTCGCGTCTCGGGGGTGTACTTCGCCATGATTACGCTGGCGTTCGCCCAATTGTTCTACAACGCCGTCGTCAAGTTCGACTGGACCGGCGGCAGTGACGGCCTCTTCGGTGCCGACGTACTCTACGGCATCGGCAGTTTCAGCATGGAACTGGACGACATCGCCGAGATGGTGCCGTTCTTCACCGAGGACGCGCTGTTCTACTACTTCCTGCTGGCGACCGTGGTGAGTTCGTACCTTCTAGCGAGGAGAATGATGCGGGCACCGTTCGGGAGCGTCCTCCAGTCGATTCGCGAGAGCGAGCGCCGCGCGGAGTTCGTCGGCTACGACGTGACCGCGTACAAGCGACGAGCCTTCGTCGTCAGCGGTGCGCTCGCCGGACTTGCTGGCGGCCTGTTCGCCATCGACAACGGCTACGCGGCCCGGTCACTGCTCAATTGGCTGAACTCCGGGGAGGTCATCGTGATGACCGTTCTCGGCGGCATGGGCACGCTGTACGGCCCGATGGTCGGCGCGGGCGTCTTCATCGGGTTCGAGGACGTGCTGTCGTCGTACACCGACCACTGGCAACTGGTGCTCGGCGTCATCTTCGTCGTCTTCGTCATCGCACTCCCGCGAGGACTCGTCTCGCTTCCAGAGAAAGCACTGGACGTGACCAGCGACTTGGGAGGCGGGAGACGGCCCGACGAGGCCGGGCGGCCCGAAGAGTCCGACCCACTTGGCGAAACTGACCGGGAGGTGAACGAGTGATGGCCGGAAGCGAAACAGCGTCAGCAGACGAGTCGAGCGACTACCACTCGACGACCGACCCAGTCTTGCGAACCGAGAACCTGACGAAGCGGTTCGGCAGTTTCACCGCAGTAGACGAAGTGAACCTCACGATTCCGGACGGCGAGTTCCGGAGCGTCATCGGCCCCAACGGAGCAGGCAAGACGACACTGTTCAACTGCATCACGGGCGCGCTCACCCCCTCAGAAGGACGGGTGTTCCTCCGAGAGTCGGACGTGACGAGACTCCCACCACACGAGCGCGTCCATCGCGGGATGGGCCGGTCGTTCCAGATTAGCACCGTCTTCGGCGGCCTGTCGGTGCGCGAGAACGTGCGACTGGCCGCCCAATCAGTGGCCGAAGAGCGCGGCGGGATTTCGGCCCCGCAGAAGTTGTTCAGGCCGACTGGTCGTTTTTCGGCCATCAACGAGCGAACCGACGACGTGCTGTCCGAAATCGGTCTCGCAGAGCGTGCCGAAGAGTCGGCGCGGAATCTGGCTCACGGCGACCGCAGGCGATTAGAGTTGGGCCTCGTGCTGGCGACCGACCCCGAACTCGTGTTGCTGGACGAACCGACCGCCGGGATGGGCAGCGAGGAGACCCAGCGGACGATTCGACTCATCGAAGACGTACTCGCCGACCGGACGCTGTTGCTCATCGAACACGACATCGACCTCGTGATGAACCTCTCCGACGAGATTACGGTGCTGAACCGCGGGCAAGTGCTGGCAACTGGTTCGCCCGAGCGAATTGCGAGTGACGAAGCAGTTCAGCAGGCGTACCTGGGAGGTGTGCGAGAATGAGCGGAGAGCGAGCGAATGAGAATCGATTGGACGCCGGGGCCTGCGAGGACCCACTTCTCGACGTGTCCGGCGTTTTCGCAGGCTACGGCGGCACGGAAGTTCTCCACGGCGTCTCGCTCTGTGTCCAACCGGGCGAAATCGTCTCGCTGGTCGGGCGCAACGGCGCGGGCAAGACGACGACGCTCCGCTCCATCGTGGGTAACGTCACGCCGACTGCGGGGACGGTCACGTTCCACAGCGAGGACGTGACCCACCTCCCGGCCGAGGAGACGGTACGACGGAACGTCGCGTTCGTGCCGGAAGAACGACGAGTGTTTCCCGGACTCACAGTCGAAGAGAACCTGCAAGTAGGCCATCTCGGCGGCGGCGACACGGCGACTCGGCGAGACCCCGAGGAGGTGCTGTCGGAGTTCGAGAACCTGAACGACTACCGCGACAGGAAGGGCGCGGCGTTGTCCGGCGGCGAACAGCAGATGCTCGCCATCGCCCGCGCGCTGGTCGGTGGCGCTGACTTGCTGTTGCTCGACGAACCCACAGAGGGACTCGCGCCCTACGTCGTCCGGCAAGTCGAGGAGCTAGTTGCGGACCTGAACGACGACGGCACGGCCGTCTTGCTGGTCGAGCAGAACGTCAACGTCGCGCTCGAACTGGCCGACCGCCACTACGTCTTGGACCGCGGGGAAATCGTCTACCACGGCACGAGCGAGCAGTTACAGGACAACGAAGAGGTGCTGGACCGCCATCTCGGCGTCTCGATGTGAGCGGCTTCCGGGTGTCGTGAGCGGTTCCCTACGCAGAACTCCGTCTTCGTTCCCTACGCTTATCACGGCGTGGGTCGTTTTCCGGGTATGGCTTCCACGTGGCGACAACTGCTCCCGCAGTTTCTCATCATGCTGCTGTTGTACTTCGTCGGCGTCTTCGCGCTCGAAGCGATCGGAGTAAACGGCTTCCTCCCACGAATCGGAGTTGCACTGATAGTCGCGTTCGGGTATCCGTCGCTGTTACGGCGGATGGGTCGCGCGCCGCCAGCGTGGGACCGAGGAACGCGAGAGGAGTAGAATCGTACTTCTCTTGAAACGGTGGGCGCGACTTCGCGCACCGAGAAATCAGTGAAGGTGCGCGATTCTGGCATCCGTCACGGCGCGGCGCGGTCTCATTTGTATCGGGAGTAGCTAGCCTCTTCACTTGACTCACCACTTTATCACTCCACTCAGCACTTCTTCGCTCCACCCACCACCTCACTCCACTCACTGTTACCACGTCTAGTTCTGCTGTCTCCCATCCGCTACCAAACACTCCCATCCCTGAAACTCCGATTCACTCCGGTTCGATAGCCACCAGATGCTCGTGGGAGACGTAGCCCATCTCTTCGCCCTCGGCGTCGAACAGCAGGACGCCGTACTCCAGTTCTTCGAAGCCCTCGCAACTGATGTGTCTCGGTTCGGTGTCCCATTCGACGGTGTAGACGACTTTCATCGGCCGCGGTACGACGACCAAATTCTAAAAACTGACCCTCAACTCGACAACAACAACACCGCGCCCACCGCCAGCACGATACCCGCCACGTCCTTCAGGTCCACTGTCTCGCCGAGGAACACCACGCCAATCGCCGCGGCGACCACGAAGTACAGCGCCGTGACCGTCGTCACAACAGACGACCGGCCGCTTTCGAGCGCGCTGTAGTAGCTCACCGCGCCGATACCGGAGAAGAGGCCGCCCGCGACAGCGTAACCGACCCCAGCACCTGAAAGGTTCGGCGTGGTTCCTTGCGCCAAAATGTAGCCCACTGCGACTGTGATTCCGGCGACGTAGGAGAGCACCATCGCCACCTCTGGGGCGAGCGTCCGCGTGGCGAACTCCGCGAACACCGCCCAGAGGCCCCACGTCACCATGCCAACTACCGCAAACAACAGTGCCGTCCGAGCCATGCGCGAGCATTGGCAGGTACCGAGAAAGGGATTCGGATACCGGTTCCACTGTCCGCAGGCACCGCCTACGACTGCGCAGGACTCGCCTGCACTCGGGCAGTCGGCGTATAACAAACTCCGTCGCACACGCCACTGGCGCGCATGAGAGCGTTTCTGCTGGCTGTGTTGGTCGTCGGTGCGAGCCTCGTCGGTGCGGTTCCGGCGAGTGCGAATTCCGTGGACGACCGCGCACCATCCGAATTCGACCGCGCAACTTCCGAGTTCGACCGCACACCGCCCGAGTTACCCGAGCAGTGGCGACACACCTACGGCGGCGAGGGCAACGACATGTTCTCCGACCTCGTGCGAACCGACGACGGCGGCTACCTCGTCGTCGGGTGGAAGGGTGGCGACGACCTCGACGGTTGGGTCGTCAAGGTTGATGGCGCGGGCGAGAAGCAGTGGGAGAAGACCTTCGGCACGGACGGAACCGACCGCTTCTGGGGCGTGGCCACGACCGACGAGGGGTACCTGCTGGCGGGCCGAACCGACACGGAGAACGGTCCGAACGGCTGGATTCTCGAACTCGACGCGGAGGGCGAAGTCCAGCGCGAACGAACGCCCGACACGGGCGCGTTCTACGCCGTCGAGCGCGACGACACGAACTTCCTGCTCGCAGGCTGGACCCGCGGCGACAGCGGCGTCGAGGGCTGGGCGACGAAACTCGACGCGAACGGGACAGAACTGTGGAGCAACGCCTACCCGGCACCTGACGGTTACAAGAAATCCTACCTCCGCGCGGTCGTTCCCACCGACGACGGCTACTACCTCGCCGGAAAAATCGAGGGCGACAGCGACGACATGGTGGCGATGAAAATCGATGCCGACGGAACCCAGCAGTGGAGCGCGACCGCTGGAGGCGCCGAGCGCGACGACGTGTGGGCGGCCGCACCGGCCGACACAGGGTTCGTCGTAGCTGGCGAAACCGAATCCGGAAGCGACGGCCCGCGAGACGGGTGGCTCGTGAAGTTCAGCGCAGACGGCGACAAAGAGTGGGAGCAGACGCCGGGCGGGAGTGGCGTCGATTGGCTCGACTCGGCGATGCAGACCGACGACGGGTTCGTCTTCACCGGCAGTTCGACCACCGGCACCATCGGCGGCGCGGACGGCTACGTGCTGGCGACAGACGCCGACGGCGAGACCCGCTGGGAGTCGTACTACGGTACGGACTCGTGGGACAAGCCGTGGCCACACATCCGCGGTCACGACGGCGGCTACGTCCTCGCAGGCGCGAGTTCCGGCGACGGCGCGGCGGGCAAAGACGGGTGGATTCTACAGATTGGCGAGGGTGGAGACGCAGCGACGAGTGACGAGACGACGGAATCGACGACAGTCGAGTCGGAGACGACGAGAGACGGTGTGAACGACAGCGCGTCCGACACCACCGAGAACGACGCGCTCGCCGCGGACACCGAGACGGCGGCGGAAGAAGGGTCGGCGGCCAGCGAAGTTCCTGGATTTGGCGTGGTTACGGCACTGCTCGCGCTCCTCGCGGCGGCGTTGCTCGCTCGTCGGTAGCCGACAGCAATAATTATCTAGAAAAATATACTACTCGAAACAAACCAGTTCCCCGATAGTTAGTTTGTCTGGTGAGTGACGATCAGTTCCGGAGCGTTACGCCCTCGTTCCGGAGCAGTCGGCGAACGTGGCCGACCGAGTAGGAGACGCCGAACTCGCGCTCGATGTGCTGTTGGACGAGTTCGGGCGTCCAGGCCGACTTGTCGTAGCCGTAGGATTCCGGCGTTTGCTCGACTGCAGTGAAAAGCGACTGGCGGTCCGGACCGGCGAGTTCCGAGGGACGGCCGGGCCGGTCGTCGTCTGCGACTGCCGCGTTCAGCGGTTTCTCCGCGAGGCGGTCCAACCAGTAGTAGAGCGTCGATTTCGGGATGTCGTACCGCTCGGCGAGTTCCGAGACCGGGACGCCATCCTTGTACGCGATTGCGATCATCAACCGCTTGGTCTCCTTCGCTCCTTCGACGCTGTCGAGTTTCTCTCGGAGCGTCGCGCCCGAGACGCCTTCGAGCTTATCCATGAGTGTGAATTTTCACATCCTTGTTTATAACTGTATTCGTTCACGTTTAGGCGAATCCCGCTCGACGACCCCGCTGGCGGCACCGTTCGCGCCGCCGGTCGCACAGTCGGCAACGTCTCGGGGGTTCCCCCGTCGTTTATGGACTCCGGGCCGTAGCCTGCCACGATGGAGATTACCGACTACGAACTGTTCGAACTGCCGCCCCGATGGCTCTTCCTCCGCGTCGAGACCAGCGACGGACTGGTCGGGTGGGGCGAACCCGTCGTGGAAGGACGCGCCCACACGGTCAGGGCGGCCGTCGAGGAACTGATGGACGGCTACCTGCTCGGCGAGGACCCGCTCCGCATCGAGGACCACTGGCAGACGATGTACCGCGGCGGATTTTATCGCGGCGGACCAGTACTCATGTCGGCCATCGCAGGCATCGACCAAGCCCTCTGGGACATCAAGGGCAAACACTTCGGCGCGCCGGTCTACGAACTGCTCGGCGGGAAGGCCCGCGACAGAGTGAGAGTGTACCAGTGGGTCGGGGGCGACAGACCCGCAGACGTCGGCGAGGCGGCGAAAGAGAAAGTAGACGCTGGGTTCACCGCGCTGAAGATGAACGCCACGCCGGAACTCCGTCGCATCGACTCACCCGCCGCGATTGCAGAGGCGGAGAATCGACTCGCAGAGGTACGTGAGGCAGTCGGCGACGAAGTTGACATCGGCGTCGATTTCCACGGCCGAGTGGCGAAGTCGATGGCGAAGAAACTCGCGGCCGCGTTGGAACCGTACGACCCCATGTTCGTCGAGGAACCGGTGCTTCCGGAACACAACGACGCACTGCCGGAAATCGCGAATCACACGACGACGCCAATCGCCACGGGCGAACGGATGTACTCTCGCTGGGACTTCAAGGAAGTGTTCGAGTCGGGTGCCGTGGACGTGATTCAACCCGACCTGAGCCACGCGGGCGGGATTTCGGAAGTCAAGAAAATCGCCTCGATGGCGGAAGCCTACGACGTTGCGCTCGCGCCCCACTGTCCGCTCGGGCCTATCGCGCTGGCCTCCTGCGTGCAGGTGGACGCTTGCACGCCGAACGCACTGATTCAGGAGCAGAGCCTCGACATTCACTACAACGAGACGAGCGACGTGCTAGACTATCTGTCCGACCCCTCGGTGTTCGAGTACGAAGAGGGATACGTCGCGCTCCCCGAAGAACCGGGCCTCGGCATCGAGATAGACGAGACAGTCGTCCGGGAGCGCGCTGGCGACGTGGACTGGCACAACCCCGTCTGGCGACACGACGACGGGAGCGTCGCGGAGTGGTGAGATGCCGGAGCCACTTGCGGCATTTGGGGACGTGGAACTGACCGAGGAGGACACGGAGTTGGTGGAGCGCCACCAGCAGGTGGTTCGAGACCACGAGAATCTGTCCGTCGATGGACTGGTCTACGAGTACCGCACGCAGTTCCATCAGGACCCGCTGGTAGAGCAGGACGAGACGGCGTATTATTTGTCGGTTCGTGGGCACGTCTGGGACGAGTTCGCGGACGCGATGGGTGTGGGTGACGAAGCGTTGGAGCGCCTGAAGGGGATTCACGAAGCGCAGTTTGAGGCGACTGTCGGGAGTCCGGCAGAAAGCGAGGCGATGGTGCTGACGAAGGAGTAAGTTCGAGCGCCGGTACACGAGACACCAACTGACCGACACATTATTTTGGGATTAGTCAGTAGACACGAACGATGTTTCCCCCGCGCCCCGACCTCGTGGAGCGAAACGAGGGGCAACTGTACGTCGCGCTGATTTTCTACGGCACGGTCGCAGTCGTGGTACTCACCGGCCTGCTGTCGGACGGGTCGGCCTCGGTACTCGAACCCCTCGTCGCTCTCTGGAGTGTCGTCGCAACCATCAGTATCGGGATATACGCCTCCGAAACCGTTCGGCGGCAGTTGTCTCGGTTGTATCACCCTCTACTGGCGGGACTGCTTCTCGTGCCCTCTCTCGCCGGGTGGTACGTCGCCTACGAGCGACAGATGACGGTTACAAAGAGCGCATTCGTCGTGTTGGCACTGGTAATCGGCGTCCTGTTCGTCAGCATTCGCGGGAAGACGACGTACCGATACGTCCGGTCCCGACTCGGCCGAAACCAGTCGTAGATTTTTATCGTCGGTCGTCGTTGCTGTAGTCGATGAGGAGTATACTCAGGAATCGGCAGACCGACGAGCAGGTGCGGCAGGTGACTGAACCAACCACCGAACGGAGAGGTGAGCACTGATGGCGCGCGTCCTGCTCCTCTACGGAACGACCGAGGGCCAGACTGCGACCATCGCCGAGCGAATCGCAGACGTACTGGCTGACAACGGCCACGAACCGACGCTCGTCCACACGAAGCACTTGCCCGACGGCTTCTCGTTGGGCGACTACGACGCCGCGGTCATCGGGGCGTCGATTCACGCCGGAACGCACCAGAAGTACGTGCGGGAGTTCGTCAAGGCTCACGCCGCGGAACTGAACGAGATGCCTTCGGCGTTCTACTCGGTGAGTCTGACTGCAGCGACAGGGACTCAAGAAGCGTGGGACACCGCACGGGAGATGTTGGAGGACTTCCTCGCCGAGACAGGTTGGGAACCGGACGCGACGGCGGTCGTACCGGGCGCGCTCAAGTACAGCGAGTACGGCGTCCTCAAGCGCTTCATGATGAAACGAATCGCCGGAGAGGCCGGTGGGGATACGGATACGTCCCGGGACTACGAGTACACCGACTGGAACGAGGTGGCGGAGTTTGCGAAGGAGTTTGGAGAGTCTTTGAATACGGAGTGAGGGGAGATGAGTGGCGGCAGGTGACAGAAACCACCGAAAAGACCCGGTGACAGAAACCACGGGGTGGGACTGAAAGAGGCCGGGCGCTCGCTTCCGCAGGACGTGAGCGTCCGGGGGCTTTCTACGAAGTAGTCGTAGCCGCTACTTCTTTTCGAACTGAGTCGCAGCTAGCTACTCCCGGTGCCGAGAAGACCGCACCACACAGCACCGCGACGGCCACACCCTCCCCAACCGATTCGCTCACATTCGTTCGCTCATCCACCGGAAGACTTCGCTTCGCTCGTCTTCCGAGCCTTCGGCCACTTCGTTCCCGAAGACCTCGCACGGGTTTGGCGCGACACGAGGCACCGACGGACAAACCGCGTCCGTCGAGCCTGCGTTCACATCGTTCACGCAGACCGCGCAAGCGCGCGCCGGTTGCAAAGTCGTAGTTCAGAGCGAATCGACTCCGGACAATCCAACTCTCGAATTCATCGGTTAACAATTCTAGCGCGAGTCCCAGCAGTAAAACCCCTACACGCCGACGGTGTTCGCATGAACAGATTCCAAGACTCCACAGTCTTAGTCACCGGTTCGACCAGAGGCATCGGCGAGGGCGTCGCCAAGCGGTTCGCGCGCGAGGGTGCGGCCGTCGTGGTCACAGGACGCACGGCCGAAGACGGCGAACAGACAGCCGAGGAAATCCGCGAGTCGGGCGGCGAAGCGACGTTCGTGAAGGCAGACATGCGCGACCCGGACGACGTCGCTGCGCTCGTGGACGCGACTGCCGAGGAGTACGACGGTCTCGACGTGCTCGTCAACAACGCGGGCGTAGAGACGAACACCTCAGTCACGGACGCGACGATGGACGACTGGAACCTCGTCCTCGAAACCGACTTCCGAGCGTACTGGCTCGCCGCCAAGCGCGCCGTCTCGCACATGGACGAGGGAGCCATCGTCAACGTCTCTTCGAATCACGCCAAACTGACGATGCCGGAGATGTTCCCGTACAACGCCGTGAAGGCCGGAATCGATGGGATGACGCGCGCGATGGCGCTCGATTTAGGTCCGGAGATTCGCGTCAACACTGTTAACCCCGGCTGGGTCGCCATCGACCGCACCGAAGCGGACCTCTCGGAGTCGAAACGCCGAGAACTCGAATCGATCCATCCGGTCGGCCGCCTCGGCGAACCGGCAGACGTCGCAGGTGCAGTGGCGTTCCTGGCCAGCGACGACGCGGGCTACGTGACCGGAACGAACCTGTTGGTAGACGGCGGTCGTACTGCCGTCATGCAGGACGACACCTTGCCGGACTACAGTGAACGGTGAGCAGAAGAGCAGGAAATACAATCGAGTTCACTACTCGTTCTAGTTTCCTAGGGAGGGGTGTTTTTGTAGAAGGACTGTATGTATGGCGTAACGAAATCACTGGGAGCCAGATATGACAGACAACGAAACAACCACGCTCGAACGGGCGGAGTCGTTCGACAGAAACGGACGCGCCGCCTACCGAGTCGAAGACGACGAGCACCAAAGTCTGGCGACGACGCTCGTCACGGCAATTTCAGAACTCGTCGAGTGCGACCCGGTGGACGAAGCCTACACGCTCTACGACTCCGTAGACCCCGAGGCCTTGGAAAAGCTGTTCTCCGATAAACACGACGGGACGCCTCGAACGGGCGGCTTCGTCGTCTTCGAAGTCGAAGGCTGTCGCGTCGAAGTGTGGGCGCAGGGCGACCACCTCGTCTACGAACCGGCCGAGTCGTCGGAGTTGGTTGGGAAACCGGAAGCGTCGTCCACGACTTAGGAACTTTCATTCCGAAGACGTGTCCGATTCGACTTACGAAAAGATGATGACTGCGTAGGGAAAGCCACTGCTACAGAGAGTAAATGAGAGACGACGTCGCGACGTTCTCGGAGATGTTCACCGCGTACCCGTTCCGGACGGCCCTCGCCAGTTTCGGTCCCGTCATGTTCGGGACAGCCCAATTGCTGAACGGTTACGTCAACGACGTTCCTATCACGCGAGCGGGACTGTTTACCGTGGTGATGGTCGCCGCGGCGGTGCTGGTCACGCAGTATCACCTCGTGGAGTTCCGAAAGACGAGGCTTCGACGGCGGTTCGGGTTCTCTGACGACTGATAGCTCAATACGTCTCGAACCACTCCGCTATCTGTTCGAGTCGGTGGACCGCCCTGTCGGGGTCGCCGATATTGTGATGTTCGGCCGGGTAGACGACGAGTCTCGCGGGCACGTCCTGTTTCTTCGCGCCGACGTACAGTTGCTCGCTCTGAGAGGGCGGACAGCGCCAGTCTTCGCCCCCGGCAGTGACGAGCAGTGGCGTCGAGAGGTCCCCAAGGTCGGTGATGCTAGACGACTCGTCGTACGCTTCGGGGTTCTCCCACGGGACGCCGTAGTCGTTCTCCCACCAGACGTGGCTGTCGTCCGTGCCGAACGCCGACCGGAAGTCGTAGACGCCGTGTTCGGCCGCCGCCGCGGCAAAGCGGTCGGTCTGGGTGACGAGGTAGCCAGTCGTGATACCGCCGTACGAGAAGCCAGTCGCGTACAGTCGCTCGGGGTCGGCCCACCCGCGCTCGACCAGTTCCTCGACGCCCGCGAGCACATCGGCTGGTTCGTGGCTCCCCCACTCGCCGCGAATACACTCGCTGAACTGCTGGCCGTACGAGGAACTCCCGCGATAGTTCACCCGCAGGACGGCGTACCCCTGTCCGGTGAAGTAGGAGTACTCGAAGTCGAACGTCGGCGCGTCGTAGGAGACAGGGCCGCCGTGTATCGACGCGACGAGCGGCAGGGGGTCGTCTTCGTCGGGGGAAAAAGTAGCCGGGAGGTATGCGACAGCCTCGATTTCCGCGTCGCCGGATTCGAAGGTGACCCGACGCGTCTGGGGCAACTCCTTCTCTGCGAGCGTCTCCGAGTTCAGTTCGGTGAGTTGCGTGGAGTCACCGAATTTGGAATCGACTGCGAACACGTCCTTGCCCGCCTTCGGGTCCGAGAAGACGACTGCCGCGGTGCCACCCCGCATGTCGAACCCTTCGATAGTTCTGTCGCGTCCCTGCGCGTCGAAGATTCTCTTGGGGCTTTCGGAGGAGCGAAACCGCGCAAGTCGCGTCAGTCCCTCGTCGCCGATTGCGCCGACGATGTTGTCGTCGCCACTCTCGCCCTCGTAGTCGCCGCAGGCCCACGCGATGTCGCCCCACTGGGCGTTCGCCACCGGGCGGTCGAGGTCACCGGACCACGACTCGTATCCGGTGGATTCGCCGCCTGCTGTGACGTACACCTCCTCCGGGGCGTACCAGTTGTCGGGGTCCTTGCCGACGAACGCGAGTCGTTCTCCAGAGGGATGCCAACGCAGGTGCGCGGCAGTCAGGTCCGAGTCCGTGACTTTCCGCAAGTCAGAGCCGTCCGGCGCTACGGTGTACACGTCCATCACGTAGTTGTCGTCCGGGCGCTCGGTGCGGTTCGAGAGGAAGGCGATTCTGTCACCCTCGGGCGACCACGCAGGTGCCATTCCGACCGCTGGTTCCCACGCGCCGCCATCGACGTAGGCGTCGTCCAGTCGCTCGGTGTCGCGCGTCTCGCAGTCCACGACGAAGAGGTAGGTTCGCACGTCGTCGAGCCACCCCTGTCCGTCGAACTTGTGCTGGAGGCGCTCGGTGACTATCGGGCCGTCGTCGCGCCGTGAGTCGAGATACTCGCGCTGGTCGTCGGTCGGGTCGCGGGCCGCGACGACGAGGCGCTCGCTGTTCGGTCCCCAGTCGAATCCTCGTGCGCCCTCCTCGAAGTCGGTGAGTTGGCGCGCGTCACCGCCGCGTTCGAGGTCGAACGACCAGATTTGGGGCTTCGGTTCCTCCTCGTCGGCGGGGTCGTCCTCGGTGTCCTCACTCTCCCGATTCACGGCGAGTTCGCGGTCTCGCTCCCGAGTCGCGCTGAAGGCGAGTTTCGCGCCGTCGGGCGACCACGTCGGCGCGCTCGCCTCCGAAGCACGAGAGAGGCGATGGGGGTCGCTGGACCCGTCAGTCGGCACGACGAACAGCGAACTGAGACGGTCGTCTGTCTCGCGGTCGAACTCGTCGGCGACGAACGCGACTCGGTCGCCGCTCGGGGAGACGGCGACATCCGTGACCAGCGAGAGGTCGTAGAACTCCTCGGCCTCGAAAGCGTCCATATCGGACCGTCGAAGGGGAGGCGTAAGAACGTACGGGCACGGGCAAGGCGAAGTGGGCAAGGCGAAGTGGGCAAGGCGAAGTGGGCAAGGCGAAGTGGACAAGGCGAAGCGGGCGTCGAACCGTTCGGCGTCGCCTGCCGAGAAACCTTACTCGTACTGGATCGACTCGACGGTGATTCTGGTCGCCTCGACGTCCTCGACGAACGCGCCCCACCCGCCGATAGTCCAGTCCTCGTCCCCGTCAGCGAGGTGCAGCGATACCTGTCCCGCGAGTTGCGCGAGCGGGATGTGTTCGCCGCTCGCGGTCGAGACGCCCGCGTAGGTCGCTTCCGTAATCGTTCCCGAGACGTTCTGTCGCACGCCGGTTCCCGTCTCGTATCCGCGGACGCTGACTTCGATGGTCGCGCCGTCGGCGAGCAGCGGTTCGATGTCCCGCACACACTGACGGATGTTGGTGTACAGAATCGGCGGGTCTTCGGACCGTTCGGAGACGATTACGTCCCACACCTCCCACAGCGACGTGAGGAAGAACCAGTGGAAGACGTACGTCAAACTGTAGTCGTCTACCAGCACGCCGTACTGGTTCACCGAATGGGCTTGCGGAGCGAAACACGCCTGCGTGCGGTCTACCAGCGCGAGAAATGGCGAGGGAAGTGTCCGGTGGCGCATCTGTGTCACAGTCCCCGACAGCGCGTCGTCGTCGGGAAGGTCTGACTCGTCGGCCGCGTGAATCGAGACTTTCACGACGGCGTCGTTGTCGTGCGCAGCGGCGAGCGCGGGACGCAACTCTTCGAACTCGGCGGGCGAGAGCGCGATTTGCACCTCGTTTTCGGCTTCGGCGACGAGTGTGCGCGCCCTGTCCAGTACCGTCTCGAATCGGTTGACGATGCTCACCATGTGGTCGTCCACCGGCGGGCGCTCCCAGCGTTCCTCTATCTCTTCGGCCGCCGCGGCGAGCGTCGCGGCCTGTCCACGGATGTTCGCCAGCACGTCTCCGGGGTCGTTGGCGCGGGCGTGGAGGCTGTCCTGTTCGTACGTCTCGATGTATCCGTCCGTCTCCAAGTCGCGGAGAACGTCGTAGATGCGCGCTTGTGGGACCGAGCAGGCGTCCGCGATTTCGACGGCAGAAGCCTTCCCCAACTCCAGCACTGCGACGTAGGCGTCGGACTGATACTGCGAGAGTCCAGCGGATTCCAGCGCCGCTTGGAGTTCCTCGGTCTCCATTCAAGCAAGTCGATGGCTCTCACCCCAGTTAAGCGCACTCATTCTCTCGGTTCGAATGACACGAGAACAGTATTGCAGATTGCATGCACAACAGTTATCCTTCTAAGGGACGTAGCGAACGGTGATGAACGACGCAGACGACCTCGAATCGATACGCGAACAGAAGCGCGAGCAGTTGCAAGAGCAAGTCGAAACCGAGGGCGAAGAAGCGACCGACGAGTCGTTCGACGAACCAGTTTCCGTGACGGACGAAGCCCAGTTCGCCGAACTGACTGACGACCACGACGTCGTCCTCGTGGACTTCTACGCCGACTGGTGTGGACCCTGCAAGATGCTCGAACCGACCGTCGAGTCCGTTGCGGCGAATACAGACGCGGTTGTGGCGAAAGTAGACGTAGACGTTCACCAAGGGCTGGCGAACCAACACGGCGTTCGCGGTGTCCCGTCGCTCGTCCTCTACGCCGACGGCGAGCAAGTCGAGCAACTCGTCGGGGTGCAGGACGAATCGACGCTGACGAGACTCATCGAACGGTACGCCTAAACGAAGGTTCCCGTCGAGTGCGGCCAATGTGGCACTTTGCCCGTATTGTTGCAGACTCAGAGAGCGGTCGCAGCGCGCGATGAAATTGTGCATTTGAAGCACTACTACTAAGTACCAGTAGTCGCTACCCCTCGTTGTCAGAGGGACGACGACTCTCCCTGCACGGTGGACATCGCCCGCATCTTTTCGTCCGACTCCCCTTTCTGTCCCGCAGTGGTTAAGGTGGCCGACAGTCGAGCAACTCAGTGATGGGCTTTCACACGTTCGACCCCGGCAGAGCCGATAAACTCGAAGACGAATCGCGGTACCGCTACTGCTCGCGCGAAGAGTTGGTCGCGGCACTCGGACCCGACGAAGCGGACACCGTCGCGGACCTCGGGAGCGGAACCGGGTTCTACACCGACGACGTGGCTCCGTTCGTCGCGGAGGTGCGCGCCGTGGACGTACAGTCGGAGATGCACGACCTCTATCGAGAGAAAGGCGTCCCGACGAACGTCGAACTCGTCACCGCGAACGTCGAGGACCTGCCGTTCGGCGATTCGGCACTCGACGGCGCGTTCTCGACGATGACCTTCCACGAGTTCGCGGGCAACGGCGACGCACTCGGAGAGGTCGCGCGCGTCCTCGCCGACGGCGCTCGGTTCGTGGTCGCCGACTGGACCGCGAGCGGCGACGGCGAGAGCGGCCCGCCGACCGACGAACGCTACGACCGCGACCGAGCGGTCGAGATGCTCGAAGACGCCGGCTTCGAGATACTGCGCGCCGACGAGCGACCCGAGACCATGCTCGTCGTCGCTCGCCGGTAAACAGTCGTTACTGGACCAACTCACTCCGAGCGAGGAGCTCCCGTAACGCAGTTGTGAAGAACTCCGGGTTGTCGAGGTTCGACGCGTGTCCACCGCCGGGTACGACGCGGACGGTAACCTCGGCGTTCGAAAGTTGGTCGGCCAATCGCTCGGCGCTGTCTGCCACGGCCGACGGGACGTGTTCGCCGTGCAAGACGAGCGTCGGCGCAGTGACCGCGGAGAGTTCGACCTCGGATTTCGGGAACCGAGCGGTCGCATCGGCGATCTTGACGAACTCCTCGTGGGGAATCGTCGGCGCGTTCTCCATCAGTCGTTGGACGGTCACTTGGTCGCCAGCGATTCCGGGAAAGAGGCGATTGCCGACCCAGAGTTGCCACCGATTCAGTGTCTCGTAGTTGATGAGACGGTCCAGTCGAGCGAGGAATCTGAGGTTCGCCATGGCGAGTCGGCCGGTCAAGGGCTGGGGACCTGTAGCGAACGTATCGGCGAGCACGAGTCCGGCAACTCTTTCGGGGTGAGAAGCGGCGAATGCCTGGGCGACAGCACCGCCCATCGAGAGGCCACAGACCAACACCCGGTCGAGGCCGAGCGCGTCCAGCAGTGCGTCTAAGTCCGCCGCAAACAGGTCGATAGAGTACGGATTCACGTCGGACCCGCCGGTACGCCCGTGGCCGCGAACGTCGTAGGCGATGGTCGTGTACGCATCGCTGAGGGCGTCCATCTGAGGCCCCCACATCGTGGTACTCATGGCCATCCCGTGGACGAACACGATTGGTGGGCCACTGCCACGTCGCTCGTAGTACGTCTCGATGTCGTCCGTCTGGACAGTGGGCATGAAAGAGTCTACGTTCCCGACAGAGATAACAGCTCTCGGCGGTAGCTACCAGCAGAAGAAACGAGGAATTAACTGCCGAACCATCGACACTCCGACAGTGAGGGACGACCGTTACGTTCGACGCTCAGGGCGTCGAGGAGTACGCGACGAGCGATGACCGACGAGCAGAGGAACGACGGACAATCGACCGACCGCCAGTCGAACGCGGAACGGTCGAACGACCGTGCAGTCGCGTTCGGGGTCGTGCTGGGCGCGACCGCACTGACGCTCGTCGTCGCCGCCGCACCGACGCCTGCTGGCCTCTCGCCGAACGGACAGCGAGCGCTCGCGACCGCACTGTTTGCCGCCGTCCTCTGGATTACGGGAGCGCTTCCGCTCCCGGTAACGGCGCTGACCGTCCCAGTGTGGCTGACCGTGCTAGGGGTCTCGCCGACGCTCGAAGAACCGCTCGCAGGGTTCGCTGACCCCGTGGTCTTCCTCTTTCTAGCGACGTTCGTCCTCGCCGCCGCGCTCCAGAAGCACGGACTGGACCGTCGAGTAGCGCTCCGATTGCTCGGCGCAGTCGGGCGGACGCCCCACCGAATCGTCCTCGGCGTGATGGTGACGACTGCCGTGCTGTCGATGGTCATCTCGAACACCGCGACTGTCGCGTTGATGGCCCCCGTCGCGCTAGGAATCGTCCAGCAGGGAGAGAATGCGAGTGAAAACTTCCAGACCGCCACGATGCTCGGCGTCGCCTACGCGGGGAGTATCGGCGGCATCGGCACGCTCGTCGGGACGCCACCGAACGCCATCGTCGTCGCGGCGCTCCGCGACGCGGGCTACGAAATCGGCTTCTTGCAGTGGCTCGCGGTCGGACTCCCTGTCGTCGTCGTGACGCTCCCGGTCGCGTGGTACGTGCTGATTCGACTCTATCCACTGGAAGACGTGGAGGTCGCGAAGAGAGCGAACTTCGGCACTGACGAAATGGGCACGACGACCCCCGCGGGCCGCCGCGTCGCCGCGGTGTTCGCGGCGACGGCAGGACTGTGGATACTGGGCGGTACAGGCGCGCTCTTCGAGAGCGTGCTGTCCCCGCGTTGGTACACCACCCTGTTCGGTGGTCTCGGCCCGTCGATAGTCGGACCCGGCGCGTATCAGGGGCTGACTTACTTCGTCCTCGTCGGCATGGCGGCGATTCCAGTGCTCTTCCTCGTGGGCGGCATCGAGTGGGACGACGTAGCGGGCATCGACTGGGGGACGCTCATCTTGTTCGGCGGCGGTCTCTCGCTGGCGAACGCGCTCGGCGAGACGGGTGCGACCGACTGGTTGGCGACGCTGGTATTGGGGTCACTCGGCGACGCGCCGCTGGTCGTCCTCCTCGGAGCCATCGTCGTGTTGACCGTCGCACTGAGCGAACTCGCCTCGAACACGGCGACTGCCGCACTGCTCGCGCCGATTCTTATCGAGGTCGGACGCGCGCTCGGGGGCGTCGCTGGTGGGTTGGAGGCCGCCGTCCTCCTGCCGCTCACCTGTGCCATCGCCGCGAGTTACGGCTTCGCCTTGCCGGTCGCGACGCCGCCGAACGCTATCGTCTTCGGCACCGGCGAAGTGACGCGCGGCCAGATGCTCCGTGCTGGCGGCCTGCTCGACGTGCTGTTCGTCTTCGTGACGACCGGACTGGTCGTCGTTTTGGCAGCGGTAGTGTGGCCGGGAATCGTCTGAGGGGAAATGCTTAGCAACTCCGCGTTGCACGCGAGAGTATGGTTGGGGACGACAGTAGTGGCGAGACGGGTCGGGGGCACGTCACCGACGAGAAGACCATCTGCCCGTTCTGCGGGGTCGGCTGTGGGGTTCGGTACGACCCAGAGCAGGGGAAGGGCGTCGGCTGGAACGCGCCCGTCAACCGCCGCGGTGAACTCTGTCCGAAGGGCGTGGCGGCGTTCGACACCGAAGGCCACGACCAGCGGTTGACCGCGCCGCTCGTTAGAAATTCTGCAGGCGAACTCGTCGAAGCCTCGTGGAGCGAGGCACTCGACAAAGTAGAGAGTGGGTTTCGTGAAATTCTCGACTCGCACGGCCCTGACGCCCTCGCCTTCTTCGCCTCCTCGAACTGCACCAACGAGGAGAACTACCTCGTCCAGAAACTCGCGCGAGCACTCGGCACGAACAACGTGGACAACTGCTCGCGCCTCTGTCACTCCTCGACGGTCGCCGCGATGACCGACCGCTTCGGCACGGGCGCGATGACCAACAGCATCGCAGACCTGCCCGACGCCGAGGCGTTTCTGGTCGCGGGTGCCAACCCGGCCGAACAACATCCGGTCATCTTCAGTTCCTACGTCGCACCCGCGCTGAAGCGCGGGGCGACGCTGATTCACGTGGACCCGCGGGCGAACGCGACGACGAGGTACGCGGACTACCACCTGCCGGTGAAGCCGGGGTACGACATTCCGCTGTTGAACGCGATGTGCGCTGTGGCGGTGCGCGAAAATCTGGCCGACGAGGTGTTTCTGGCCGAGCGCGTCGAAGGAGTCGCGGAGTTCCGCGAGTGGCTCGAATCGGTGGACGTAGACGCCGCCGCGGAGTTAGCAGGCGTGGACCCGTCCGAGTTGAGAGACGCGGCGCACGACTACGCAGGGGTCGAGCGAGCCGCGGTGTTTACTGGGATGGGAATGAGCCAGCACCACTGCGGCACGGCGAACGTCCACGCGCTGTTGAACCTCGCGCTCCTGACGGGCAACGTCGGCAAGCGCGGTGCGGGGGTCAACCCGCTCCGCGGGAAGAACAACGTGCAGGGTGCTGGCGACGTGGGCGCGCTGCCCGACACCTTGCCGGGGTACCGAGACGTGACCGACGACGAGGGCCGCGAAACAATTTCGGAGGTGTGGGGATTCGAGCCGCCGAAGACGCCGGGACTGACCGAAGTCGAAGCGACCCACCGGTTCGGCGACGAAGTGCGCGGCGCGTTCGTCCTCGGCGAGAACATCGCCGCGACGGAACCGAACGCGAATCGGGTCGCGGCGCAACTCGATTCGCTCGACCTGCTCGTCGTGCAGGACATCTTCCCCACGGAGACGACAGCCCACGCTGACGTAGTGTTGCCCGCGAGTTCGTGGGCCGAGAAAGCGGGGACGGTGACGAACACCGACCGGCAGGTCCAGCGGATGCGCGCCGTCGCGGAGCTGCCCGGTGACGCTCGGCGCGACTTCGAACTGTTGTGCGAACTGGGTAAGCGGCTGGTCGGGGACGAAATCTCGTTCGACTACACTGGACCGAGAGACGTGTTCGAAGAGTTGACCAGCGTCACCCCGATTTACGGCGGGATGAGCTACGAGGGAATCGGCGAGGGGAGCCAACAGTGGCCGTTCCCCGAGGACGCAGAGTCGGGCGAAGCGGTACTCCACCGCGAGACCTTCGGTGACGGGTCGAAACGCGCACGATTGGAACCGGTCGAACACGTCGAACCCGCCGACGAGGTCGGCGACGACGAACTCGTACTGACGACAGGACGAGTCCTCTCACACTACAACAGCGGCGCGGTGACGCGCCGGTCCGGCATCCTTACACGACTCCGGAGCGAGGACGCGCTCCAGATTCACCCCGACGACGCCAGCGCACGAGGCATCGACGGCGGTGACCGAGTGGTCGTGGAGAACGACCGCGGACGCGTCGAGGCGATGGCCGATGTGACGCCAGCGATTCGCCGCGGAACTGTGTTCCTGACCTTCCACTTCGCGGACCCGCTAGTCAATCGACTGACTGGCGACGCGCTGGACCCGACGGCGAAGATTCCCGAGTACAAGCACTCGGCGGTTCGGGTGCGCGTGGAGTCGTCGGAGTGAAGGGAGAGGAGAGGAGAGGAGAGGAGAGGAGAGGAGAGGAGAGGAGAGGAGAGGAGAGGAGAGGAGAGGAGAGGAGAGGAGAGGAGAGGAGAGGAGAGGAGAGGAGAGGAGACTGCCAACTACCACGACGCTCGCTATCAGTATCACCCACAAATGCTGTCTCGACCAACCAACGGGTGGGACTGAAAGGGGCCATCCGCTCGCGGCCTTCGACCGCGAGCGGATGGGGGCTTTCGAGATGGTCACAGTTTCATCGAGTTCTACGGTTCGTGGCTAGGTCTGGAGGCTTTCTAAGAAGCGACCCCCGAAGCTATTACCCACTGCATCGACGGTTCGTCGGGGTGGTACAGAATGTCACGAGAAAAGTTCGAGAGCGATTCGGCCAGCAATCACGCGCTCTTCACCGACCTGTACGAACTGACGATGATGCAGGGGTACCTCGAAACCGGTCACAATCCACAGGTGACGTTCAGTCTCTTCTTCCGGACGCTCCCGCAAAATCGGGGCTACATCGTCGCCGCCGGATTGGCCCAAGTAGTCGAGTACCTCGAAACGCTGACGTTCGCCGATGAGGAACTCGATTATCTCGCTGGACTCGAAGGACCAGCGTTCTCCGAGGAGTTTCTCTCGTATCTCGACGGATTCGAGTTCACGGGCGACGTTCGGGCGGTACCGGAAGGAACCGTCGTCTTTCCGAACGAACCGCTGGTAGAGGTGACCGCACCGATTCTGGAAGCGCAGTTGTTCGAGACCTTCTTGATAAATCAGCTCAGCTTTCAGAGTCTCGTGGCGACAAAGGCGGCGCGAATGCGCGACACGATTCGTGAACACGGCGACGGCCAGTCGCTCGTGGACTTCGGGTCGCGACGCGCCCACGGTACGGACGCTGGATTGAAGGCGGCACGCGCGGCGTACGTCGGCGGCTTCGACGGCACGTCGAACGTCGCCGCCGGGCGAGCGTTCGACCTCCCTGTCTTCGGAACCATGGCCCACTCGTGGGTGCAGAGTTTCGAGACCGAGCGCGAGTCGTTCGAAGCGTTCGTGTCGGTGTACGGCGAGGACTCGGTACTGCTCGTAGACACCTACGACACCGTCGAGGGTGCGAAGACCGCGATGGCAGTTGCTGACGAGTTGGACGTAGACATCGCAGGCGTGCGACTCGATTCGGGCGACCTCGTAAGTCTCTCGAAGCAGGTCGCCAAAATCGTCGGCGACAGCGGAATCGTCGTCAGTTCGTCCGTGGACGAGTACGCTATCGCGGAGTTTCTCACCAGCGAGGGCGTCGCGACTGGCTTCGGTCCGGGAACCGCGCTCGTCACGAGTTCGGATGCGCCGACGCTCGACACGGTCTACAAACTCGTCGCCGTCGAGCGCGACGGCGAGTTACGACCGAGTATGAAACTCTCGACTGGGAAAGTTACCTACCCCGGCCAGAAGAGTCTCCGGCGCGTGGAGCGGGACGGGCAGTTCGAGCGGGACGTACTCGGAATTCGGGGCGAAGAACGGCTTCCAGGCGAGGAGCAACTGGTCGAGGTGTTCGACGCGGGGTCGCTCGTGTACTCGCTGCCGTCGCTCGAAGCGAGTCGTGACCGGAGGGCAGACCAGTTGCAGAAACTGCCCGGGGAAGTTCGAGCGATTCGAGACCCTGCGGAGTACCGAGTGGGAATCAGCGACGGCCTCCAATCGATGACCGAGCGTATCCGGGACGAGTTGACCGAGCAGTACGGCGCGAACTGAGGAGGAGGAAAAGGAGCGACGAGCGGGTCAAGATACATTACCGTGCGAGTCGTCCGAGTAGGTCATGCCCGTCAGCCCGGACTACGTGAAGAAGACTGGAGAACTACTCCTCGAACGATATCCGGAGGCGTTCGTCCACGACTTCGAGCAGAACAAAGAGAGCGTCACGAAACTCACCAACGTCGAGTCGAAGGACGTTCGCAACCGCATCGCCGGATACATCACTCGAAAGCGTCGGGGTGGGAAGAGCTCTGAAGAAGAGCCGTGAGCGGAGGCAAAGCGTGAACAGAGGCAAAGAGTGGGTGGAGTCGAAACGTGAGTGGGGCCAAAGCGTGAGTGGGGGCGAAACGTGAACGGGACCGGAGAGCGAGAGTTGCTCGAAATCGACGGCTCGACCGGCGGCGGGCAACTGCTCCGAACGGCACTCACTCTGTCGGCGATTACCGGACGCGCGTTCCGGATGCACGACGTTCGCCAGACGCGGCCGAACCCCGGTCTCAAACCGCAGCATCTCGCGGGCGTGCGACTCGTCTCCGACCTCTGTGACGGCGACGTGACGGGTGCGTCCCCCGAGTCGGAGTCGTTGACGTTCCGGCCCGCCACTCTGCGCCCCGAATCGACGCGAATAGACATCGGGACCGCAGGCAGTGTCACGCTGTTGTTCGATACCGTCCTGCCGATAGCGTCGCGTTTCGACGATTCGTACCAGCTGACTGTGACCGGTGGAACGGACGTGAAGTGGGCTCCGACGGTCGAATACTATCGGCAGGTCAAACTCCCGTTACTCGCCCGGTACGGAATGGATGCCGAGGTCGAACTTTCGAAGACAGGGTTCTACCCCCGTGGTGGCGGCGAGGCGACGTTGCGAACGGAACCGTCTCGTCTGCGCTCGATACCTCTCCCCGAGCGAGGTACGCTCGAATGCGTCGAAGTGTACTCGAAAGCCGCAGTTGGGCTTGCAGAGGGCAAAGTCGCCGACCGGCAGGCCACGCACGCACGGACTCGCCTCGAAGCTATGGGCGTCCCGACTCGGGTTCGGCAGGTCGAGTACGTGCCGACGAATTCGCTCGGGTCGTCGTTGCTCCTCCGCGGCGTCTACGAGAACTCGCTGGTCGGCTTCGACGCACTCGGCGAACGGGGGCGAACTTCCGAGGACGTAGCCAACGTGGCCGTGCGCGAGTTTCTCGCGTTCGACGGTGGGAGCGGGGCAGTAGACAGCTACATGGCGGACCAGTTGCTGGTTTTTCTGGCCTTGCAAGGTGGGCGCGTCCGCATTCCGACCGTGACCGCCCACGTGCGAGCGAATCTGGAAGTCATCGAGCAGTTCGGCGGCGACGTACACGTCGTCCGTCGAGGAGACGCGATTATTCTCGACGCCTCGTGTGGGGCGATTTCGAAGCCGTCCGCCTGAGCGATTTCGAAGCCGTTCGCCTCAGTGCGGACAGCGTCACGTCCGCGAGAGTCACACTTATGGAATCCCCTGTTGGTCGGTACGTGGGGGAGACAATGACCGTACAAGACGTAGCACGAACGGGGGTAGTGACCGCACGCGAAGATCAGTCTGCTGGGAATTTGGCGACAGTGATGAAGGAAGAGGAAGTCGGAAGCGTCGTCATCGAAGCCGACGGCAAACCGGTCGGAATCGTCACCGACCGTGACCTCACGCTGGAAGTTCTCGAACCGCGTCGTGACCCGACCGAAACGACCGCCGAAGAGGTCATGACCGAGACACCGACGACGGTGAACAGCGACGACGGCGTCCTCGACGCGACGGCGACGATGTACGAGAAGGGGGTCCGTCGGCTACCCGTCGTAGACTCGGATGGGGCGTTGACCGGCATCGTCACCTTGGACGACCTGCTCGTGTTGCTCACGGACGAATTGGACGACCTCGTAGGCGTCATCGAAGCGGAGTCGCCGCCGTACTGAGACGAGCGCGCGAGAGCCAAATCGGGCGGTTCGGGCGAAGAGAACCGAAGCGGCTGTATCGGGTGAGGGCCGAAACGTCCGTTTCGAGACACGCGGGCAAGCGGTTTTTTATCCCTACGTAGTACCCTGGGTGTCATGGAGGGAATTCGCTGGGTCCAAATGAGCGAGGGGGAGATGAACGAGTTTCTCGGAAACGGGGGCACGGGGACGCTCTCGTTTGCGGACGGAATCGACGCGTCGCCGTTCTCGATTCCCGTGTCGTACGGCTACGACGCGGACGCGGAGAACTTCTACTTTCGACTCGCGTTCCCGCCCGAAAGCGAGAAAGCGGTCGTCGTAGACCGGCCAGTCACGTTCGTCGTCCACGACCGGACCGAGGAGGGGTGGCGAAGCGTCGTCACCAAAGGTCGTCTCGAAGCAGTGAGCGATATGCCGTACGATTCGAGTGCCGTACAGGCGATGTGGGCAATCGAAATTCCGGAGGTAGACATCTTCGACCGGCCGCCGGAAGAGGTCGTCTTCCGGCAGTATCGACTCGCTCCTGAGAAGCTAACTGGACGCAAGGAGTTCCGAGGAAGCGAGTGAAGATGGCCTCGTCAGTTAGCTGTCGTCCATCTCGTAGCGTATCTTCACCACGCGGTCGAACGGGAGTTGCACCGTCTCGTCTGGTTCGACCACGACGACGATTGGTTCGTCCGTTCCACCGAGCGTCGCACCTCGCACGTAGCCTTCTGCGGTCACCGCGTCGTCCTCGCCGTCGAAGTACGTGACGACGCCGTACTCGAACGCCTCGTCGTCTCTCGCGTCTTGGTAGGTGAACATGCACCCGCGGTACGGCGCGAACTGACTTCAATCGGGAGGGCGAATTTCCATCAAAAGGGCGGGTCAGTCGAGAGGCACGCCACCGGTGCGAATCACTGTTAAGAACGTGCCGATGGAACGGAAACTGGGATTCGACATGGGGGACGACAAATCGGGGAACGACAGAACAGACGACGAATTCGTACTGTCGCTGGACGAACTCGGAAGCGAAGACGTGGGTCGAGTCGGTGGAAAGAGCGCGAATCTCGGCGAACTGTCGGGTCTCGACGTACCTGTTCTGCCGGGGTTCACGACGACAGCGAGTGCGTACGACTACTACGTGGCCGAAACGGGTATTCGCGAGTCGATGGCGGACCTGTTGGCAGGTCTCGACCCCGACGACGTAGACGACCTACAGAAACGGGGCGCGAAACTCCGAGACCTGTTCGAATCCGCGACCATGCCGAGAGCCTTGGAGCGAGTCATCGTCGAGCGGTATCGGTGGCTTGCGGACGAACTCGGCGTCGAGAATCCGAAGGTCGCCGTCCGGAGTTCTGCGACGGCCGAGGACTTGCCGACAGCCTCGTTCGCTGGCCAACAGGAGACGTTTCTCGACGTTTCGGGCGAGGAGGACCTCGTAGCGGCGGTAAAGGGGTGCTACGCGTCGTTGTTCACCGACCGGGCGATTACGTATCGAGCGGACCGGAACTTCGACCACTTCGAGGTCAAGTTGGCGTGTCTCGTGCAGGTCATGGGCCGGGCCGACCGCGGTTGTTCCGGCGTCGCGTTCACCATCGACCCCGACACTGGCTTCGGGAACGCCGTCGTAATCGAGGCGGCCTACGGACTCGGCGAACTCCTCGTGCAAGGCCGCGTGACACCCGATAGATACGTCGCATTCAAGCCGACGAACGGCATCCTCGAAAAGACACTCGGCGAGAAGGAGTCCCGGATGGTGTGGCGAGGCGACCGCAACGAAATCGAGTCCGTTCCCCGCCGCGAGCGCGAGCAGTACGCGCTTTCGGACGACCGGATTCGAACTCTCACGGGATACGCCACAACTATCGAGGACCACTTCGGGCGGCCGATGGACATCGAGTGGTTGTACGACGGCGAGCGCGAGCAACTGTTCGTCGTGCAGGCGCGCCCCGAGACGGTCCACGGGCGCGAGTCGGAACAGACGATTCGGCAGTACGAACTAACCGAAATCGGGCCAGAGCTTCTATCGGGCGTCGCCATCGGGAACGCTATCGGGACCGGACCAGTGCGCATTCTGACGGACGCCTCGGAGATGCGTCGGTTCGAATCGGGCGACGTACTGGTCACCGAAACGACCGACCCCGATTGGGAGCCGATCATGCGAAAAGCCGCGGCAGTCGTCACTGAGCGCGGCGGAAAGACCTCACACGCCGCCATCGTCTCTCGCGAACTCGAACTGCCCGCAGTCGTCGGCGCGGAACACGCGACCAAGGTCTTGCGCGACGGCGAGTCCGTGACCGTCGATTGCACCGAAGTGACCGGCCGCGTCTACGAAGGGGCACTCGATTACGAGGTGCGCGAGGAACGCCTCGAATCGATACCCGACACCGAAACCGACGTGATGCTCGTCCTTGGCGAACCGTCTCGCGCGTTCTCGCTCGCGGACCTCCCCGTCGATGGCGTGGGACTCGCACGCGAGGAGTTCATCGTCAGTTCCACAATCGGCGACCACCCGCTGTACGCCATCGAGCGAGGAGAGCAAGCGCGATTCGTCGAAGGATTGCGAACCGGGATTTCGAAAATCGCCGCCGCGTTCTATCCGAAGGACGTTATCGTCCGACTCAGCGACTTCAAAAGCGACGAGTACCGGAACCTCCGCGGCGGGCAGCGGTACGAAATCGAAGAGTCGAATCCGATGCTGGGGTGGCGTGGCGCGTCGCGGTACTACGACCCCGAGTTCCGCGAAGCGTTCGAACTCGAGTGCGAAGCACTGCGGCAAGTGCGAGAGGAGGTCGGCCTCGACAATCTCGTCGTGTTGGTACCGTTCTGTCGCACGCCTGCGGAAGGCGAGAAGGTACGTGACTTGCTCGGGGAGTTCGGACTCGACACGCCGGAGTCAGCAGTGTACGTGATGGCCGAAGTGCCCTCCAACGTCGTCCTCGCGGACCAGTTCGCAGACGTGTTCGACGGCTTCTCCATCGGGTCGAACGACCTCACGCAGTTGCTGCTCGGCGTCGACCGAAACTCGGCGAAACTCGCGTCGTTGTTCCGCGAAGACGACGAAGCCGTGACGCGCTCGATTCGGTCGTTGGTCGAGACGGCCCACGACGCGGACTGTCGGGTCGGTATCTGCGGTGACGCACCGTCGAGCGTTCCGGGGTACGTCGAGTTCTTGCTGGACGTGGGCATCGACTCTCTCTCGGTGACGCCAGACGTGGCACTCGAAACTATCGTCAGGGTAGCTGAATTGGAAGCAGGCGGTGAGTGAGGTCCAGAGGGAATAGCCTCTGGAGTGAGTGGAGTCGTCCGGAGGAACTACCCGAACAGTCGTCGGTTCGCTCCCGAAGTACAGCAGAAACCACTCGACTGTCAACAGCAACACGCCACCGAGCGCGAGCAATGCGGCGACGAGTAGCAACGAGAGTCGTGAGGGTACCATTCCGGACGCTCGGAGGAGGAAGGCGGTTCCCAACGTGACCAGTAGCCAGAGTACGAGCGAATCAATTCGGTGAGTCGGTGACTGGTCACCAGACATGGACACCGAAACGGTGGCCAGCGACGTAGAACTACCTCATCTACAGTGGTACGATAGGGTCGGCGGAAATCTTCAACTCGGGGTCTCGCGTATCCAGTCTGGGTGGACCGACATGGACATCAGTGATATCGTCTCGACGGAGTTCGAAACGGTCGGGTCGGAGGCCCCGGTGTCGAAGCTCACAGGAAAGTTCGAGGACCCGACTGTCCGGGCGGTGGTCGTCACGGATGATGGCCAGTACCGAGGAGTGGTCACGCGGCGGCAACTGAGTTCGGGCCATCACGTACCCGACGAGAAGGCGAAGAATCTCGTCTGGCACGTGGCGACTGTCGAACCACACGACGACGTCCGAGAAGTCGCACGGTTGATGGTCGGCGGGAGCGTGCAGTTGCTTCCAGTCTTCAAAAACGACGCGCTCTACGGCGTCGTGACGGCCGACGCCATCCTCGAAACAGTCGCGTCGTTCTTGAGCGTGCTGACCGTCGAAGCCGTGTACACTCACGACCTCGTCACTGCCGACCCGGAGACGACGTTGGGGGAAGTGCTTCACACCCTCCGAGAGCATACGATTACGCATCTCCCAGTCGTGGACGAAGGGGAGGTGGTCGGTATCGTCAGTCTGTTCGACGTGTTGCGGTTCTCCGGACGGGAGATACAGAAAGGACAGGGCGGGTCACCACCGCGGTTCGATTCGGTCGGCGGGCGCTCGCACGGTGGCTTCGGCGAGCGGAGCGGCGAACTCGAACGGATGTTGAACCTCCCCGTTCGGGACCTGATGTCAGAGCCGGTGCTCACGACCGCTCCAGAGACGGGATTGGACGAGGCAGTCGAGGCGATGTTGACCGAAGGGGTGTCGGCGCTGGTCGTGACGGCCGCCGACGAACCGGTCGGAATCGTGACGAAGACCGACGTGCTTCGGGTGCTTACGGTGACCGACGAAGACCACCTCGACGTGCAAATCGTCGGCATCAACCTCATGGACGACATCAGCCGCGAGGAGGTTTCAGACATGATAGAGCGACTCGCAAGCAAATACCGGCGACTGTCGGTCCTCGAAGCGAACGTCTACCTCCACGAACACAAAGAGACGTTCCGGGGGACTCCGCTCGTCCTCGCGCGGATTCGACTATTCACCGACAAGGGCCACTTCGTTGGCACCGGCGAAGGGTACGGTGCCGCCCACGCGCTCCGGTTGGCGAGCAACGTCTTGGAGCGCCAGATTCTCGAAGGGAAAGAGTACGCCCGGACGAAGAAACATCCCTCCAACGAAGAGAAGGAGAAGTTGCTCGGCTGGTGGTTGTCTGGGGACAGCAGACGCCGATGAGGAAAGGACGGCTGACGCCGGTACCGGATGCACGCGGAAGCCGATGGTGGAAGAAACGGCCGACGCAAATGATGGAAGAAACGGCCGACGCCGACGATGGAAAGTCGAACCACTCGCGAAACGACCAGTCACCAAACGACCACAATCACCATTTACTCTGCAGTCGTTGCAGAGAGCATGAGTAATGGGGGCGAAGAACAAGGGGACGAACCGAACCTCTCGACCGTCGGCTCTGGCCGTGTCGATACGCTGTTCGACGAAATCGAGCTATCGGTCGAGATGCTCGACAGATTCGCCGACGAATTGGAGAGCGTTCGCAAGCGAATCGAAGCCAACGATGGCGAAACATCCGGACACGTCCGCAACCGAATCAATCAGGACGCAGACCAACTCGCCGAGGAGGCCGAGGAAACGTCCGAGAAACTGCGGGAACGACTGAGAGAGCTGAAACGGTCTGTGTGATGAACTGACGGACAAAGAGAACCTAACGGACGAAGAGAAGTTGGTGGACGAATAAGGAGAGAGACGAAGACTAGGTGTTCGTCGGCTGATGGTTCACCGTCGGTGCCAGACTAGACACGAATGCGCTCACCAACTGACTCGATCAGACTGCCGGTCAAACGAACCACCGGGGAGACGCTCGAAGAGCGACTCACCGAGAACGTCTACCGGCGCGTCCTCCCGGCACGATATCTTCTGAAAGACAACCACGGGCGAGTCGTGGAGACGCCCGAAGAACTTTTCGAGCGAGTCGCTCGAAACGTCGCGGCGGTCGAAGCGAAGTACGGCAACGACCCGATTCGATGGGCTAACAGGTTCGAGAAGGCGATGACCGACTTGGAGTTCGTCCCGAACTCGCCGACGCTGATGAACGCTGGTACCGAGGTCCAGCAACTGGCGGCGTGTTTCGTCGTGTCACCGCGAGATACCTTGGATTCCATCTTCGAGACGCTGCGACGGGCCGCGACCATCTTCCAGAGTGGCGGCGGTGTCGGCTACTCGTTCTCACGCCTGCGGCCGAAAGGCGATCAGATTCGCTCGACCGGTGGCACCGCGAGCGGGCCAGTCTCGTTCATGCGTGTCTACGACACGATGTGCGAACAAATCAAGCAGGGTGGGAAGCGACGGGGGGCGCAGATGGGCATCCTCCGCGCCGACCATCCGGACGTCGGACGGTTCTGCGTAGCGAAGCGACGAGAAGGGGAGTTCTCGAACTTCAATTTCTCTGTCGGTATCACCGACGAATTCTACGAGGCCGTGCGCGAGAATCGACGCTATTCGCTCGTCAATCCCCGAACGGGCGACCAACACGTCGTGACCGAAGCGACTGCGCAGTTCTACAGTACGGCGTTCGAAAACGCTGGGACGCAATTCGCCGAGGAGAACGTCTGGCGCGACTACGCCGGTGAAATTCCGGGACTCGACGCCTACCGTGGCCAAACTGATTTCCGAGTCGGAGAACCGATGACCTTGCCTGCAGGTTTCGTCTGGCAGTTGCTCGTAGACAGTGCGTGGCGAAACGGCGAACCGGGCTTGTTCGCACTCGACACGACGAACCGCGACCACTCGTTCGACGTGGTCGCACAGCCGAATCATCGAATCGAGGCGACGAACCCCTGTGGCGAGCAGGGGTTAGAGAACTTCGAAGCCTGTAACTTGGGCCACGTCAATCTCTCGCTGCTAGTTACCGACGACGCGACGCCGTGGTTCGACTTTCGGGAAGACGTCCGCGAGGACCTCGCTGCGGTAGTTCAAGAGTTCCTCCAGCAAGCAATCGACTGGCAGCGACTCGCTCGCATCGTCCGGGACGGCGTCAGGTTCCTGGACGACGTGGTGACGGCCTCGGTGTTCCCGATTCCGGAAATAGAGTCGAAAGTGACCGCGCTTCGGAAGGTTGGACTCGGAATCATGGGGTTCGCCGAGCTACTGATTCAACTCGGCGTGCGCTACGGGAGTCCGGCATCGTACGAAATCGCTCGACAGGTAATGGCGCGTCTCAATCGGGAATCGAAACTGGCGAGTCACGAGTTGGCGCTCGAACGCGGCCCCTTCCCCGAGTGGTACGACTCGAAGTACGCGACGCCGACGAAGTATCCCGAGTGGTTCGCTCGGCACACTGGCCTTCGCCCCACGAACTGGACGGACGGATTCGCCCTGCGCAATCACAGCACGACGACCATCGCGCCGACGGGCACGACGAGCATGATAGCGAACACGTCCGGCGGGTGCGAGCCGCTGTTCGACGTGGTCTACTTCAAGAACGTCGGCCGAGACGTACAGGGGTCCGAGATGTTGGTCGAGTTCGAGGACTACTTTCTGCAAACGTTAGAAGCGAACGGAATGGACCCCGACGCAGTCCGCGCCGAAGCGAAGACGCTACTCCGCGCGAACGAGTTCGAGGGGCCGGAGAGTCTCTCGATTCCGCCCGCGATAGCCGAGGCGTTCGTGACGGCGGGAGACCTCTCGCCAGCAGAGCACGTACGGATGCAAGCGGCGTTCCAGCGACACGTCGATAGCGGCATCTCGAAGACTATCAACTTCCCGTTCACCGCGACGCGGGCCGACGTGAACGACGCCTATCACCTCGCCGTCGAAGAAGGCTGTAAAGGGGTCACCGTCTATCGGGACCGGTCGAGACGAACACAGGTATTGACCACCCACCCCGACGACGTCGGCCGGGCGGGTGGACAACCAGCCGAAGCGCGTTGCTGTCCGATTTGAGATTCGACGGTGCCGCTGGGGCGACGGAAACTGTCGAGCCGAAAGAAGGGACTGAAAACTAAGTACGTAGCCATCGTCTCGGTGCAGGGACCATGGGGGAGAGCGCACCGATTGCAGACGGAGGACGGCGACCCGCTACAGACGGCGGAGAGAGTTCAGACACTGAGCGCGAGGCCAGTGTAGACGCGGACGGCGGAGTCGATACGACGACCGAGAACGAGCGCGAGCGAATGGGTGACTCCCAGCGCGGACGCGAAACCGTCGGTGGCCGCCCTGCTGGCCGAGGTGACCAACCGGCGACGAAACCTGGCGACGCTCCGTCAACGAAACGAGGCGACGTACCGTCAACGAGACCGCCGTGGCGCAGACAGGTGGCCTCGCGTTGGTCGTGGCGGCGGAAGGTCGGGACCACCGAGGCGTGGAACGTCTCGGAAGCGGCGTTTCCGCGAGACGGGACGATGGCCGAGAAGGCCCGACACCTACTTCGGTACGCGGTTCTCGCACCGTCGAGTCACAACTCCCAACCGTGGCTGTTCTTGGTTGACGGCGACGAGATTCGATTGTTCGCCGACCACGACCGCTGGTTGACGGTCGCGGACCCGAACAAGCGCGAGATGTACCTGAGTCTCGGTGCAGCACTGGAAAACCTGCTCCTGGCGGCCGAACACTTCGGACTGGGCCATCTCGTAGAGTACCTTCCCGGGAGCGACAGTCGCCACGCGGCGACGGTGGTGTTGCAGGACAACGAGAACAACGAGCGGTCCCGCCACCGCGCCCCGCGACTGTTCGACGCGATTCTGCGACGCCGAACGAACCGCGGCCGGTACCAAGAGCGACCGATTCCACGCCGGAGCCTCCGCGCGTTTCGAGACGTCTGCGTCGAGGACGGCCTCGCAGTTCAGTTCGTCACCAGAGCGCCGACGAAGCAGTCGGTTGCCGAGTTGGTGGGTCGTGCCGACCGACGACAGTTCGCCGACAGAGCGTACCGGCGAGAACTGGGTCGCTGGATCGGCCGCGGCGCGTTCGGCGACTCGTGGCCCGAGGCGAAGATCGGTCGGTTGCTGATGACGTACTTGAACGTCGGCCCGCGACAGGCCCGCAAGGACGCCGAACTGGTTCGAAACACCCCCGTGCTGGCGGCGCTGCGGACGAAGCGGAACGGCCTGCGCGAGCAGTTGCAGGCGGGGCAAGCGTTCGAGCGCGTGTCGTTGTTGGCGACGCTGCTCGGCGTGCAGACTCACCCGACGAGCGCACCGTTGGAAGTTCCGAGCCTGCGACGCGAGTTGCAGACACAACTCGATGGACCGGACTGGACGGTACAGCACCTCTTTCGGCTTGGATACGCACGGAGCGTAGCTACGCCGTCGCCGCGCCGTTCCGTGGAGTCGGTGTTGTTGGATTGAAGGATTACGGTTCGTTCCTGTGTTTTTCGTCCCCGTGTTTCTCCCATCCCTGTGTTTCTCCCATCCCTTGTCAGTTGTCAACAAACAACGTGCTTAAATTCGTCTGGTCCTTACAACAGGTGAATCCGACGGGGGGACCGGGGTGAGACTGCTCGAAGATTCAGTAGCAAAGGAGCGAATCGAGGTTCGGTCGTCGGAGACGAACGCATGACCGAGGAGACTAGCGACATCAGAAGCGAAAGAGAGACCGGAGATAGCAACGTCAACAGCGACGGAGACGACGCCCGTTCCTACGAGCGACTCTACGAATTAGTGAGTCCGTCCGTCGTCTCGATTTACGTGCGCGTCGAGACAGCCGATGGGAACGGCCCGACGCCGTCGGGAGCAGGTTCGGGGTTCGTCTACGACGCGGCGGGCCACGTCGTGACGAACCAGCACGTCGTCGCGCCCGTTGGGCGACTGGTACAGAGCGAGACGTGGGACAGGAAAAGCAAGGCGAGCGAGGGCGGCGAAGTCGGCCAGCAGGTCGAAGTACGATTCAGCGAGGGAGAGTGGCGAACTGCGGCCGTCGTCGGGACGGACCCCTACACAGACCTCGCGGTGGTGCGAGTCGATGACCTGCCGAGCAGTGCCGACCCGCTGACAGTCGCCACGTCGAACCCGACGCCGGGCCAACGCGTCGCGGCACTCGGGAATCCGATGGGGTTGGACGGGACGATTACGGCGGGCATCGTTAGCGGGACGAACCGGTCAACGCCGACCGGAGCCGGATTTACGCTCCCCGATGCGATACAGACAGACGCAGCCATCAATCCGGGAAACAGCGGTGGGCCGCTCGTGACCATGGAGAGCGAAGTCGTCGGCGTCAATCGCGCCAAGCAAGGCGAGAACATCGGGTTCGCCATCTCCCCGGAAATCGTCCATCGCGTGGTTCCGGAACTCATCGAGAACGGGTCGTACAGCCACTCGTATCTCAACGTTCGGACTCTCGACGTGTCACCGACCGTCGCCGAGGCGAACGGACTAGACGAACCAACGGGCGTTCTCGTCGTCGACGTTCGCCTCGGTCCCGCGAGCGGCGGAGTGAAAGGCTGTCGTGGGACGCGGCGCGTCCGCGGGCGACAGATTCCCGTGGGCGGCGACGTCATCGTCGGCGTCGATGGCCGAACTGTCCGCTCGCACGAAGAGTTGACGCGGTACCTTCTCGTCGAGACCCAACCAGCAGAGACGGTGACGGTGGAGTTGATTCGGGACGGCGAGCGACTGACCGAACCCGTCACCCTCGGCGAACGGCCGCGGCCGAGCGCTGGGACCGGCCGACGCATCGAGATACGTTGAAGTGGTGACTGCGTCGGCTGTCGGGAGCGGTCGGACGACTCCGTCGTTTCCGTTGTTTCATCGTTGTTTCCGGTGGTCGTCTGCTAGTCAGTGTTGGTTTGCTACTCAGTGTTCGTCTGTCTAGTCGTCAATTCCGCCGTCGTCTGGTTGGGCATCGTACAGCGTGGTCCGATTCAGCGTAGTCTGGTTGGGGTTTGGTTCAGCATGAATTGAGCGCGTCACCTCGTCAGCCGTGACTCCTCCGTTTCCGTTGTTTTGCCTCAGCATTCGTTGTCTCGTCTCGCTTCGTCAGCCGTTTTCGGAGGTCGGATTCCGCGACCCCACCGTTTCCGCTGTTTTCGGCGCTGTACCGGGAGAAGAGGACCGATAAGCAGGAAAATTTGACTCCGAGAGCGGGCGCTGGAGCGATGGGTGAAGAGTCACTCGATCAGTCATCACGACCTGGTGTAGAAGTGATCACGACCGTAATACAGAAGTTATCACGGCGTGGTGAAGCGAAGCCAGCAACCCCGTCGTTTCCGGTGTCCGAGTTTGGGACGAAAGGAAGACGACGTTCGTCGTCTTCGACGGTGGTAGAAGACACCCACCCCACGATTTCCGCTGTTTCGGTGGAACGGTGAAGGGGGGTCGGGCGGGTCGGAAGCACCGTAGTTTTGGACTCTTGGTTGGTTCTCGAAGCCGGTGACAACCAGTTGAATGAACAGAGATGCCGTCAGACCGTTCATTTCGGGGGTTCGCATCCGGGAACTGTCGTGAGTTCCGAACCACACCCACCCCATCGTTTCCGCTGTCTTGACTCGGGAAGAGAGGGTGGGGCGAAGTGCTGGAACCCAATCTCGTGAACTGCGGGAAACTTCTCGGCGGAATTCGCGCTGAAAAAATAGAAACAGCTAGAAAACAACTATATAGACGAAATCGACTATTCGTCCCACGGGTATGGTTTATTCGTTCATGTGTTAAATCTTTCGCCTCTTACAGAAGCAACGTGACACCCACCCTGCCCTCCACGACGAAAGCTCCGGAAACGATGGGGTGGGTGTGTGTTTAAGTCAAACCGGACATCGGAAACGCCACCCTCCCCACTCAGCCTACAAAAACAAAAACGTTCGGGACAGAAGAAACAACGGACGCCACAGTTACACCTGGTCTTTATATCCCCGTCCGTTCAATGTCCGCTCAACTACCGCGCATGTCATCATTCAGCTTTGATCGGGACAACTCACTCTACAAGAACCGGGACGCCTTGTTGGAGGAGTACACCCCGAACAACCTCGTTGGTCGGGACGACGAACTCGAAGAGTACCACGCCGCACTCCAACCCATCATCAACGGCGAAGCACCGTCGAACATCTTCCTCTACGGCAAGAGCGGCGTCGGAAAGACCGCGGCCACCAGATTCCTGCTCAAACGGCTCCAAGAAGACGCGGCGAAGTACGACGACATCTCGCTCGACCTCATCGAAATCAACTGCGACGGTCTCAATTCGAGTTACCAAGTAGCTGTACGACTCGTCAACACGCTCCGAGACCCGTCCGAACAAATCAGCAACACCGGCTATCCGCAAGCCCAAGTCTATAGCTTTCTCTGGAAGGAACTCGACCAACTCGGCGGCACTATCATCGTCGTCCTCGACGAAGTAGACCACATCAACGACAACTCTATCCTCTACCAGATTCCGCGCGCACGGAGCAACGGTTATCTCGAAGACGCGAAAATCGGTCTCATCGGCATCAGTAACGACCTCTCGTTCCGCGATTCGCTCTCGGCGAAAGTTCGCTCGTCGCTCTGCGAGAAAGAAGTGTCTTTCCCGCCGTACGACGCGAACGAACTCCAGAAGGTTCTCAGCCAACGCGAACAGGTCGCGTTCCACGAGGGGGCGCTCGCGGAGGACGTCATCCCGCTCTGTGCCGCCTACGGCGCGCAGGACGCCGGTGACGCCCGACAAGCACTCGACCTACTGCTCGAAGCGGGCGACCTCGCAAGAAAAGAGGCCGTCGAGCAAGTTACCGACCATCACGTCCAAGAGGCGCGAGAGAAACTCGAACGCGACCGAATCATGGAGGGGGTTGCCGACTTGACCGAACACGCCCGACTCATCCTCTACGCGTTGACCTCCCTCGAAGCGGAGGAGACGACGCCTGCTCGGTCGCGCGACATCCGCCCGCGTTACGAACAACTCTGCAACCACGTCGGCACGGAACCGTTGACCAGTCGCCGGATGCGCGACCACCTCGCGGACCTCGCCATGCTCGGCGTCATCTCCTCGACAGAGAAGAACGAAGGCATGTCCGGCGGCAAGTATCGTGAACACGCACTCAAGCAGGACCTTCAACTCGTCGTCAGCGCTCTCGAAGAGACTATCGAGTTCGCAGGGGTTCACGAGAGTATCCGTCCCTACTATCAGTCTACCTTCGAGGACGTGGAAGACTAGTCTCGTACCTTCTCTTCTCGGTCTGATAACTCGGATTTTCGACGCACCCCACTGTTTCCGTTGTTTTCCCGTCTCGAAATACGCCGTTCTGACTTATCTCGACCGTTGATTGGGTCAGAAACTGTCTGCCTTCAAACTATCACGTCGAAGTCAAACGCTGCCTCGACAACGGAAACAACGGTGTCGGATGGGAGTATCAGCGGAGGAAAAGGGAGTCTCAGAAGAGGAAGTCGAAGTGCGACGTTCGACAGGGGGTTAACATCGGAAACGACGGTGTTCGACACGGCCACAGCGTAGCGAATCAGATACACTCACGACACGTCTGTGTAGAGTGAGTCGTTCTCGTCTCGGAGCGGTTCGTGGTCGAACAACGGAAACAGTGGGGTCTAGCGATTAAAACAACGGAAACACCGGTGTTGGGACTCGACTCCGACGAAGCGACGGTCGAGACACAGCGAAACAGCGGAAATGACGGAGTTGCTGGTGAAACGGGGGAAGCAGCGCTAAAATGCCGGAGGTGATGCTCAGAATCAGGCGTCGTGTTCGACTTCCAGCAGTCGCGACCCGCAGTCGTCACAACTGACGGCGACGACGTCCATCGTCCGACAGCAGGACTCGACGGTCTCCTGTTCCATGGCGATGTCGCCGCGGCAGTCCGGGTCCGGACACGCGTCGAGGAAGATTCGCAGGCCGCTCAACACGCGACTCTGATTCGTGACCGTCAGGCGGTCCCAGTCGTCGTAGCGGGGCTTCAATGCCTTTGCGGCCGCGAGGTCCGCGACGAGCGCTGCACGCGACTCCCACTGCCCGAGACGGCCGCCGTCGTACTGGGCGACCAGCGCTTCGTCGTGTTCGTCGAACGAGAGGTTTTCCTCGTCTACGTCGAGTACGTTCGCCAACTCTGTCTTCTCGGTCCCGTTGGCTTCGATGGCGTCCATGTTGTCGAACCACTCGGCGCGGAACGAGTCGTCGAGACAGAGGTCGTCCATTTCCTCGCAGGGGCCGACCGCACCCGCCTCGGCGAGGACTTCTTCCGGTTCGCGCTCCTCTTCGTCGTCAATTTCCGGTGCGGCCGTCTCGTGCTTGTCGAACTTCTTGAGCAGCCAGTCGGGGAAGTACTGCTTCGTGAACGACGGCGTCCCCGGCACGAGATAGCCACGGAGGTAGATGGCGAGCAGCGAGACCCCGAACACGGGAAGGCCGACCAGCGGCGTCGCGAACACGGAGACGACTGCACTGCCGACTGCCGCGATGACGACGTTGACGATAGTACACGGGGTACAGCGATTCTCACCGGTGTACTCCGGTTGTCTGAACCGGCCCACGAAACTGGATGACTCGGTACTCATTGTCGTATCTACCGTTCGTTTTCAGCCCTAAATATTTATCGCTAAAAACTCGTGATAAATACTTCATGATGCGTGATGCGGGCGAAATTTGTCGGTTCGGGCTTTCGACTCCGACCTTCCGATTCCCATCTTCCAACTACATCTACTCACCGCACGGAACGAACAGACCAGCACTACCTGTAGCGAGTAAACCAACACTACATGTAGCGAGTAGACCAGCACTACCTGTAGCGAACAGACCAGAATTCACGCAGTGAACAGACTGAAACTACACGTTCTGCGCTCGTTGGAGTCGTATCCTCACGACACTGCCGTCGTTTCTCGACTCCTCGAAGGTGAGTTCGCCGCCGAACTTCCCGACTATCCAGTTCGTGAGCCACAGTCCCAGACCGCTCCCGTGGTGGAGCGCCGTCTCTTCGCCCTCTAACAACACTGCTCGCTCTTCTTGGGGAATCCCCGGCCCGTCGTCTGCAATTGTCAACTCAAACCAGCCGTGGTCGGTGCTGTGGTCACCGTCGTCGGCCGAAATAGCTAATTCGACCGTCGGCCGCTCGTCGTCGTTGTGTTCGATTGCGTTTTCGAGGACTTCGCCGATTGCGGCTTCGAGCGTCTTGTCCGCGTACACCGGGGCGGCGTCGGGGAGGTTCGACCGAATCTCAGCGTCGGGGTACGTCTGGCGGAACTCCGCACAGGTCCGCTCGACGCAGTTCGTAACGTCTATTTGTCGCTTCGTTCGGTCGTCGCCGTCCAGCGTCTTCCCGACTTCGCGAGCCTTCTCGCTGATTTCGATGAGGTCGCTGGCCTTCTTCCTGATGATGTCGGCTTCTGGCTTCGCGTCGGGGACTTCGTCGTGGAGCTCGTCCGCGTAGCCCAAAACGACGTTGAGGTCGTTTCGGAGGTTGTGGCGCAGGATTCGGTTGAACACCTGCAGTCGCTGCTCTCGGCGGACCAACTCCTTGCGCGTCCGGACCGATTCGATGGCGTACGCGACGCTGTTCCCGAACTTCGAGAGGACGCGCCGCTCCGTCTCTCCGAAGGCATGTCTGGCTTCTGAACAGATTCCGAGTACGCCCACCGGGTCGGACTCGCTGGCGAGCGGCACGATTGCTTCCCGGCACGATTCGTCGTCTATCGCTACGTCTACGTCGAGTATAGGCGTGCTACCGACCTGGACTTCACCGGTCTCGACTGCCACGCTGACCGGTTTTTTTCCGTCATCGAGTGCGATGGGTTCGAATTCGGCGTCTTTGGACACGCAATGAGACTTTGGCCGTACTGTCTCTCCGTCCACCTTTCCGACCCACGCGAGCGCGTACGCCTCCGAGCTCCCGATTCGGCTACAGACTGTGTGTTCGATGTCCTCACGCGAACTCTCCTGTAACACCGCTTGGCTCACGTCCCAGACTAAGTCGTTCACTTCCGTCTGCCGGAGCGACAACTGTTCGGTCCGGCGTCGTGCCACGGCGTTTTCGATACGATTCGCGAGTACCGTGAACTGCTCTTTGCCCGTTCCTTTCTTGAGGTAGTCCGTCACGCCAGTCGAGATTGCCTTGCTGGCGATCTGTTCGCTGCCACCGCCGGTCAACAGGATGAAGGGGAGATTCGAATACTCGTCCCTGACGGTTCCGAGTAGTTCCAGTCCGTTCATCCCTGGCATCTCGTAGTCGGAGACGACGCAGTCGAACTGCTCGTCTTCGAGGAGACCGAGTGCGTCCGTCGCGCTCTCGACCGTGTGTACTCGGATGCCGTATTCGTCGTCGAGGATGCCAGACGTAACGCTGGCGAAGAAGTCGTTGTCCTCGACGTGGAGTACACGTGGTGGCGCGTCTAACATCCTTCGTCCTGCCGGATTCGTGGCACCCTAATAAATCGTTTTGTTCTTTCAGTGTTTACAGTTCTATTTACTCTTAGAAAAACTATAAATCTATGAATTCCAGTTTCCGTAGTTCGGTTTCGGGCCATCGACCGGAGCGGCCCATTCGACGGCGTTAGCGAGGACTCGGCGTATCTCTGATTGTCGATATATCGGATATGTTTCGTGGCCGGGCCGGAAGTAGAAGAGTCGCCCCGAACCGCGACGGTAGCAGCAACCGCTTCGGAACGTCTCGCCGCCCTCGAACCACGAGTTGAACACCAGCGTCTCCGGAGCAGGGACGTCGAACCGCTCGCCGTACATCTCTGCTTCGGGAACCTCGAAGCTCTCTGGCAACCCAGCGGCGATGGGGTGGCCGGGTTCGACTACCCAGAGACGCTCTAACTCGCCCTCCTCCCGCCACTTGAGGTCACAACTGGTCCCCATCAGTCGTTTGAAAATCTTCGAGAAGTGCCCCGAGTGGAGGACGAGCAACCCCATCCCGTCCAGCACGCGCTCGTGGACGCGCTCGACTACCTCGTCGGCGACTGCGTCGTGTTTGTCGTGGCCCCACCACGTCAGTACGTCGGTGTCGTCCAGCACGTCTTCAGTCAATCCGTGTTCGGGTTCGTCCAGTGTGGCAGTTTGCGTCTCGAATCCATGCTCGTCGAGGCCATCGGCGATTGCTGTGTGGATACCCTCGGGATAGACCTCCCTCGCGTCGGCATGCTCCTGTTCGACGTGGTATTCGTTCCAGACGGTGACGCGCGTCATGCAGTCTACTCGCTCGCCGACTGTCTTCGTCGTTCGGGTCTGTCGCGCTACGTTTCGGATGTATTAGCTCACGCCAGCGATTTTCTTACGACTGTAGTAAAAATTAGGGCGGAACCTTTATGATTGTTAGCGGTGGCCCTTCGAACACGCGATGAGCGAACGAGTCGACCAACGGGAGTGCGAGGGCAACCGCATCAACTGGAAGCGAACGGGGAATGGCGTGGAAATCTACGACGAAACGAACCCAGATGCGTGGGTGCGCATGGAGTTCGTCAGCGGCATCGACCCCGAACGACGACTGTACGGCATCTGTGACGACTGCGGACTCGTCACCGCTCAGCGTTCGCTGCCTTCCGCAAGCATGGCCTGTGGCAACTGCGGCAGCGAGTTCGACGACGACTGATAACGCTCCGATTCTCGACTTCTCGCCCGTTCGTCAGCACAGTTATTGGTGACGGTCACGTCAGTGGAGCGCAATGGGACGTGACACATCGTTCTACGCGAAAGTGGGGGCCGCCGGGATTCTCGGGGGTATCGTCGCTATCCTCGTCGTCCTGCCGCTCGTGCCGTTGGTCGTCGAACTGGTCGTCGGAATCGTCAAGGGCGTCCTCGACGTTGTCGTTCCTGGTGGGAAGACAGACCCTACGTAGGAGGGAGGTGACTGCTCCCAAAAATTGTCATCAATATAATGTACTTCGCGGTCGTCTCTCCGCTCCTATGAGCAGTTCCGAGGCGAGACGGGTCGTCGTAGTCACCGGCGCGAACGAGGGCATCGGCTATCACGTGATGCTCTCGCTCCTCGAAAGCGGCTACCGAGTAGCCGGACTCGACGTCAACGGCGAGAATCTCAGGCCGTTACAGGAGACGAACGCCAATCGGGCGCGCTACTACGAGTGCGACGTAACCTCGGACGACGACGTGGAGTCGGCAATCGACGCCGTTCGCGACCAGTGGGGCAAGATAGACGTTCTCGTCAACAACGCCGCGATATTCGACTTCGATCTCTTCGAGGACCAGACCATCGCCGACACGCGCCGCGAGTTCGAAGTGAACTACTTCGGCTACGTCCGGACGATTCGGGCCGTCTTACCGCACATGAAGGCCCGCGGCGAAGGGATAATCCACAACGTGAGTTCCGGCGTCGGACTCGTCGGCCATCCCGGACTCTCCGGGTACGCCTCCACGAAAGGTGCGGTCGAAGCACTCACCCGCTCGCTCCGACTCGAACTGCAGAACGAGAACGTCTCGTGTACGCTGATGCATCCTCCGGCTACGAACACTCGCTCTGCCGCAGAACTCGACTACCCAGCGTTCGCGGTGAGCGACCCCGAAGACGTGGGTCGAAAACTGGCCGACAAAATCGAATCGACCGGTCCCGTCGTCACCGCCGACTGGCAGACGAAGATAGGATTGTCTCTCGTTCGACGGATTCCGTACCTCGTGAAGAAGGGCACTGAGCGGTTCGTCGATGAGGGCGAGCGGGCGACAGAGCAGTCTAATTGATAGGTACGTCAGTCGCTCCGACTCGCCCGTCCGACTGCCACCCCGAGCGCGAGAGCACCGAGCGCGACAGCGAGTTTTCGATTACCGTCCGCTCGGACGAACCGCGTCTCGTCGTCGGTGATTTCGAGCGCGCCGACTGGTTTCGCCGTCGCGTAGCCGCCGCCTCCGCCACCCTGGCCTGCACTCGCACTGTTCCCAGATTTCTCGTCAGTAGGTTCACCGCGACCGTATCCGCCACCGAAGGCGTAGGCGACCTCGGCTATCGGGACGACCGTTCGGCCGCCGCGCTCTATCGGTTGGCCGTACACGGACCTGACGCTGGCGCTGTGCTGGAGTCGTTCGACGATGGTTTCGAGTTGTGCGACGCTCATCGATGCACGTTCGACGCGAGAGAGCAAAAAGCTACTATCGGCAGTGTCGAACTATCGAACTTCGTACATCTCGTTCCCGGTGAGGAACCGACTGAGGTCGGCAATCTGGTAGTAATCTGACTCGAGTAGTTCGGTCAACGATTCGGTCAGTGCCTCCCTATCGCCGTCTTCCCACTCGGTCGGCTCTCGAATCGGCACGACGAGAAAGCCGCGACCCGGCAACTGTTCGGCGTGCAGGGCCGCCATGCCGCCGTCTTCGTCCAGCATCGCTTCTCGTGCGGCGTACTCTCGCAACACGTGGCGGGTCGCCCGCTCGCCCACTGGAAGGAGGACGTGAGCCGCGATAGCCCGCAGTTCGGCGTCGAAGAAGCGTTCTAAATTCGCGTACTCGGTCTCGGTCGGCGCGCGACCCTCGGGCAGACAGCAGGTGTAGAGATAACTCAGGAAGAGATTCGCGACTACTGGTCGCTCCGAGGCCCGTTGGGCCTCGCTCTCAGTATCAGCGTCTCCGAGCAGACCGACCTCGTTCAACACGGGTTGGAGTCGCTCGCCTGCCGTGCTTCCCGTGAAGGGGACGCCAGTCTCTCGGCCGCCGTGGATTCCGGGGTGGTCGCCGACGAGGTGAAGGTCCGCGTTGGCGTCGCCGTAGCCGTGGACCGCTCGCCGACCCGACCCGTCACAGTCGTACTGGCAAGGCGGTCGCATGCCGAAGGGGTTGCTCGTTCTGTCTGTGACGTTTTTCACGCGGCAGAATTAGCGAGTAGGCGTTAAAACGGGTGTGATTCAGGGCGGGAACGAACCGGAAGCGAGTTCCCGGAGACTCGCCTCCGAACTGCGCTACTCGTCGTCCGAGTTCTCTTTGATTTCGGTCAGTTTGTCGAGCAACTCGTCCTGCGAGGCGTCCGAGTCGAACGAAATCTCTCCCTGATGGTCGTTCTCGTGGACGTTGACGGCGCTGTCCTCGTCGATATCGTTGTCTTGGTCCTGTTGCTCGGACTCGTCGTAGCTACCAAAACCCATGTTGGTACCTAGTAGCTCTGGACAGTAAAAACAACCGGTGTCGTTCAGAATATGTGCGTGTGACCGAGTGGCATCCAAGGCGAATTCGAAAGAAGAACCCTCTATCAGCTGAAAATCGCAGGACGTAGAGGGGATTAGCCAATGGATTTATCTCCCGACGGTGGTTTCACGGAATCGCATGGAACGAAGACACCGCGTCGGCTTCGAAGTGTTCGGCGTGCTGTTCTCCGGGTTCGCCGTCATCGGCGGACACGCCGCCCTGTACCCGCTCGTGGGACTCTGGCTGATGACTGTCGGTCTTCTCCGTAGTTTTCCGAGCGGCGAGTAAACGACACGACGCTCGCCGTGGCGACTCGTTCTCTCTCCGAAGTCGCCACGGCGGCGACGTTTTCTGCTCCTAGCGCTCGTGCACTTCCAGCACTCGCCCGGCCGCAATCGTCTGGCCCATGTCCCGCACCGCGAAACTTCCCAGTTCCGGAATTTCGGAGGAGGGTTCGATGCTCAGCGGTTTCTGTGGCCGTACGGTGACGACGGCGGCGTCCCCGCTCTCGATGAAGTCGGGGTTCTCCTCTTTGACTTCGCCGGTCGCGGCGTCTATCTTCTGGTCGAGCGACTCGATTGTGCAGGCGACCTGTGCCGTGTGGGCGTGGAAGACCGGCGTGTACCCCGAGGTGATGACCGAGGGGTGTTGCATCACGACGATTTGGGCTTGGAACGTCTCTGCGACGCTCGGCGGGTCGTCGGCCGGCCCACACACGTCACCGCGGTGGATGTCGTCCTTGCCGACGCCGCGGACGTTGAACCCGACGTTGTCGCCCGGTCCCGCTTCGGGGACTTCCTCGTGGTGCATCTCGATGGTCTTCACTTCGCCAGCCACGTCCGAGGGCTGGAACGACACCTTGTCGCCCGTGTTCAGCATGCCAGTCTCGACGCGTCCGACCGGCACCGTCCCGATGCCGGAAATCGTGTACACGTCCTGAATCGGCAACCGGAGCGGTGCGTCGGTCGGCGGCTCCGGTGCCGCGAGGCTGTTCAGCGACTCCAAGACGACTTCGCCGTCGTACCACGGCGTCTCGTCGCTATGGTCTACGATGTTGACGCCCGTCAGCGCGGAAATCGGGATGAAACTCGCGTCTTCGGTGTCGAACCGGACCTGATTCAGCAGGTCCTTCACTTCTTCGACGACCTCTCTGTAGCGATTCTCGTCGTAGTCTACGGCGTCCATCTTGTTGACGGCGACGATGAGTTCGTTGATGCCCAGCGTTCGCGCGAGGAAGACGTGTTCCTGCGTCTGCGGTTGCACGCCGTCGTCCGCCGCGACGACCAGCACCGCGTTGTCGGCCTGACTCGCGCCGGTAATCATGTTCTTCACGAAGTCGCGGTGGCCAGGCGTGTCCACGATGGTGAAGTAGTACTCGTCGGTGTCGAACTCCTGATGGGCAATGTCGATGGTGACGCCGCGCTCTCGCTCTTCGGCGAGGTTGTCCATCACGTAGGCGAACTCGAACCCGCCTTTCCCCTTCTCCTCGGCTTCTTCTTTGTACTGTTCGATGACGTGTTCGGGAACGCTCCCTGTCTCGTAGAGGAGGCGTCCGACCAGCGTCGATTTTCCGTGGTCTACGTGGCCGATGATGGCCAAATTCTGATGTGGCTTGTCTGTCATGGGTTCCCCACCAACCTCTCTAGTGGAGGCCCAGAGGCAAAAGTCGTTCTGGCGAAGCGGGGCGGTGCAGACTTGCTCGAACTGTCAATACTACACTCTGTCACGAATCTCGGAAAAAGTGCTTCGAGACTCGAAATAACGTCGATAATCGGTTGAAGTCAGTCGGGCGCTAGGAGGCTAAACCCTAGCATATATCTAATCATAGGCCGTTCTACATGACTATGGCATTCGGTAACGAGAAACAAGGTGACACGCCGAGCGCACTTCTGTTTCCGAACCGCCGAGGCTTGCTGAAGACGTTGGGGGTCGCAGGGGCGACCGGAGTTGCGGGTGTGGGGAGCGTTGGGGCACAGGACACGACTACCGGGCAGGGAACGAGCGGAGGAGGTGAGCGACAGGTACAGGGCGACTACGTCGTCGGCGACGCGACGGACGCCCAGACGCTGAACTTCATCCAGATTTCCGACGTACCGTCGGCCAATCGGGTGGGGTTGGCACTCGACAGCGCGTACGCGCTGACACCGCCACCCGAATCCGAGGTGTTCCCGCTGTGGTGTGACATCTCGACGGAGGACAGCCAAACCTACACCGTCACCGTCAGAGACGGCTTGCAGTGGGGCGGCGACTACGGGCAGATGACCGCCGAAGACTGGGTGTACATGATTCAGAACGTCTTCCAAGCGGAGGACAACTGGGCGGGCTACTCGAACCAAAGCGACTGGATGGTCGGCGACCAATTCATTCCGGTCGAACAGACCGGCGAGTTAGAGTTCGAAATCCAACTGCCCGATGTGGACCCAGCGTTCCCACAGAAACCCATCATGTGGGGCGCGTTCTGCATGCCGAGAGGGCTACTGGAGAAGTACGTCCCGAACAAGGACATTCAAGGACTCCAGCAAGACGAGGAGATTCAGACGCTTGCGTACTCCGGAAATCTGGGGCCGTACAACTTCGAGCGCTGGCGGCGCGAGTCGGAGTTCGTCGCCACGCGCAACGAGAATTACTACATGCAAGACGCCAACGACGTGCCCGCAGCGTGGCAGGGCGCGCCGTACTTCAATAGTTGGACCTACTCGGTCATTCCAGAGGAGAGCACGCGCCTCTCGGCGCTCCAAACTGGCGAAATCACCCAATCGTCCATTCCGGAGAGTCGGGTCTCGCAGTTCGAGCAGAACCAGTCTATCAACGTCAACGTCGCGCCACAGCCGTTCAACTCGCTGTTAATCTACAACCAGCGCGCGAATGGATGGGAACCGTTCCGCGACATCGAGGTCCGGAAGGCGCTGTCGTTCGCCGTCAACAAGCGAGCGGTCGTAGACAACATCATGCGGGGCTTCGGCGAAGTCGCACACACCTTCCAACCAGAGTTCTCGCGCTGGTTCGACGATTCGGAAGTCGTCCGAAGCGGCGTCGGCGACAGCTACAGTCCGCAGATGGCCCGCAATCGACTCGAAAGTGCCCTTCAGGGAACCGACTACAGCTACGACGGGGACCGACTCGTCAACGGGAACGGCGAGCAGGTGAGCCTGAAACTCGTCTGGCCTGTCGGCACGCAGACGACCCGCACTACTGTCGAATTCATCAGGCAGGAGTACGCCAACATCGGCATCAACGTCACGCTCCAAGGGGTGCAGTTCAACACCTTGCTGAGCAAGTACGCGCAGAACTCCTATCAGGGCGAGGGCGAACCGGAGTACAACGCCGGGCCGTTCAACGCTGGACCGCGTGACCAGGCCGTCAGCGAAGAGCAGTGGGACATGCAGTACGGCATCATCTTCAACACGTACCCCAGAACGCCGACCTCGACGCGGTCGTTCTGGACCCGAGAGTCCTCGACCAACTACTACGGCTACGTGCCGGAGACGCCCACCGCGCCGCTGTACGACCAAGCGTCGAGTGCGACCGACGACGCGGAGCGCCAGCAGTTGTTCGCGCGCATCTTCGGCATCCTGAGCGAGGAACAGCCGTGTAACTTCATGAACTTCAGCGTGGACATCGACGGCTACCAGCAGAACGTCAGGGGGCCGATAGAGGAGTTCGGCAACGGGTGGGACGCGAACACGTGGTACTTCGCGCAGGGGTGACCCCCTACGTGACCCGTATTTCGGAGGTGCCCCTGGCGTGACCAGTACGGAGGTGCCGACAGCGTGAGCATGCGCTGGTACGTCGCCCGGCGACTGGCGTGGGCGGTCCTCGCCACGTTCGTTATCCTGACCATCACGTTCGTCCTACTGGAGGTGACGCCGGACGCGCAGGCCGCGACGATTCAGTTCGAGGCGGCCCAAGGCGGCGGCGACGCCGAATCGGCCAGAGAGGCCTACGAGCGTCGGCGCGGCCTCGACGCGCCGCTCTGGGAACGTTACTCGACGTTCATGCTAAACGTCTTCACGCTCGACTGGGGGTGGTCCGACACGCGCTCCCAACCGGTGGTAGACGCGATACTGGCGGCGTATCCGTACTCGCTGATGTACGGCATCCCTGCCGTCGTCATCTCGACAGTCGTGGGAATAGCCATCGGCTTGTACTCCGCGACGCACCAGTACACGAAGGCCGACTACGCGGGTACCTTCGTCGCCTTCTTCGGCATCTCGATTCCGAACTTCTGGTTCGGCATCATCCTCCTACTCGTGTTCGCCGTCGAGTTGGGGTGGGTGCCCGTGCTGTTCGACGCGAACGCGCCAGTGTTCTCGGCGCGAAACGTCAAACAGCTCATCTTACCGGTGTTCGTGCTGACGACTGCGGCCATCGCCAGCGAGATGCGCTACGCCCGCGCAGAGGCACTCGAATACGTCAACGCCGAGTTCGTCAAGACCGCGAAGGCGAAGGGTGCCACGGACAACCGCGTTCTGACGCGCCACATCCTCCGACCTGCGCTCGTCCCGCTCTCGACGATTCTCGTCGGTGACCTGCTCGGCCTCATCCTGACGACTTCGTACCTCGTGGAAATCGTCTTCGGCATTCCGGGGCTGGGTCGCCTGAGTTTGGACGCCATCTTCAATCAGGACACTGCGCTCGTGTTGGGGACGACGTTCATTCCCGTGTTCATCGCGGTCATCGGCAACCTGTTGCAGGACATCGCGTACACGGTGCTGGACCCGAGAATCGACTACGGTGATCGGTGATGCTGGGGAGTGGGGTGCTGAGGGAGGCGATCGACTGATGGCGACCGAACCCAAATCCGAGGTGGAACGCTTCGAGGACGTGGACTGGGACGAACTCGGCGGGGTCGCCGTCGGCCGCCGAACTCTCGGGTTCCTCCTCGCCCTCGTCGGCTTCTTCACCGTGCTCGCCTACGACCTGTTCGTCGTGCCGGACAATCAGCCGACGTTTCCAGCATTTGGGTGGGACGTGTCGGCCGTCGATTGGCTCTTCGGGCTGACGCTGCTCGTCTTGTTCGTCTACGGTGTCGTTCCGCTCGCGACGAATCGCCGACTCACGGCGCACTACTGGCGGCAGTTCCGCAAGAACCGGGCGGCAGTCGCCAGCCTCGCGTTCCTGCTCGTCATCTTCGTCGTCGGCACCGTCGGGACGATGTTCATCACACCGCCGCAACTCAACACCTTGGAGGCCTATCAGCCGCCTGTCTTCTCGTCAGTCTCGTCGTCGGTTCCCATCACCTGCGTCGGCGAGACGGTCGGCGGCCAGTGTCAGGGGTCGTGGGAACACCCGCTCGGCACGACTGGCCAAGGAAAAGACATCCTGAAGATGGTCATCTTCGGCATGCGGGTCAGCATGCAGGTTGGCCTCATCGCGACCTTCATCATCATCGTACTTGCGACGACAGTCGGCACCACCGCGGCGTACCTCGGCGGGTGGGTGGACGAACTGTTGATGCGCTACGTGGACATCCAACTGACGTTTCCGACGTTCTTCCTCTACCTCCTGCTGGTCTACCTCTTCGGCGGGAGCCTCTTTTTGCTCATCGTCATCTTTGGTATCACGGGCTGGGGAGCCATCGCCCGTCTCGTCCGGAGCGAGGCACTCCAGCGAAGCGAAGAGGAGTTCGTGCAGGCCGCGAGAGGCGCGGGCGCTTCGACGCCGTACGTCCTCTGGCGACATCTCGTGCCGAACGTCTCGAACACGGTCATCACGGCCGCCACGCTGACCATTCCGGGTCTCATTCTCGCCGAAGCGGCGCTCTCTTTCTTGGGACTCGGCGACCCGACGATTCCGTCGTGGGGTCGCGTCATCGCCGACGGTCGGGGCGACCTCTCGACCGCGTGGTGGATTTCGACGATTCCGGGTTTCTTCCTGTTTTTCACGATTCTGGCGTTCAATTTCTTGGGGGATGCCCTGCGCGACTCGCTGGACCCCAGACAGGAGGGCGGTAGCTGATGGCTGAACGAAATACTGAACCCCTACTTTCCGTTCGAAACCTATCCATTCGGTTCCACACAGACGAGGGCGTCGTCCACGCAGTCGATGGCATCGACTTCGAAGTCGGCCGCGGCGAGACGGTCTGTCTCGTCGGCGAGTCGGGGTCCGGCAAGACCGTCACCGGCGAGTCGCTCACGCGACTGCTCAAGTCGCCGCCTGCGGAAATCGAGGGCGAAGTCCGCTTCGACGGCCAGAACTTGCTCGACCTCCCCGAATCGGCGATGAACGACGTGCGCGGCGACCGAATCGCCCACGTCTTTCAAAATCCTCAGGGCGCGCTCAATCCAGTCTACACGGTCGGTTGGCAGGTCTCGGAGGCGATTCGGCTCCACCGCGACGTGTCGAAGAAACTCGCCCGCGAGGAGGCCATCGACCTGCTGACGAGAGTCGGCATTCCCGAGGCAGCAGCGCGCTACGACGACTACCCCCACGAGTTCTCCGGCGGCCAGAAACAGCGCGTCGTCGTCGCGATGGCGCTCGCGGCCGACCCAGACTTGCTCGTCGCCGACGAGCCGACGACGGCGCTCGACGTGACGATTCAATCCCAGATTCTGCGCTTGCTCGCCGACTTGAAACGCGAACTCGGCATGGCCGTCTTGCTCATCACCCACGACTTGAGCGTCGTCGCCGAAGTCGCCGACCGCGTCGTCGTCATGTACGCGGGGAAGGTGATGGAACAGGGCGACGTGTACGACCTCTTCGAGACGCCTGCACATCCGTACACGCGGGCGCTCCTCGCGTGCCTGCCGGGCCGCGGCGTGGAGTTCCGGGGTATCGGCGGCCGACTGCCGGACCCGACCGACCCACCCGCTGGCTGTCGGTTCCACCCGCGCTGTCCGTACGCCGTCGCGGAGTGCGAGTCCGGCGAGCAACCACCGCTTTACACGGTCCGTGACGAGGCTAGTTCGAACTCCGGAGACGACGGCGACACACACCGCGTCTCCTGCGTCTACTACGACGGTTCGCGCGACCCCACAGAAATCACCGACGGCGAGTCGTTCGGTGAGCAGTTCGAGTCGGACTCGGAGCGCCGGTTCGCGGACGGCGGAGGGAACGTGGAGGGGAGTCGATGACCGACCGACCGAGTGCAGACGAACCACTCCTCTCGGTCCGAAATCTCGTCAAACACTACCCGATTACGGAGGGCGTCCTCCGCAGGGAAGTCGGCCGCGTTCGTGCCGTCGATGGCATCACGTTCGACCTCTTCCCCGGAGAGACGCTCGGTCTCGTCGGCGAGTCTGGGTGTGGCAAAACCACCGCCGCGCTGGCGATGCTCCGCTTGGAAGAACCGACCGCTGGCGAGATTTACTATCGGGACGAGGTCGTCACCGACTACGACAGCGACGACCTGAAGCGGTTCCGCAGGCAGGCACAACTCATCTTTCAGGACCCCACGTCGAGTTTCGACCCGCGGATGTCCGTCGGCGAGTCGGTGGCCGAACCACTGCTGGTCCACGGCATGCGCGACCGCAAGCGCAGGCGGGCTATCGTCGAAAACCTGCTGGAGCGCGTCGGCCTCTCTGCCGACGACTACGACCGCTATCCCCACGAGTTCTCCGGCGGCCAGAAACAGCGCATCGCCATCGCCCGCGCACTCGTGGTCAATCCGGACCTCATCGTGGCCGACGAACCTGTGTCGGCGCTCGACGTGTCCGTACAGGCCGAAATTCTCGGCTTGTTGGAGGATGTCCAAGACGAATTCGGCCTCTCGATTCTGTTCATCAGCCACGACATGGCGGTCGTTCGGGAAGTTTGTGACCGCGTAGCCGTGATGTACCTCGGGGAAATCGTCGAACTCGCGCCAGTAGAAGACCTGTTCGCCGACCCACAGCACCCCTACACGCGCGCCCTGCTCGCGTCGGTGCCACTGCCGGACCCCCGGAGGCGCGGTCACGGAATCGAACTCTCGGGCGACGTTCCCTCGCCTTCGAATCCGCCCGCTGGCTGTCGATTCCACACCAGATGCCCGGAGGTCATCCAACCGGAGGGCTACGACTTCCGGCAAGCCAACTGGCGCGCGGTGATGGACTTCCGGGTGCGACTCGCTCGCGGAAACTTCGACGTGGACGCGATTCGGGAGTTCGCCGTCGCCGAGAGCGACGCGACGGACCCCGAAGCTATCACCGACAACCAACTCCGCTGGGCGGTCCGCGAGCAGTTCGGAATACCCGACAGACTCTCCGATTCGAGCGCCGAACGGGTGCTTCGGGACGCCATCGACTCCCTCATCGCGGGCGACGAAGACGCCGCCCGCGAGACGTTGGCGCGGGAGTTCGAGACTGTCTGCGAGCGCGAGCGTCCCGCTATGCGCGAGACGGAAGCGGGCCATCCGGCGGCGTGCCATCTGCACGATGAAGATGTAGAATCGGAAGTGGAACCGCCGCGCTCGCGGGCGAACGAGGATTGACGAGAATCGCACTCGCTTATTTTACCGTTCGGCTCCTACTTCGGACGATGAACCGGACTGGGGCCGATTCGACTGCCTTCTTCGGAACGCCGGTTCCGCCCAGCGTGCGACCGACGCCAGGAGTGAGACCTTCGTGCCAGACCTAGTCTTCTGGATTCTCGTCGTCTTAGCGACTGTCACCGGACTCCTGACCGCGTGGGCACTCGGAGCCAACAGCAACTCGCCGCCGTTCGCACCCGCCATCGGAGCCAACGCCATCTCTACCATGCGAGCAGCGTTCCTCATCGGAATATTGGCCGCGTTGGGCGCGCTGACCCAGGGCGGGAGTATCTCCGAGACGGTCGGCGCGGGACTGGTTGACGGCGTCGCCATCACGTCGCTGGCGGCGACCGCGGGACTGTTGACCGCGACGATGTTCATGGCGTTTGGCGTCTACACAGGCTATCCGGTTCCGGCGGCGTTCGCCACGACGGGCGCGATGGTCGGCGTCGGACTGTCGCTCGGCGGGTCGCCCGCGTTCGACACGTACCAGCGAATTCTGACTTTCTGGGCGCTCGTGCCGCCGATTTCCGGTGGCCTCGCGTATCTCACTGCCACGCTCCTCCGGCGCGACGACATCCCCGAGACGGTCGGTGTTCCACTCCTCGCCGCTCTCGTCGGGGGTATCGTCGCCAACGTCCAACTGAGCATCGTCCCTGCGCCGCCCGGTGCCGAGCAAAGCTCGCTCGCCAGCTACCTCGCCCGACTCGTGGCCGAACCGGTTGCGGCAGGAACGGCAGGCACGGCGGGCGCAGACTTCGCGCTCGCTGGTGTGGACGTCTTCGTTACAGGACTCGACCTCGCCGTCGGCGTCGTCACGCTCCTCCTCGCGGGCGCGAGCTTTCTGTTCATCCGCAGACGAACGCAAGCGTCCGTAGACAAGGGAGTAAAGACGTTCCTCGTCGCTCTGGGGAGCGTCGTCGCCTTCTCCAGCGGCGGCAGTCAGGTCGGACTGGCGACCGGCCCACTCGAAAACCTCTACAGTGCTGAACTCGGCTTGCCCGGAATCGTCCTGCTGGCACTCGGCGGTGTCGGCATCCTCGCCGGTGCGTGGATGGGGTCGCCGCGACTGTTGCAGGCGACTTCTCGGGAGTACGCGCAACTCGGCATTCGACGCTCAATCGCCGCGCTCGTCCCCGGTTTCGTCATCGCCCAACTCGCCATCGCGCTCGGCATCCCCATCTCGTTCAACAACATCATCATCTCCGGTGTCATCGGTGGCGGCCTCGCTGGCGGTTCTGCTGGCGTCTCGCGGCGAAAGATAGGAATCACGCTGTTGTTCTGGGTGCTGACGCTCGTCACCTCCGTCGGCATCGGATTCGGTCTCTATCAGGCGTTCGCCCTGCTGCTCGGGGCGTGAACTGAGATACTAGCGAACGACGGTCACCGTCACCGGTGCTTCGCCGACGACTGCCGTCGCCACCGTCCCGAGGAGTCGTCTGGCGAGTTCGTTGCGCTCGCCGCCGTGGCCGCCCATCACCACGTGGTCCACGTCGTGGGATTCGACGTACGCCACGATTGTCTCGGCAGGGTCGCCGGTTTCGATTGCAGTCTCGACGCTCCGGTCTGCCTCCGCGGCGCGGTGCTTCGCGTCCTCGATGAGTTCGTCGGCGCGTTCGCGGGCCGCTTCGTGGCGCGTCTCGGACTCGGAGCGGTCGAGGACACCCCCTTCGCTCATCGCGGAATCGAGCGGGGTCACGACGTTGAGTACCGTCACGCGGCAGTCGAAGGTGTCGAGCGCGTGGGCGAGTGCGTCGTCTGCTAAGGGAGAGCCGTCGAGCGGGACGAGGACGTGCGAAGGGCCCATAGCAATGATTGTGGACGGAGAGACAAGTAGTCTCGCGGTCGCCGCGGGAGTACTGAAATAATACGTACATAAACTCGTTTCAGCGAACCCTTTTTTCGGCAACGGCCGAACGGTCGTCCATGGGAACTCCGCTCGTCAGCGTGAGGGTGAGTCGATGACCGTTTGGCAGACCGCCGACCCAGACGCCCGACTGACGGACGCCGACGAAGCCGTGCCGCTACAAGAGAAGGCGCTGGCGGCCGCGCAGGCGTCGGTCAACTTCGTGGTATTCGAACCGGGATGGCTCCCCGAGGGCTGTCACGTCGAGGCAGTCACCCACCGTCCCGAGCGCCCGCCCGGTCGGCCGTCCGACGTGTCTGCGGCAGACATCGACCAGACGCCTCACAGCGAGGGCAACCCGTGCAGCGTTCGCGTCGTCGTCGCGGGCGACGACCGACGGCTCAGACTCAAGCAGTTCCTCTACGATTGGGCACCGCCCTCTGGGAGTGTCGCACCGCTGTGGCGTACGCCGGTGCCGACGCCGTTCGCGTGCGACGACGCTGTGGGATGGCTCGGCACCGACTACAAGGACAACCGGGGCGCGTGCGTCCAGCGCGACCGGACGCAAATCGAACTTTCGGTCTCCGAGGGGACGTTTTCGGACGACGAACTACGCCAGTTACTCGGCGGGTTGACGCCCGCTGACCCCGGAGGAGCAGACCGTGTCCGGAGCGTTCCGTTCCACCGACTCAACTACTGGACGCGGTACAGGTGCCGCCCGCCGGTCGTCCCCCATGGACTGTGGGGATACGTCCCCGAACACCCCTACGAGGACAGTCTCGCGCTCTCGTCTGTCGCGCTCGGGCAGAACCCACTCGATGACGCTGAGCGTCGAATTCCGGCTCTCGTTCCCGCTGGCGAGCAGTTCCTCCTCGATTCGGCTGTCGCGTTTCCCGACGCCGACGCGATGGAATTGGTCTTCCGGAACCGAGCGAACGGAAGCGACCATCTCTGGACGATTGTGAGCGCCGAGGATACCCCGCTCGCCCCGTCACTTCCGCCCGAACCATCCGACCAGTCTGCGGAGACTCACCGAGCAATCGACCTTCGTGACACGACCGTCCACTACGCTGCGCTGACCGAGGAGCAGGGCGCGTGGGAGGCAATCTGGTCCGAGGGGGACGTCCGGTACGCGGTGTGGGCCGGGGCGTCACAATTTCTCGACGGCGATCAGTTCCGCGCGGTGATAGATTCGCTCGTGGCTCCGTAAGTAACCAACGACTAAAGCCGTGGGATTCCTCCTTGCCTTCTCGTGAGCGACTTACTGGTGGACCCCTGAGTGAGGTGCTATTCGTACGCGCCCTGAATCCTGTCGTACTGCTCCTCGGAGAGAGACACGTCCATCATCCCAAGGTTCTCATCTAACTGCTCGACCGTTCGCGCACCGACGATTGGCACGCACTGGAACTCCCGCTGGTCGGCGAGCCAGCGGAGCGCGACCTGCGATTCGGTGGCGTCGTTCTCGTCGGCGACCGCTCGAATCTCGTCCAGCACGGCCCACTGGCGGTCGTCGAACCGCTCGTCCCACTCGTAGAGTTCGCCGCGCGACCCCTCGGGATTCCGCCCTTTGCGGTCGTACTTGCCGGTGAGAAAGCCGCCTTCGAGCGGCGAGTACGGACAGACCGCGAGGTCTTGGTCGGCGCAGACGTCGAGGTAGTCAGCGACCGGAGCGCGGTAGGCGGCGTTGAATCTTGGTTGGGTGACTTCGAATCGTTCGAGTCCTTCGACGTCGCTCGTCCAGAGCGCCTTCGTCAGTTGCCACGCGGCCATCGAACTCGCCGCGAGGTAGTTCACCTTGCCCTCGCGCACGAGGTCGTTCAGCGTGGTGAGGGTCTCCTCGATTGGCACGTCGTCGTCCCAGCGGTGTATGTAGTACACGTCCAAGTAATCGGTGCCGAGGCGTTCGAGCGTGCCCCGAATCTGCTGGCGGATGTGCGTCCGGGAGAGACCGCTGTCGTTCGGCCCGTCGTCGAACCCGAAGTAGACCTTGCTGGCGAGGACGAAGTCTCGCCTATCGCGGCCCGCCAACCAGTCGCCGATCCACTCCTCGGCGGTACCGGTGGGGTCGCCGTAGACGTTCGCGGTGTCGATGAAGTTGCCACCCGCTGCTTCGAACGTGTCGAGCAGGTCGTGTGCGGTCGAGCGGTCGGTCTCGACGGTGCCGTCCGACTCCTTGCCGAAGCGCCACGTGCCGAAACAGAGTTCCGAGACCTTGGTGCCGGTCGAACCGAGTCTGACGTACTCCATACGTTCGTAGTGGACGTTTTCGGACGTAGTTCTGTGGGTGCTGGGAGGTTGTCTTCGAGACCGTTATTCCGTACAGTTCGTCTGCGTTTCCAATTAGCGCACTGTTAGCACTAACTCGGTTGCTATTGCTATTGTGACTGCTACTCACACGAAACCTCTGAGACCGCACCGCGAGAGCCACGGCGCGCGCTGGCGCGACCCGGAGTGGTCGCGCCGACCGTCGCGCGAGGGATGAGTATCGCAGACTGGAGCGTAGCGGAAGCCGAGAAACGCAGTCGGGTGGGGAAGCGTGTGGCCGTTGCTGTGCGGGGCGGTGCGGTCTCTCCTCGGTTTCGGGAGTAGCTCGCTTCTCTTCAAGTGCGCCTCTCGTCGGTCGCTTCTCTCACCTTCCTCCTTATTCTTCGTCCATCTGTAAACGTCCAATTACCCCATTCGCCGGTTCAGTTTCACTCCGCTTGGCTCTGCTTTATCGCCACTGGAGACGACAGTTCTACCGGGGGAGAAATCCTCCGAGGGGAAGCCAAAACCATGACGCACGCGTTTAATTGGGTCGAAATCCCGAGTACCGACTTCGACAGGGCAGTCGAGTTCTACTCGACGGTCCTCGACCGCGAGGTAGCGGTGTACGAACCCGAGACGGACAAACTCGACAACCAGCGGGCAGGCATGTTCGACACCGACGAGGGCGAGACCGGTGGCATGATAGTCGAGACCGACGAGTTCACGACCGAGAGTGGCGCGACGGTTCCGTACGTACCGACTGCCGACAGCGGTCTCGTCGTCTATCTGACCGTCGGTGGTGACTTCGACGACGCGCTCTCGCGGGTCGAATCCGCCGGTGGAGAGATACTCGTCCCGAAGGAGCCGATTCCCGACTCGGACGCTCACTACGCCATCGTCACGGACACCGAGGGGAACCGAATCGGTCTGATGTCCGCAGAGTAACCGCACCAGCAATCGCCTTCTTCTTCGCCACTGTCCTCACCGAGTGCGGTCCCACTTCGGCACCCCGATTTAAGCCGGAGTCCACCAATCACCAACCATGAAGGCCGCAGTTCTCCGCGAGTACGGCGAGCCACTCGAAATCGAGGAGGTGCCCGACCCGGCACCGGACCCGCACGGCGTCGTCATCGAAACCGAAGCCTGTGGCATCTGCCGAAGCGACTGGCACGCGTGGCAGGGTCACGGCGAGTGGGCGGACGACCGAGTCCCGAAGGGCCAGATTCTCGGCCACGAGCCCGCGGGACGAGTCGTCGCCGTCGGCGACGGCGTCACCCGATTCGAGGCGGGCGACCGCATCGCAGTCCCGTTCAACCTCGGTCGCGGCGACTGCGACTACTGCCAGAACGGCCACGGAAACGTCTGCTCGGACGGCCTCGCGCTCGGCTTCGAAGCCGACGCGCCGGGCGCGTTCGCCGAACAGGTTCACGTGCCCTACGCAGACTACAACGCGGTCACTCTCCCCGAGGGCGTCGAAGCCGCCGAGATGGCCGCGCTCGGCTGTCGATTCTCGACGGCGTACCACGCGTTGGCCCACCGCGCAGACCTAACGCCCGGCGACTGGGTGGCGGTCCACGGTTGCGGCGGCGTCGGTCTCTCTGCGGTTCACGTCGCCGACGCACTGGGTGCGAACGTCCTCGCAGTGGACCTCGACGAAAATACGTTGGCGAAAGCTCGCGAACTGGGGGCTGACGAGACCATCGGCGCCCGCGACACTACAGACGTGCCAGAAGCAATCAGGTCGCTCACCGACTCCAGCGACAGCAACTCGGCAGGAGCACACATCTCCATCGACGCGCTCGGCGTCGCTGAGACGTGCCGCAACTCGATTGCCTGCTTGCGAACTCGTGGCCAGCACGTACAACTCGGCCTGACCACCGACGAGGAACGCGGTGAAGTCTCACTGCCGACCGACGTGATGACGCGCTGGGAAATCACGTTCCTCGGCGCTCGCGGTATGCCTCCGACGAGGTACGGCGAACTCCTCCGGATGGTCGAGCGCGGCGCCGTCTCCCCTGCGAAACTCGTGACGAAGGAAGTCGCTCTGGACGACGTACCAGACCGACTCGCCGCGATGGACGACTACGGAACGGTCGGTATCGAAGTCGTCACGGAGTTCTGATCGACCGCGAGCGGTTGCGTATTCGTTTCCGTTTACGCGGTTGCGGCGCGACGAGATGCGCCGACCCGTCCATGCTTGCGTCTACATTTAACACGCTCCGGCGGGAGGTACCAACGAGACATGGCCACGCCACGCCACCGCGTCGAACACGCCCTCCGGAGGTGCGAGATCGACCACGCGCCGGACCCGCGAGTCACGGTCTTCGACGTGACCGCAACCCGAGAGAAAGACGTGCTCGCCCTCTCCGGTGCCGTCCTGACGTCCGAACTGAAAGCTCGCGCCGTCAGCGCGACCGAGCGACTCGCCGACTCGCCCGTCGTCGCCGACGATGTGGCCGTCCTCGAAGCCGAGGCCGAGGAACGAACCGTCGCCGAGGGCGTGGCCCCGGTCAGGAGCGAACCAGATGACGACGCCGAACAGGTGACGCAGGTGCTGTACGGCGCGGCCGTGACGGCCTACGACCGCGACGGTGAGTGGCGGCGGGTGCGGACGCCGGACGGGTACGTCTCGTGGGTCCAGACCGCCCACCTCGCCGAGTCGACGCCCATCGAAGCTGACGCGGTGGTGCGCGCCGGGTGCGTCGGGGCCGAACGAAATCGGGAGGCTCTGTACGCCGGTACCGACTGCGAGGTGGTCGAGCGCGGTGGACGGAAAGGAGAGGTGACGGTTCGCTTCCGGACCGGCGAGCGACGAACGCTCTCCGCCGATGCGCTCGGGTCGGTGACCGAGCGTGCGACCGGCGAGGACGTAGTCGAGACCGCCAGACGGTACCTCGGCACCGAGTACGTCTGGGGCGGGATGACCGTCGAGGGAGTCGACTGCTCGGGACTGACGTGGCTGGCGTACCACCGCCACGGCGTCGACCTGCCGCGGGACGCCGACCTACAGCGTCGCATAGGTGAGGCGGTTGACCGGGCGGAACTCGCGCCGGGCGACCTGCTGTTCTTTCCCGGACACGTCGCGCTGTCGCTCGGCGGCGAGCGGATCCTCCACGCGGAGGGCGACGCGGGCGAGGTAGTCGTCGATAGCCTCGACCCCGCCGCCGACTGGTACAACGAGCGACTGGACGAGGGGTTCGAGTCGGCGAAACGACTGCTCTAAAAGGTCCCGACCCGACCCAATCATACGAGGGTGTTTCCTTTTATCACTCCGAAAACCACGTGAAGTCATGAACTTGCGGAGCGCGTTCGACCCGCCTGTCCCGGCCGTCGTCCTCGCCGAGGGGGAGTTCGGAACCGCCGGCGGGAAGACGGCGAACGGGGTCGTCATGCACAGCGAACTGTTCGACGCCCGGGCGGTGGTCGATTCCACCCGGGCGGGGGAGAGCGCGGGGGACGTGCTGGACCGACCGGGCGTGGGAGACGTGCCGGTCGTCGCGTCGGTCGAGGACGCGCTCGCGACCGCGCCGGCGGTCGAAGCTCTCGTCCTCGGCGTCGCGCCGGCGGGCGGCGCGCTCCCAGACTCGTGGACGGACGACATCCGGGCGGCGATGACCGCGGGCTGCGACGTCGTGTCGGGCCTCCACGTCTTCCTCGGCGACCGCGAGGAGTGGCGCGAACTCGCCGAGAAGACCGGCACCCGCATCTTCGACGTGCGCAAACCGCCGGACGAAGCCGACCTGCGCGTCGGCGACGGTCGCACGGACGACGTGGACGCGACGGTCGTGCTCACCCTCGGCACCGACTGCGCCGTCGGCAAGCGGACGACCACGTTCGAACTGTACCGCGCGGCCCGCGAAGCAGGCTACGACGCGGGGTGGGTCGCGACGGGCCAGACCGGTCTCATGGTGGGCGCCCATCGCGGCGTCGTCGTCGACCGCGTTCCGGCGGACTTCACCGCTGGCGTCGTCGAAGCGATGGTCTGTGCGGTCGCCGAGGACCGCGATATCGTCTTCGTCGAGGGACAGGCCGCGCTCTGCCACCGCGCGTACTCGGGCGTGACCCTCTCCATCCTCCACGGTGCGTGGCCGGACGCCGTCGTGCTGGCCGACGACCCCGACCGCGACCGCCGGGCGCACTTCGAGCAGTACCCCGTCGAGTCGCCCACGCGCGAGGCTCGGCTCGTCGAGTCGCTGGCGGACGCGACGGTCGCGGCGATATCGACGTGGGGCGACCCCGCCCTGGTCGGCGAGGAGTACGACCGCCCCGTCGCGAACGTCTATCACGAGGGCGGCCCCGGGCGACTGCTCGACGCCGTTATCGAGGTGACGGACCAGTGACGACCTTCTCGGAGGTAGTGTTCCCGTGAGCACCGTCGCGGCCGTTCGGGTCGTCCCCCTGAACCTCGCGCTCGACGCGCCGTTCGAGATCGCGCTGGGGACTCGCCGCGAGGCGAAGAACGTCCTCGTCGAGGTCGAAACGGAAGCCGGCGTCGTCGGCTACGGCGAAGGGTCGCCGCTCCCGCCGGTGACCGGCGAGACGCAGGCCGCCGCGGTCGAGACGTGTCGCGCCGCCGCCGACCTCCTCGCCGGTCGCGACCTCGCCGACTACCGCTCGCTCGCGGCGGACCTTCGGGCGGCGTTTCCGGGGATGGCGTCGGCACTGTTCGCGCTCGAAACCGCCGTCCTCGACGCGTACTGTCGGAGCCGAGAGATACCGCTGTCGGAACCGTTCGGCGGCCGTCCGAACTCCGTCGAGACGGACCTCACGATTCCCATCGTCGAAGCGGACGCGGCGCGCGAACGCGCCGCGTCCGCGACCGATTCGGGGTTCTCGAAACTCAAGGTGAAGACCGGCGACGCGGTGAGCGACGCCGTCGAGCGGGTCCTCGCCGTCGCCGACGGCGCGCCCCGCGCCGAACTGAAGGTCGACGCCAACCAGGGCTGGTCGCCGACGGAGACGCGCCGGTTCGTGCGCTTAGTTCGCGACCGCGGCGTGGACCTCGCGCTCGTCGAACAACCCGTTCGCGCCGACGACCTGGCCGGCCTCGCTCGCGTCCGTGACGACGTACCGATCCCGGTCGCGGCCGACGAAGCGGTCTTCACCCCCGCGGATGCCTTGGCGGTCGTCCGCGCGGACGCCGCGGACGTGCTCAACGTCAAACTGGGTAAGTCCGGACCGCTGGCCACCGCGGACATCGCGGCTATCGCCGACGCCGCGAACCTCGACCTGATGGTGGGATGCATGCTCGAAAGCGCGGTCGGCATCCACGCCAGCGCGCACGTCGTCGCCGGCCTCGGCGGGTTCGACTACGTGGACCTCGACGGAAATCGACTGCTGGCCGAGGACGTCGCAGCGGAGTACGGAGACGGGCCGCAGATCGACGTGACCGGTCCGGGTCACGGCGTCCGACCGCCGGAGGAACTATTGAATCAGTAACTTGTTGGGCGGAATACTGATAATCCTCGTCCAGTGTGGTCAATACACATGAGCGTCACACGCGTATCGGACCCGGACGGGGGGGACGTCACCTACAAGCAGGTCGAACTCGCGCTCTGGCATCCCGACTGCTGGACGCTGGAGGTGACCGACGAGCTCGCGGACACCCACATCGTCGAGAAGTCCCTCTACCCGACGGACGAACTGGTGAAAGGCGACTTCCTGCTGGTTTCGGACGGCGACGTCACGCTCGACGAGTATACCGAGACTATCGACGCCCACCGCTCGGTCGAGAGCGTGGCCGTCCTCAAACAGTCCCGAGAGCGCGCCCGGGTCGTGGTCAACTACGACCGCGACCACAGCATCGTCCCCGACATCGTCAACTCCGAGTTCATGCCGGTCGAACCGGTCTACATCACCGGCGGCGTCGAGTACTGGACCGTCCTCGTTCGGGCCGACCGCCTCGCGGACGTCGTCCAGTCGATGCGCGCGGAGTACGACGTCGACCTCCGGTCTGTCCACGAGGCCGACCCCCGCGACAACGTCGAGTTCTCCGACTTCGTGGACCAGGTGTCGGACCAGCTCTCGGCCAGACAGACCGAGAGCATGCTCGAAGCCCAGCGCGTCGGGTACTACAACTGGCCCCGCGACGTGTCGGCCAACGCCGTCGCCGACGAACTCGACGTGAGCAACCCGACGGTCCTCGAACACCTCCGAAAAGGCGAGCAGAAGGTGCTGAACCTCTTTCTCGATAAACTGAGCAAGCGCAAAGGGCAGTATCGATGACCAGCGGTCGTCTGGCCGTCTCGGACGTACTGGACGTGGCGTACCCGAGCGCTCCCGAGTGGTCCGCCGACGGTCGGTTCGTCGCGTCGCTCGTTTACGAGGACGACGGCAACGCACTACTGCTCACTGAGCCGACCTCCGGCGGCCGGGGCGATGCCGACGAGGGTTCGTTCGACTCGTGGCGCTTCGCTCCGGACGAGGGCCACGTGACGTCGTTCGCGTGGGGGCCCGACCCGCGCCCGGCGACCCTCGTCGCGACGACTGACGCCGGCGACACTCTCCTCGTCGATGCCGACGAACGTACCGCACGCCGCGTGTTCACCGGGCCGTCCGGGGAGTCCAACCACGAGTGGTCCAACGACGGGGAGACCGTCGGGTACTACCGCGACGGCCGCGTCTGCCTACGCGAGGTCGCGTCGGGCGCGGAGCGCGTCCTCGACGTGCCCGAGCGCGGTTCGTTCCTCCCGACGTCGAGGACGCTCGCATGGTCCGAAGACGACGAAGTACTCGCGTTCGCCTTCGCCGACCGGGAGACGCGGCAGGTCGGCGCGGTCGACGTCGCCACGGGCGACCTCCGCTGGCGGACGGACGACACTGCCTCGACGTTCGACCCCGTCTGGCTCGGCGACGGCCAGCTGCTCGTCGAGAAGATCGACTCCGGACGGACGGTTCGACGGTTCGTCGCGGTCGATATCGACTCCGGCGAGCGGAGTGAACTCTTCCGCGAGGACGACGACCGGGGCGTCGTCTCCGCCGGCGCGCCGGCCGTCTCGCCCGACGGGACGCGACTCGCGGCCGCGCTGCCGCTCGACGGCTGGGACCACGTCCACGTCTTCAACGCTGTGACGGGCGAGCGCGCCCAACTCACAGGCGGCGCGTTCGAGGACACGGGCCTCGCCGGCGCGTCGCCCCGATGGCTCGACGACGAGACGCTCGTCTTCGCCTCGAACCGCCGCGACTCGGGTCAACGCCAGCTCTTCGCCGTCACGCTCGACGGCGCGGTGACGCCGCTCGTCACCTCGCAGGGGACGAACGTCTCGCCCGCTCCCTCCCCGAACGGCGACCGGATCGCGTATCTCCACGCGGACGACGAACGCTCGCCCGAGCTTCGCGTCGTCTCCGTGATGAGCGACGCCCTCGACGGACTGGGCGACGGGCGCGATGAACGGGCCGCCGCGGGCGACCCCGCTCGGCTCACCGAATCTGTAGTCGAAGCGTGGCCCGTTTCCCCCGTGACCCCCGAGGAAGTCACCTTCGATAGTGCCGACGGCACGGAGATTCACGGCTACCTGTTCGACCCCCGCGAGACGGCGGCGGTCGCGGACGACGCGACGGGGTTGTCGAGCGTCGTCTGGGTCCACGGTGGCCCGATGCGCCAGATGCGCGCGGGCTGGCACCCCTCGCGGTCGTACAGCCTCCCCTACGCCTTCCATCAGTACCTCGCCGAACGGGGGTACGTCGGGCTGTTCGTCAACTACCGCGGGGGCATCGGCTACGGCAAGGCCTTCCGACAGGCCCTCGCCGACGGCTACGGCCGCGACGAGATGGACGACGTCGTCGCCGCCGCGGAGTACCTCCGCGAGCGGTCGTACACCTCCGACTCGGTGGGCGTCTGGGGCCTCTCCTACGGCGGCTACGCTACCCTGCAGATTCTGGGGACTCACCCCGAAGCCTTCGACGTGGGCGTCAACCTCGCCGGTCTCGCAGACGTCGAGAACTACGAATCGTGGGCCTACGAGTCGAAGTTCCCGGCGGTCGAATCGTCGCAGTCGGCCCAACTCGGCGGGAATCCTTGGGAGGCGTCCGAGGAGTGGGCAACCGCGAGTCCGGAGACCCACGTTGAGAACTACGAGTCGCCGCTCTACAACTTCCACGGGACCGCCGACGCGTACGTCAACTTCGAACAACTGGACATCGTCATCGACGCGCTGCTGGAACACGACAAGGAGTACGACGCCGACTACTACCCCGGCGAGGGCCACGTCTTCTCGAAGCGCGCGACGTGGCGGCGCACCTTCCGAAAAATTGCGCGCCTCTTCGACGACCACCTCTGAGTATGCGTTCGAGTGAACGGTCGAACGACCGACCGCTCACCGCAACGACCGGACGAACGCGTCCTGTCGCTCGCGGGCCGACTCGACGTCGCCGGTCAGTCCCGACAGCAACACCGAGAACAGCACGTCTGGCGCGTCCGGCCGTTCGACTATCCCGGAGAGCGCGCAGGTTCCGGTGAGCGTTCCGGTCTTCGCGCGGACCCCGTCGACGTCAGCGAGTCGCGATTCGAGCGTGCCCTCGCCCGGTTCCGGGAGCGAGGAGAAGAACGTGTCGCGCCACGGTCGGTCGGCGGCCCACGAGAGCAGTTCGACGACGCCCCTGGCGGTGAGGAGGTTGTACCGCGACAGCCCCGATCCGTCTCGGATTCGACACGTTGAGACGCCGAGCGATTCGAGGCGGTCGGTCGCGAGGTCGTTCCAGGCCTCCCACGACCCAGAGCGACCACCGCCGTCGCCGTCGTCTGTCCCGCCGGCGTGGGACGCGCCGACGGCGCGGGCGAGTTGCTCCGCGACGAAGTTGTCCGAGGGGACGTTCGTCCGGCGTGCCAACGCCGAGATTGGCGCGGATTCGACGGCCCACTCGCGGGTGCTGGAGTGCCCGTTCGGGGAGGTTTCCGCTTCGGCCTCCGTCCCCGTTCGTTCGGCGACGTCGCCTCGCACCGCGACGTCCGCGTCGGCGAGCGCGTCGCGGAATGCCAGCGCGCAGTGATACCCCGGATTCGAGACGGGCGCGCGCTCGCTTCGCTCGCTTCCGGACGGGAGCGTCCCTTCGACGCGGACGACTCCGGTGTCGTGGTCGGTGTAGACCGAGCAGTCGTCCTCGCCGGGTTCGACGTCGCACTGGACCGAGACCGCGTCGGTCTCGGGGGTGAGCGTCGCCTGGAACTCTCCGGTCGCCGCCGGGTCGGCGACCTCGACGGCGACGGTGTTGCCGGCGAGCGAGAGCGCGTCGCTCCGCGCCCCGTACGCGTGCCGTTCGTCGCCCCACGTCCAGCCGGGGCCGAGTCCGTCGTCGCCAAACAGCGAGCGGTCGAACAGCAGGTCGCCCGCGACGGTCTCGACGCCCGACTCGCGGACGCGCTCGGCCAGCTCCGCGAGGTCTCCGGGCGAGAGGTCGGGCGCGCCGCCGCCGTGGAGGCGGAGGTCGCCGTCGAGGCGTCCGTCGGATAGCTCACCGCTCGAAGTCGCACGCGTCTCGAAGCGATAGTCTGGACCGAGCGCGTCCAGCGCGAGTGCCGTCGTCAGTAGTTTCGTGTTCGACGCGGGCGGTAGCGCGCGGTCGGGCGCGTGGCTGGCGAGAACGTCGCCCTGCCCACCCCCGCGCTCGCGGGTTTCGCTGCTGTCGTCGCCGCCTGCAGTCACCTCGCGGGCGAAAATCGAGGCTGACGCGCCATCGATGGACGCGAGTCCAGAGACGGCCGCTTCCGGCGAGTCGCTCACCACGTGAACTCCTCGCGGTCGTCCGTGTCGAGGTGACAGGCCGACTGGTGAGACGACACCGACACCTGCTCCAGCAGCGGCGTCTCGGTCTCGCAGACCGAGGCGTGTTCGGCGAGGTACTCGCGCGCGGTCGCCCAGTCGCCTGTGTCAGCCGCCTCGACGGCCGCTACGGCGTCCCTGCGGACGCGACTCGGCACCTCGTGGTCGAAGTACGACTCGACGACCGACTGAGGGTCGCCGCTCGCGTCGAGGTCCGCCGAGTTCACGTCCTCGCGCAACGAGGCGAAGTCGGCGTAGCCCGCCTCGGAGAATCCGTCGGGCAGTACGAAGTTCGGACAGCGCGTGTGGAACTTGCAGCCCGAGGGCGGGTCCGTCGGGCTCGGCACGTCGCCCTTCAACTCCGCGACAACGCCCGCCGCGTCGGGGTTGGGGTTCGGCACCGCGTCGAGCAGCGACCGCGTGTAGGGGTGGTGCGGTTCGGTGAACAGCCGCTCGGTCGGCCCGACCTCCACGAAGTCTCCGACGTACATCACGGCCACGCGGTCGGCCATGCTCCGGACGACGCCGAGGTCGTGGGTGATGAACAGGTAGGTCAGCCCGTACTCCTCCTGCAGGTCCGCCATCAAACTGAGTATTTGGGCCTGCACGCTCATGTCCAGTCCCGAGACCGGTTCGTCGGCGATGACGAGGTCCGGGTTGATGGAGAGGGCGCGGGCGAGGTTGATCCGCTGGCGTTGCCCGCCGGAGAACTCGTGGGGGAAGCGGTTGTAGTACTCCCCTTCGAGGCCGACCTGTTCGAGCAACTCGATGGCGCGACTCTTCCGCTCCTCCTCGCTCCAGCCGGCGGCCTCCAGCGGGTCGGCGATGATGCGTCCGACCTTCCGGCGGGGGTTCAGACTCGACATGGGGTCCTGGAACACCATCTGGACGTTCTCGCGGAACCACCGCTCGTCGGACTCCTCGAAGTCCGTCACGTCCCGGCCGTCGAAGCGTATCTGGCCCGCCGTCGGGTCCTCCAGTCCGACGACGGTTCGCGCGAGCGTCGACTTGCCGCAGCCGGACTCGCCGACGACGCCCAGCGTCTCGCCGGGGAACAGGTCGAAGTCGACCCCGTCCACGGCCTTCACGTGGGAGTCGTCCAACGCGAACGGGAAGCCGTCCCGGTCGCGGTCGTAAGTGAGCGAGCCGAGCACGCCGGTGTTGACCGGGAAGTGCGTCTTCAGCCCCTCGACGCTCAACAGCGGCTCGTCCGTTCGCTCGCGTCGCCGCTCGACGGTCGAGCTCATCGGTCACCTCCCGTCTCGTGGAGTCGCGGGTCGCCGTCGCCGCCCTCCGCGTAGTGCAGACACGCCGCGTCGTGGTCCGCTCCGACGTCGAACTGCGGCGGTTCCACGGTGGCGCAGTCCTCGAAGGCGACGGGACAGCGGGTCCGATAGCGACAGCCGGAGGGCGGGTCAACCGCGCTGGGCATCGACCCCTCGATGGGGTCCAGTTCCTCCGCGCGCCGGTCGGCCGTCACCGTCGAGCGCAGCAGCGCCTGCGTGTAGGGGTGTTTCGGGTTCCGGTACAGTTCCTCGTAGGGGGCGGTCTCCGCGATTTCGCCGAGGTACATCACGGCGACGCGGTCGCAGACCTCGCGGACGACCCCGAGGTCGTGGGTCACGTACACCATGCTCGTCTCGAACTCGTCTTTGATGTCGTCGAACAGGTCGAGTATCTGTGCCTGGATGGTTACGTCGAGCGCAGTCGTCGGTTCGTCGGCGATGATCAGGTCTGGTTCGCATGACAGCGCCATCGCGATGAGCGCGCGCTGTTGCATCCCGCCGGAGAACTCGTGTGGGTACTGCTCGGCGCGCTCGGCCGGGTCTGGGATGCCGACGTCGTCCAGCAACTGGACAGTCCGGTCCCACGCTTCCTCGTCGCTCACGTCGCGGTGATGCTCGATTATCTCCGAAATCTGGCTCCCGACGGTGAACACGGGGTTCAACGCGGACATGGGGTCCTGGAAGATGAACGATATCTCGGTGCCCCGGACCTGGTTGCGCAGTTCGGTCTCCGAGCGTTCGAGCAGGTCGTCGCCCTTGAACCGGACGCTGCCGTCGACGACGTGGCCCGGCGGCCGGATGAGCCCCAGCAGGCTCTTGACAGCGACGGACTTGCCCGCGCCGCTCTCGCCGACGAGACCCAGGGTTTCACCCCGCTCGACCTCGAAGCTGACGCCGTCGACGGCCTGCACGATGCCGTCCTCCGTGTAGAAGTACGTCCGGAGGTCCTCGACTTCGAGCAGCGCCATCAGTCGTCACCTCCCGCTCCGCGGCCCGGGTCGTCCGGACCGTCGCCGGTCGTCCCGGTCGCCTCGATGCCCTTTGCCGCTCGGGCGCTCGTACCGGGCGTCTCCGTCTCGGGCATCGGCAGGTCGTCTGGATCGTAGCTGACCCGGAGCGACGTCTTGGGGTCCATCGCGTCGCGCAGGCCGTCTCCGAGCATGTTGAACCCCATCACGGTCAGGAATATCATCAGGCCGGGGAAGATGGCGACCCAGGGCGCGATCAGCAGGGCCTGCTGGGCGTTGTTCAGCATCCGGCCCCACGACGCGGTGGGCGGCTGGACGCCGAACCCGAGGAACGACAGCGCGGCCGCGCCGATGATGACGCCGCCCATCGAGAGCGTCGCCTGCACCAGCACCGCCGCGAACCCGTTCGGAACGATCTCGCGCAGCAGAATCTTGCGCGTCGGCAGGCCCGCCGCGCGGGCGGCGTCGACGTACTCCTCCTCGCGGATGGACAGCACCTCCGAGCGCATCACTCGCGCGTACGCCGGGATGCCGATGATGCCGTACGCCAGGAAGAGGTTGTAGACCGACGGGCCGAGGATGGCCATCATGGTCATCGCCAGCACGAGGCCGGGAATCGAGTACAGCACTTCCATCAGGCGCATCAGCACGTCGTCGGTGTAACCGCCGCTGTAGGCCGCGAACGACCCGATGAGAATGCCGCCGACGAACGAGATGCCGACGGCGATGACGCCGATGGCGAGCGCGATGCGGCTCCCGTAGATGATGCGGGCGAGCACGTCGCGGCCGAACTGGTCGGTGCCCATCGGATGCGCCGCCGACGGGGGCGCGTAGGCGTTTATCTGGTCCATCGCGTGGGGGTCCGCGACGAGCGCCGTAATGATCGCCTTGTCGAGGAAGACGAGGTCGATGGTCGAGACGACGGCCAATACGACGAGCACGCCGACGACGACGCCGCCGGCGACGGCCGTCGGGCTGTGTCGAAGCTCCTTGAGCGTCGAGACGACGCCGCTTTCGGTCTTGAAATCCGCGTTCGAGACGGTGGTACTTTTCGAACTCATTGGTCAGTCGTATCTGATTCGGGGGTCGATGTACGCGTAGGCGAGGTCGGTCAGCAGGACGCCGACGAGGAACAGTATCGAGAAGAAGATGTTCAACCCGATGATGACGCCGTAGTCCTGGTTGATCAGTCCCTTGTAGCCGAGCCGACCCATGCCGGGGATAGCGAATATCTGTTCGACGACGACGCTGCCGTCCAGCAGGAACGACAGTTGCAGACCGATGATGGTGATGAGCGGCAACAGCGCGTTGCGGAACGCGTGGCGCAGCAGGATACGCCGTTCGGGGAGGCCGTACGCGCGCGCCGTCTCAACGTAATCCTGGGACAGCTCCTCGACCATGCTGGAGCGGGTCATCCGCATCAGCGTGGCCGTCTGGGCCGTCGCGAGCGTGATTATCGGGAGCACGAGGTGCTTGGCCGCGCCGACCGGGTCAGCCAGCGGCGAGACGTAGCCCGACGCCGGGAACCAGCTGACTTCGTAGGCGAACAGGAATATGAGCATCAGCCCCAGCCAGAAGTTGGGCGTCGAGAGGCCCGCCAGTCCGACGAATCGCGAGACGTGGTCGCCGATCTGGTTGTGCTTGGCGGCCGAGTAGACGCCCAACAGCAGCGCCGCCGGCAGTGCGATGAGGTACGAGACGCCCATCAGGACCAGCGTCGGCCCCATCCGTTCGAGCATGAGGCCCGAGACGGGTCGTTTCCGCATGAACGACTCGCCGATTTCGCCGTGGAGGAGTCGCCAGAGGTAGTCCAAGTACTGCTTCCAGAGCGGCTGGTCGAAGCCGTAGCGGTGTATCAGTTCGTTGGCGAGTTCCTGACTCGGGTTCAGTCCCAGATAGATCCGAACCGGGTTGCCCGGCAGCGCGTGTACCATCACGAACGTGAGTGTGAACACGCCCAGTAGCACCGGGATTATCTGGAGGATTCGTCGTATCGTGTACCTGTAGAGACTCATGGATTTCGAACCGTCATACGTGTGTATCGGTGGCCCTCGTGGGGTCTTGTGAGTAGATAACTATAGTCGTGGGGGTAGCCGAACCCTACTTCTTGATGTACGCGTTCGACCACTCGTTACAGAGCGGTTGCGCGTTGAACGCGGTGGGCTCGTAGTCCTTGACGTTCTTGCTCCACGCGGTCGCGGCCTGCTCGGAGAACACCGGGATGTGGGGGTACAGCCCCTGCCACGTCTCGGCGGCGTCGATGTACATCTCCTTGCGCTTGCTCTCGTCGGTGAGCCGTCGGGCCTGCCGGATGGTCTCGTCGACCTGCTGTAACTCGTCGCTGTCCTGGGACTTATACAGGTAGCTCGCGGAGGCGTTGCCGACGATGCCTTCCGAGAGGCCGCCCTCGTCGTTTCGCAGGTCACGGAACAGGTAGTAGAAGAAACCGTCGGGGTCCTGGCCGCCGGACCACCCGTAGATGTTCACGTCGAACTCGCCGGAGTCGAGTTCGTCGAGCCACTGGCCGATGGTGACCTCGCGGACGTTCGCCTCGATGCCCACCTTCTTCAGCTCGTTCTGCAGGATGATGGCCATGTTCTTGAACTTCGAGCTCGCCAGCGAGGAGATCTTGAGCGTCTTCCCAACGCCGTCGCCGTACCCCGCTTCCTGCAGCAGTTGCTTCGCTTTGTCGTGGTTCTTGTCCGGGTAGTACTTTTGCTTCCACTCCTTCCAGGGGAACTCCCACGACTTGTTGACCTCCTTCGGCATGAAGCCGTAGGACCGCTTGCCGAGGGTCCCTTTGGTGGCCTTGAGCATCTCGTCGTAGTCGACGAGGTACTGCATCGCCTTCCGGACCTTGAGGCTCCCGAACGGTTCGCGCATCGTGTTGAAGATGAGCCCGTTGTAGTCGAAGTGCGAGATGCGCGTCATCTTGATGCCCTGCTCTGCCTGGGCCTTCTTCAGCAGGTTCTTCGGCACGGTCGCCTGGTGGACGCCGCCGGTCGCCAACTCGACGAACTGGACCTGCGGCTTCGGGATGACCCGCATCTTCAGCGAGGCGAGGTTCGGCTTCTTGAGGAAGTAATCCTCGTTGCGAGCCAGCGTGATGTGCGAGGAGGAGACGTGCTTCTGGAACGTGAACGGTCCGGACCCGACGGGTTTGCTGCCGAACTTCTTCGTGCCTTGGCTCTCGGCCTGCTTCTTCGGCACGACGGCCGCGTTCATCCCCGCCAGCGTCAGCTTGAACAGCGCGAACGGGTAATTGAGGTTGAACGTCACCTCGTAGTCGCCGCTCGCCTCCACCGAGTCGATGAAGTCGAGGTTCGACCGGTTCGGGGACTTGTTGTCGGGGTTGAGCACCCAGTTGAACGAGTAGGCGACGTCTTCGGCGGTCAACTCGCTCCCGTCGTGGAACTTCACGCCCTGTTTCAGCGGGACGACGAAAGTGGTCTCGTCCTGCTTCTGGGGTTGGTCGGCGGCGAGGTGGGGTTGGAACTGCTTGCCGTCCGGACTCAGGACGTAGAGCGTGTCGAAGATGTAGTGAAGGAACCCGTTCACCCACGCGAGTTCGTTCATCCGCGGGTCCAGGGTCGTCGCGTCCTCGGCGGTCGTCCCGACGAAGGTTCCGCCGCCCTGGACGTTCTGCTGCTGTTGATCGGTCGTCTCGCTACCGCCGCCGCTCGTCCCCGCCGCGGTGGTGTCGGCGGTCGTGCCTTGGTCGTTGCCCCCGCCGGAACAGCCGGCAAGCGCGGTGCCGCCGAGCAGCCCGGAGGTCGCCAGGAAGTGTCGTCTGTCTAGTTTGAGGCGTTCGTCGGTCATGGTTGGTCGGTGGACGGCCGTTCAGTAGCCGTGTTGTGGGATAACATGGCTAATGCGGGTAAATAAGTAAGCCCTATTATACTAGTGGTGTGCTGAGATGCCGCTCATAAATTAAGTCCCGCGCCGAACTACGGGACGACGCGAACCTCGAGGTCGTCGTACAGTCCGCGTCGCTCCCAGTCGTCGACGGCGAGAAATCCAGTGATCTGACAGGACCCGTCTTGTGGCACCCACTCGTCGCCCGTCGCGCCCGCGCGCCGAACGAACCCGTCCCATCGGAGCGGGAAGACGCGCCGCTCGCGTCGCGCGAACGCGACCCGGCGGGCAACCGCCGGCGGTTCGAACCCTCGTTCGTCGGCTTCCGGGATGCCCTCGACCGACCATCCCCACAGGCGACTCGTCGGAAGCGTGAGTGCCACCGGTATCGGCAGGCGGTTGCGGACCGTCAGGACGAACGTCTCGGGTTCGCCGACCGTCAGCGTCGCCGGTCCCCGGAGGTCCACGGCGAGTGCTCGAAGGACGAGCTCGCGGGGAACGAGCCGCGTGACCCAACTCCCCGCTCTCCCGTCGTTCTCGTCGTCCGTCACGTAGTCGAATCGCATTCTCGGTGCCTCAGCTCGTACTCGCTCGTCACCATCGTTTCGCCGGCAGTATTTCGACCTGACGACTTCGCCGCGGCCGCTCGTCGGCGTTCGGTACGGCCACCTCGGCGAGTCGCCACCACTCTCCGCGGTTCTCGAACCCGTCGCTCACCGGAGGTCCTCGGGGATGCGGTCGTCGCCGAGGACGTCGTCGCAGGTCTCCGCCCGGCGAACGAGTTCGGCCTCGCCGGACTCCCTGAGGAGGACGACCGCAGGTTTCGGCTCGGCGTTCGTGTGACTCGCGCTCCCGAGGGAGTACGCGCCGATGCGGTCCACGGCCAGCACGTCGCCCTGTTCGAGCGGGGGAAGCGAGACGCCCTCCTGAATCACGTCCCCGGTGTAACAGAGCGGTCCCGCCACGTCGTACTCCCGGGTCGCCTCGGCATCGGAGACGGCGTAGATGGGGTACGGCCAGTACGACGAGACGGCGTTCGTTCCGGCGTCAAGGACGGCGAACGTCGAGTGGGGTGTCTCCTTGACGACGCCGACGCTGGCGACGAGCGTGCCCGCGTTGCCGACGAGCCGACGGCCGGGTTCGACGCAGAGCGTCGGTTCGGCGAGGCCGTGGTCGGCGGCGGCGTCTCGAACGGCGTCGGCCATCGCGGCCACGATGGTCTCGGTGTCGGGCACGTCCTCGTCGTACGGAACCGGAAAGCCGCCGCCGAGGTCGAGCACGTCGATTTCGACGCCCGTCTCGTCTCTCACGTCGGCCGCGAACGACAGCATCTCGCGGGCGGCGACCTCGTACGGTTCGACGCCGCGAATCTGGCTCCCGACGTGGAGTTGGACGCCGACCAGTTCGAGTTCGTCGGCGTCGGCTGCCGCCTCCGCCACAGTGAGCGCGCGTCCGGACGCCACGTCGAGGCCGAACTTGCTCTCGCGGGTCGCCGTCGCCACGTCGGGGTGGGTCGGCACCTCCATCGCCGGGTTGCCCCGAATCAGCACCTCCGGGGTATTCTCGGCTGACGCCGCTGCCTTTCGGAGCTTTGTCAGTTCGGTCTCGTTGTCCACGAGGAACCGGTGGACGCCGAGCGAGAGCGCGCACTCAATGTCCGAGACGCGGCGGTTCATTCCCGTCAGCAGGACGTCCCCGGGGTCGAAGCCCGCTTGCTGGGTCGCCGTCAGTTCACACCGGGCGTACGCCTCGGCGTGACAGCCTTCGTCGCGGAGGACCGAGAGGACGCCCAGGTTGTAGTTCGCCTTCACTGCGAAGTGGATCGTCGAATCGGGGTAGTGGTCGTCCAACGCTCCGCGAAGCGTCCGGTAGTTGCGCCGAAGGTCTTCCTCGAAGAAGATGTACAGAGGCGTGTCGAACTCCTCGAGTAACGACTCCCGGTGGTCGAGCAGGCGCGCTTTGCGTGCCGCGAGGTCCATACGTCGGAGTTGCGCGACGGCGCCAAAAACGCTTGACCTAGTATGGACGGGCGAGACTCGTCCGCGCACGGGGTCTCGCCAGCGTGCGAGGACTTGCCACAGAACTATCTACCGCGAGCGAGAGCGTTCGAGCGATGACAGACGAACACTCCGTCGAGTTCGCCGACCTCGAACGCCTCGTCGCCGCGCGTGGCCCGCCGGGCGACGAGCACGCCGTCGCCGACGTGTTCGAGGAGTTGGTCGAACCGCACGTCGATACCGTGACGAGAGACGAGTTGGGGAACGTCGTCGCCACGTCCGAGGGCACCGAGGACGCCCCCGAGATCATGCTCGCGGCCCACACCGACGAACTCGCGTTTCTCGTCGACGGCGTCACCGACGAGGGTTTCCTGACGTTCCAGTTGCTCGGCGGTCACTACAAGGGCAACTTCGCCGGCCAGCAGGTCGTCGTCGGTCCCGACGAGGTGCCGGGCGTGATCGGCGCGAAACCGCGCCACTTCATGGACGACGATGAGAAGGAGTCGCTTCCCGAGGACCTCGTCATCGACGTGGGCGCGAGCGGTCGCGCCGAGGTCCGCGACCTGAACGTCGAACCCGGCGACCACGCGACGTGGGACCGCGAGGTGACGCGACTCGCCGGCGACCGCGTCGCCAGCCGGGCGCTGGACGACCGGATCGCGCTGGCGATGCTGGTGGCGACGGCTCGCCGCGTGGACACCGACGCGACGGTCCACTACGCGGCCACGGTCCAGGAGGAGGTCGGACTGCGCGGCGCCCGCACCGCCGGCTTCGCCGTGGACCCCGACGTGGGCGTCGCCCTCGAAATATTCCCGTCGGACGACTACCCAGCGGGCGACGAGGCCGACCCCGCCGTCCGCGTCGGCGAGGGGCCGGTCGTCGAGTTCGGTGACGGCACCTCCGAGTACCTGTTCGGCGGCGTCCTCGTCGACCGACAGACTCTCTCGTGGCTCAGGTCGGCCGGGGAGGCCGGCGACATCCCAGTCCAGCACGCGGTGATGGTCGGCGGCACGACTGACGCAACCGAGTTCCAGCAGGTCCGGGGCGGCCGTCACGCTGGTGCGGTCGCCATCCCCTGTCGGTACACTCACTCGCCCGTCGAGACCGTTTCGATGGGTGACGCGGACGAGGCCGTCGAACTGTTGGTCGAAGCCCTCGGTACTCCGTTCCCGTCCCGCGAGGAGGCGAGACGGCGGTGAGGCCCGACGGTCCTCGAATCGAGACCACGGCCCAGTTGGGCGAGTTCGTCGATTCCTACCGCGAGAAGCTCGACGGCCGACTCGGCGTCTTCCTCGGCTTTCCGGACGGTCCGGACGACTTCGACGTCGTCTACCGCCGCGCCGCGACGACGCAGTTCGCCAGCGCGAGCGTCGTCAAGCTCCCAGTCCTCTACGCGCTGCTCGCGAAGTACGACGGTCGTCTCTCCGAACTCGACGCGCCGCGCGAGATCGCCCCGGAGAACCGCGTGGCCGGTAGCGGCGTGCTCCACCTCCTGTCGGCGACGCCCACGCTTCGGGACCTCGCACGCGCGATGATTTCGATAAGTGACAACGCGGCGACGAACGAACTCGTTGACGAACTCGGGATGGACCGAATTGAGTCGGCCGCCGCCGATGTCGGGATGACCGACACGCGACTCCGGCGCAAGATGATGGCCACGCTCGGGGACAACGACCTCGAACTCTCTGGCGACTGGCCCGACGGCGAGCCCGCGAACGCGACGACACCGCTCGACTGCGCGCGTTTCTTCGCCGACTTCCACTCGGAGGCGACCCTCTCGGCGGCCGCCTACGACGAGATGGCGGTGCCGCTGGAAGCCCAGAAACACGCGATGAAGTTTCCTCGGTATCTCCCACGGGACGCGACCGTCGTTCACAAGACTGGAGAACTTCCCGAAGCGGCACTCGATACTGGCTACCTCCGACCGCCCGGCGGGGATGGGAACCCCCTCGTCTTCGCCGTCCTCGCCGACGAACTGACTACTGGTGCCGACGGCGCGGACGCTATCGCGGAAATCGGAGAAGCGGTGTACACGTGGTTCAACCACCGTGACCCGTAACTCCGTGTCGAGATTTCGACACCTTCCCCCTCCGTTTACGAAAACGCAAACAGACTACGACATTTTTCACATGTTACGAAGCACCCCAGTCGGTGATGCCGAGTACTGCGTCGCAGTTCGGGCAGGTCCAGACTTTCGGCTTGCTCGCGGCCCCACCGCGCTCTAATCGCTCGGCCCACTCCGTGATGTCGGATTCGCAGTTCGGACACGTCGCCATGTCCAATGTTACCACGCCACTCCGCTTGTACGTTGTGTCAGTTGTCGATTGTGTCATCGGTGTTCGCCTGCGATTCCCTGCCAATGTTTAAGCCACTCCGGCGACGTGTGGGAAAGACGGAGACGAAATAGATGCTCGATGGATACGAGATGTACGACCTGACACAGCCGTGGTCCCAAGACACGCCAGCGTGGCCGACGTACGACAACCCGAAGGTGTGGTACGAGAAGAGCCTCGACACCGAGAAAGTCAACGGCCAGAAGATAGAGTTCATGAACCACACCGGCACCCACTTGGACGGCGAGAAACACTTCGTCGCCAGTGGACGCGACATCGAGTCGGTGGGGCTGGACGAACTAGTCGGTGACGCCGTCGTCGCCGACATCTCCGACAAAGTCGGGGACTACGACGTGTACACCAGCGACATGATTGAGGACGTGTGTGACGTGCGAGAGGGCGATATCCTCTTCATCCACACCGGCTATCAGAAGTACGCGTGGCACCGCGAAGAGGCAGACCCCCACGCCTTCTTCTGTAAACACCCCGGCCCGAATCAGGAGTTCGCCGACTGGTGCAAGGAGATGGACTTGAACTACCTCATGCTCGACTGCGGGAGCGCAGACCACCCGATGAACACCGTCATCCGGGACGTACGGCCCGAACTCGCGAGAGAAGCGCGCGAGAAACACGGCGTAGACGACTTGGACGAAATCTTCCCGCCGGAAGGGTATCAGCTCATGCACACTGAACTGTTCCCGGAGGGTATCATCCACGTCGAGAACGCCCAAGTACCCGAAGAACTGCTCAACGAACGCGTTCAAATCGGGACCTTCCCATGGCGGTTCCGCGGCGGCGAGTCGTCGGTCTCGCGCTGTGTAGCGTTCAAGGAAGCGTAACTTCGACGTCCGACATTTCTTTCAGTGCGGTGGTCCGTTCTCGACGGAATTTGAAACCGTAGTTATATTCCCAGAGACGTCACTCGTCGTGGCCTTGCTACGCGAACAGATTCACGAACAGAACGGTTCAATATTCCCTCAATTATTTATACGGTCTTGGTGTGGTACTCGTGGGCAATGAACAACGACATGCCGGACAGCGATTACGAGCGGACACACCGACGAGAATCGAACACCTCTGTCGGTCGGCGCGACTTTCTCAAGTCAGGGACGGTTCTTGGTGGGACGGCTCTCACCGGTCTCGGCGGTTTCGCAGTTGGTGGGGTTTCCGGGACGCAAGGCCAGACGACGAACATCGCCATCATCTCCAGTCCTGCTGGCTTCGGCGATGGGGCGTTCAACGACCTGGCATTAGAAGGTCTCCAGAACGCCGCAGAGAATTCCAACATCAACATCCAACAGGTCGAAGAGACCAACCAATCCCAGTACGGGACGGTCCAATCTCGACTCGCCGAGAGTTCGAATCCGGACTACGACCTCATCGTGCTGGTCGGGTACAACCACACGCAGGCACTCCAGCGCAACGCTACGCGGTACTCCGACCAGCGGTGGATGCTCATCAACGACCACGTGGACCAGCCCAACGTCGCGGGGTACATCTGGGCCAACCACGAGATGTCGTTCCAAGCGGGCGTACTGGCGGGCACGATGACGACCCGGCAACTCGACTACGAGGGCAACTCGACTCAACCAGACGGCACGACGGTCGGCTTCGTCGGCGGGGTAGACGGCGCGCTCATCAACGCCTTCGAACGGTCGTACGTCGCAGGCGTCGAGTACGTCAACGAAGACGTAGACGTTCGCGTCGGGTACATCGGTAACTACACCGACACACAGACGGCGGCCCAGATTGCGAGTTCGCAGTACGACGCGGGCGCTGACATCGTCTACCACGCCGCCGCCGCAGCGGGACAGGGCGTCTTTCAGGCCGCTCAGCAGGCCAGTCGGTTCGCAATCGGTGTGGACGCAGACCAGTCCCAGACGCTCCCGGAGTACGCGAACGTCATCATGGGGTCTGCGGTCAAGCTAATCAACGAGGGGACGAACCGTGTCGCCAACGCCGTGGTCGAAGGAAACTGGAACGAGGTCAACGGTCGGAACGTCCTCGGACTCGAACAGGACGCTGTTTCGGTGGTTCTCGGAGAGGCGGTCGGGCCGCAACTTCCCGACGTAGTCACGCAGAACCTCGAAGAGTCCAAACAGGCCATCATCGACGGCAACATCACGGTTCCGTGTACCGCATCGGGTTGCACGGACTGACAGACCGAGGTCGGCGTTCGGTCTCGCGGACCGACCTGCCGACCGCCAGATAATTCTGCTCACAGACACTCACCACCATGACCAGAAGCGACACAGATGCCTTCGCAGTTCGACTCGACGGAATTACCAAGCGGTTCGGCGATGTCGTCGCCAACGACGACGTAGACTTCACGCTCGAAACGGGGTCGGTCCACGCGCTCGTAGGGGAGAACGGCGCAGGCAAGACGACACTGATGAGTGTTCTCTACGGCCTTTACGACCCTGACGCCGGGACGATATCCATCGACGGAGAACTCCGAAGCTTCGACTCGCCGCGAGATGCCATCGACGCGGGCGTCGGGATGATTCACCAGCACTTCCAACTCGTGGACAACATGACGGTCGTCCAGAACGTCGTCTTGGGTCACGAACCCGAAGAACGGGGACTGGTGGACGAATCGAGCGCCCGCTCGGACATCGCGGACATCTGCGACACGTACGGCTTCGAAGTGGACCAGTACCTCGACACCGAAATCGAACAACTCGGCGTCGGCGTCCAACAACGCGTCGAAATCGTCAAGAGTCTCTATCGGGGGGCCGACACCCTCGTACTCGACGAACCGACCGCCGTGCTGACTCCACAGGAGGTCGAGGGCCTGTTCGACGTGATGGCCGAACTCACCGACAGCGGACGCTCGCTCATCTTCATCACGCACAAACTGGACGAGGCGCTCGCCGTGGCCGACCGAATCACCGTCCTTCGAGATGGGAAGAACGTCGGAACAGTGGACGCAGACGACACCTCCCGGGAGGAACTGGCGCGCATGATGGTCGGTCGGGACGTGCTGTTCGACTCCGAGGAGCGCACCACCTCGCCCGGTGAAATCACGCTCGACGTGGGCGGCCTCTCGGTCCGGAACGACCGCGACTTAGAACAGGTCCGAAACGTCGGATTCGCGGTTCGTGAAGGCGAGATATTCGGCGTGGCTGGCGTCGAGGGCAACGGACAGTCCGAACTCGTCGAAGCGCTGACCGGCCTCCGGGACGCAGACTCGGGTCACATCGTCTTCGAAGGGAAGGACGTCACCGAGACAGGCCGCCGCCGTCGCATCGAGTCGGGCATCGCCTACGTCCCCGAAGACCGCCAAGAAGCGGGGCTAGTGCAGGAGTACGACCTCGTGCGCAACGCATTGTTGGGCAACCAGACCGTCGAACCGTACGAGCGCGGCGGCTTCATCGACTGGACCGCAGTGAGAGACCACGCCGAGAACGTCGTCCGGGAGTACGACGTGCAACCGCGGGACCCGGATGCGAAAGCCCGGTCGCTTTCGGGGGGCAACCAGCAGAAGTTCGTCGTCGGCCGGGAACTCGAACACGACCCGAATCTCCTCGTCGCGTTCCATCCGACGCGGGGCGTGGACATCGGAGCCATCGAGTTCATCCACGAGCGCCTGCGTGACATGCGAGATTCTGGGACCGCCATCGTGCTGGTCTCCTCGAAACTGGACGAGATTCGCACCCTCTCGGACCGACTCGCGGTCATGTACGAGGGCGAGTTCGTGGACGTGGTGGACCCCGACGACGTGAGCGAAGAGCAACTCGGCCTGCTGATGGCCGGACGGACGTTGGAGCGAACTGACGAGGATGCGAAAGCAGGACGCGAAAGCGACGCCGACGAACCTGCCGAACCCCGGCGAGACAGGGGTGTCGAGTCGTGAGCGGAGGTGCCGAATCGTGATTGGAGGTGTGGAGTCGTGAGCGGCATCGACGCCCACGAGACGCTCGACCGGGCGGCCGACCGCATGTTGCGAGCCTCGGTGTTGGAACGATTCGCCATCGCAGTCGCTTCCACGCTGCTCGCGCTCCTGCTCGGTTCTGGGGTGGTGGCCGCGGCGGGCTACGACCCAGTCGTCTTCCTCTCCTCGCTATTCTACGGGGCGTTCGGTAGCGTCTCGAACGTCGCGTTTACGCTGCGTCAATCGACGATGCTCATCCTCGCGGGCGTGGCCGTCGCCATCGCGTTCCGCTCGGGCGTGTTCAACATCGGCGTGCAGGGCCAGTTCGTCGTCGGCGGATTCGCAACGGCGCTCACAGTGCTGTTCCTCGCACCGATGCTCCCGAGCGGAACTGCGGCCGGATTCGCGCTCGTCGTCTTCGGAACTGTCGCGGCCATCGTCGCTGGCGGCGCGTACGCGGCCCTGCCCGGTTTGATGAAAGCCTACGCGGATGCAAACGAGGTCATCACGACCATCATGCTGAACTTCATCGCCACGGGCGTCGTCTTCTTCTTCCTCGACAGTTATCTTCGGCCGCAGGGAGCGGCCGCGCCGAACACCGAACCGTTCCCAGCCTACGTCGGTTTTCCATCGCTGGTCTTCGACAGCGGGTCGTTCTCGGTACTCGGACTCGCCGTCGCACTGCTCACGGTGGTCGTCGTCGCCGTCGTCATGGCTCGCACGCGACTCGGTTACGACCTCGTGACCAGCGGATATCAGGAGCCAGCGGCCGCCTACTCGGGCGTGGACCCGAAGCGGACCGTCGTCACCACGATGACGTTCTCCGGGATGGTCGCTGGCTTGACCGGAGCCATCTTCACCATCATGATTCTGGGCTACTACAGCGACCCCGCCACGTTCCCGACGTTCGGCTTCGACGCCATCGCTGTCAGTCTGCTCGCGGCGAATAATCCACTGGGCGTGGTTCCAGCAGGCATCCTGTTTGGGGGGTTGGACGCTGGCGGGCAGTACATCGGCTTCACGCTCGACGTGCCCGCGGAACTGGTAGACGGCGTCGTCGGTCTCGTGGTATTGTTCGTCGCCACACCGGAACTGTTCCGGATGGCGGCCCGGCGAACTGGTCTCGGTGGCCGTTACCGCGAGAGTGGTGAAGGTCAGACTGGAGGCGAGACAGGAGCGGATGGTGAGGAGCGATGAGTGTCGGTGACTTCTCGACTCGAACGCGACGCACTGTCGGTGCTGGTACAGTAGTTCTCGCTCTGCTGGTTGCTGTTGCGTACGCGTTGGACCTTCCGGGAGCAGAACTCGTCACAGTCGGCGCAGTCGAGCGGACGCTCCGGTCGGCGACGCCAATCGCTCTGGCGGCTATCGGTGGTCTCTACGCCGAGAAGAGCGGCGTCTTCAACATCGGTTTGGAGGGGTTCATGATATTCGGGGCGCTCGTGGCCGCCGCGAGTGCGTGGCTCGTCTCCGGCAGTGGGACGATTACCCAAGGACACCTCTGGTTCGGCATCGTCTCCGCAGTGGTCGTCTGCGCGCTACTGACCACCATTTTCGCCGTGCTGACGATTCGCTACGAGGCCGACCAAATCGTCGCGGGCCTCGCGGTGTGGTTCATCGCGCTCGGGTTTGGGCCGTTCACTGCGACGGTCGTCTGGGGCGGCGTGTCGAGTCCGGTCTTGCCGAACGTCAACAACGTCACCGTTCCCGTGTTAGCCGAGATACCGGTCCTCGGTCGCCTCTTGTTCGACGTGTCGCCGCTGGTGTTGCTCACCGTCCTCGTCACTGCCGCGGCGTGGGTCGTCCTCTACCGAACGAAGTTCGGCTACTGGGTGCAGGCGGCGGGTGAGAATCCGCAAGCACTCGACACTGCCGGAGTGGACGTGAAACGCGTCCGCTACGCCACAGTGATTCTTTCTGGTGCACTGTCTGGACTCGCCGGAGCGACGCTCTCCATTGGGTTCGGGAGCGGTTTCACCGGTACGGGCGTGACGATGGTAGACGGCCGGGGCTGGATTGCAATCGTCGCGTACCTGTTCGGCAACTACAACCCGGTAGGCGCGTTCGGGGCCTCGCTCCTGTTCGGTGCGACGGACATGCTACAGATTCAGTTCCAGACTATCGGCATCTCGTTGCCGGGGAGTCTCGTCGGACTGTTTCCGTACGTGGCGGTTCTAGTGGTGTTGGCGCTGGTCGGCTACACGCGGGTGCCTGCGGCAGTCGGCGAACCCTACGAGAGCGAGGAGTAGCCGTGGCGGGGCGGCGTCGAACACGTGGCCCACCGTCTGAGACCACGTCTGTCGAGGCGGTGGCGCAGCTGGCAGCTATCGTGCGGTCTCGACACGTCCGCTTCGGCGGTCACGGACACAGCGATCGTCGTCTTCTGCTAGTTGGAACCTCGCGTGTGGAGTGAGAACGACGTGGCGAAACGAGTGTGACAGCTCATTCTCCGCGCGTCACGTCTACGCCCGTGAACTCGAAGCGCGCCCCGCCCGTTTCGCTCTCCGTGACCGAACACTCCCACTCGTACACGTCGGCCAGTTCACGGACGAATGCCAGCCCCAATCCGGCCCCACCGTGTTCGCTCGCGGTGGTGTAGCCCGCCTCGAACACGGTCTCGCGCTTGGAGGGTGGGACACCCGTTCCGTCATCGGCCACGTAGAATCCCGACGGAAGGGCACCGACGACGACGGAGACGTCTGCCCCGCCGTGTTCGACCGCGTTCTCGAACAGATTCCGAAAGAGGTGGCGGATGTACGTTTCGTCGGCTTGGATCTCCCCGTCTATATCGACCGTCAAGGTCGCGCTCGCGGTGTCCGCTACGTCCCATGCCGCCCGAGCGGTCTCTGCCGGGTTTATCGTCGTCGCATCGGACACCGCCTCGCTGCCCCGCGTCAGCACCAACAGTACATCGATCATGGCCTCAAGTCGGTCGAACGCCTCTGTGACGTACGCGACCGCCTCAGTGTCCGCTGTAGTTGGCAACTGTTGGCTGTAGATTTGTCCGATGGCGACGGGATTGCGGAGTTCGTGTGCGAGCATACTCGCAAAGCGGTCGAGTCGGTCTGTTTTCTCGATGAGCGTCCTGGTCTGGGCGCGGCGGGAGAGTAGATTCGAGAGTCGTCGGAAGAGGGTGGCCTTGTCGACCGGCGCGGTCATGATTTCGTCGACAATCTGAGGGGAATCCACCGAGTCGGCGTCGGGAAGCTTGATGTTGATGTCGGTGTCCTCGCGGCGAATGAGGACGACCGGACAAAACTGGGGATGGTTGTCGCGCTTGTGCGCCAGCAACGTATCACGATACTTCGGGAGCGTGCGGTCATCGACGATGTGGCAGTCGACCCCCTGGAACGTCTGGTCGTCTTCGACCGCGTAGCGCTCTCGGAGCACCGATGCTAACGCCTGCCGATTACCTTCGCCCGCGGTGAGAATCTGCACCTGACTCATGAATCAGTCTACTCCCCTGAATGGTGTGCGTTCGTCTCGTCGAGGTGGCGATGATTCCGCACTCGCTCCGGCGTGCCACTCAAGATGCCGCGAACGTCGGTTATCGGGTCGCCGACTTCGATACCGTCAGCAGTGATGGTGTACTCTCGGAGGGTGTCCTCGAAGCCGCCGATACGCTTCTTGACGACGCCAGCGACTCGCCTGAGCCGCCCATCCAGTTCGATGTACTTCAGGAACATGATGTTGTCCGCGATGTAACTGATGTTCGAACTGGTGGGACTCGGCAGGCCTGTTACGTGCCCGATCTCGTCGATGAGCACGACGGCCACGTTCATGTTCTTCAGATACCGAGTCAGCGCGTGGATCTTCCGACCTAGCTGTTCGACATCACCGTACAGCGCCGACTGGTAACCGTTGATGCCGTCGATCACGACGAGTTCGAGGTCCTGCTCTTCGACCTGGGCTCGGGCGCGTTGGCCGAACTCCTCGGCTGACTGCGTAAGCGGGTCGATGGGTTCGAGTGTGAGCGTCCCGCTGTCACACAGATCCGTCACCGGGATGCCGAACGTTTAAGAGCGGTGGACGAACATGTTCGTCGACTCCTCAAACAGATACGCCACGGCGGACTCGCCGTTCGACGCAACGGTCTCGAGGAATTCGGTAGCAGTGGTCGACTTACCGACGCCCGATGGCCCGCTGATAATCGTGACAGTTCCGCGTTCGATACCGCCACCGAGCAGGGCATCGAACTCGTCGATTCCGGACGTGATCTGGGTTGGCTCGAACGCCTCGCTGTGGTCTTGGGGGACGAGCGACGGGAACACGTCGATACTGCCGTCTCGAATCGCCATGCCGTGGGTGCCGGCCCGGTCACCGACGCCGCGGTGTTTGACCACGTCGATGCGCCGCCCGACTTCGCCTCGTTCGAGGGTGATGATGCCGTCACTGAGCGACTGGAGTTGGTCGTCGAGGTCGGTGGTCGTCTTCGTGGCGAGAACCGTTGTCCCCCGGTCTTTGAGAAACCGCATGAACGCGATCATGCGCTTGCGGAACTGGTACTCGGTCGTCTCGACGTACTGGAGTTGGCTGATGGGGTCGATGAGAACGCGATTCGGGTCGATTTCCTCGACAGCGTCCCGGATGTCCGCGATGTAGTTCTCGTACTCGACGTCCTGAGGGTTCACGAGGTCGTACGTCCGCTCTTGACTGAAGAACTCGGACTCCGGGCCGAGGTCGAGGAAGTCGGCGCCGTCGAGGCTGATGCCCAGTTCTTCGGCGTTGACACGGAGGTCCTCGCGTGATTCTTCGCCGTGAATGAAGAGGACGTTTTCGTCGTTCTCCAGACCTGTGCTCAGGAACTCCGACCCAAGGAGCGTCTTGCCGGTACCCGGCCCCCCGAGGACGAGATAGATGCGCTCGGCGACGAACCCACCCCGGAGCAACGAATCAAGACCCAAAATTCCACTTGAATATCTTTTTCGAGAATCTATACCCATGAACAATGTGAATTCACTTCTGGTATAAGGTATTTGGGGGACTTATGGTCGCGCTACGTGAAAGAATAACCCGCTATGCGCTCTCTCTGCACATTCGTTCCGATTAAATCGACGAAGAATCGTGCAGCGTCACCATCGACGTATCGAGTTGGATTTCCTATCTGCGCAGACACCTTCGACTTCCTCGCCTTCGGGGAGGACGACGTTCGAAACGAACGTCGTGACGCCGCCTGCGATGAGACCGGACCCGTCGAGCAGTCGGACTTCGCTGGGGAACTACGCCGCGTCCGTGCGGACTTCGATGCCGACGCCGGTCACGAGCGGGAAACATGTCTCGGATGTCGTCGATGTCGTCCCCAATCAACTGCTCTCCAGTGGTGTGAGCGCCCCCGCCATGTCACGTTTGATGTAGAAAGACAAGAGGTCTTACACTAATCACTTAACTGTCGCCACGAAAATATTGGTTAGAGTGGAAATGCCGTCGTAGATTGTGAAGGAGAACGAACAGTAGGTCGGCTTTCGACTACTCTCTCGGTCGCAACGGCAACTCCACTTGCGTCGGATGCTCTTGCTCGAAGTACACCGTGTTCTTCGCCACGTTGTACTCTCGGTCCCCATACAGTGGGCCACCCGTGTTGTGGTTCACGTCGTAGCGCGGGAAGTTCGACGACGAAATGTCCAGTCGAATCTGGTGGCCCGCTTCGAAGACGTTCGCTGTGGGATAGAGTTCCATCTCGAATTCGTACACTGCGCCCGGTTCCACGAAGTCCGCGCTGTCCCGATACCCACGATACCGCGCACGGCAAATCGAATCGCAGAGGTTCAGCGCGAAGCCGTTCTCGAAGTCCTCGCTCGGCGGATACTCGTCGATGAGCTTCGCCGTGAAGTCCGTGTCTTTCGCGTCCGTCGAACCGAAGACGCTGACTCGAATCGGTCCGGCAATCTCGACGGCCTCTTCGAGCGGCGGCGTTCGGAACACCAGCACGTCGTCGCGCTCCTCCAGCGGTCGGTAAGGAGCGTCGGCGAAGTACGTGTCCTCTCGCGTGCGCTGGTCGTAGCCGCCGCGGCCGGTCATGTCGAGCAGTTTTCGCTCGCCGAGCGGGTACTCCAGAATCGACTCCTCGCGCGGTTCGTAGCTGATGTACGACGAGCAGTTGCCGCCCAGCGTCGGCACTGGGTCTTTGGGGTCGAACTCGTAGGTGGTCGAAGCCTCCCTCGCGGTCGGTTTCTCGGTGCTGAGGGTGCCGTCCGAGTGCGCGTAGTAGGTCGTGAACTCCGTATTTCGGAGAGGCCACGACTCGCCTTCGGCCCACTCACCGCCGTGGTAGAGTCGGCCGTCTCGGGTCTGTTTCCCAGACCCTGTTCCCATTCGGAAGTACTGCACCGTCGGTTGGTCGCTCCACGTGTCCTCGCCTTTCAGATAGTGGTCGAAGAAGCGCAGACGGGTCTCCTGATAGTCTCGCAGGGCCTGCTCGCCGAACTCCAGTTCGCCCGAGTAGGACTTGTTCCACGACGGGAGCGGGTAGCTGTTCCAGCCGTGGGTCCACGGTCCCATCAGCAGATAGTGGTCGCTCGACTTCTTCGCCGCGAGTGCCTCGAAGTTGTCGCAGGTCGCCTTCGTGTAGGAGTCGTACCACGCGCCCGCGTAGACGGTGGGCACGTCTGCACTCTCGTCGTAGAAGTTCTCGAAGTTGACGCCCGGCGACTGCCAGAGCTCGTCGTCGGCGTCGCCCTGCTCCATGATGTCGAACGCCCACTCCTCGTAGTCGGGGATGTGCCGGAGTGGTGATTGGCCGCGCTGGACTGGCCCATCGGCAAGTACCTCGCGCACGTCTACGTTCGCCAGTCGCTGTTGAATCTCGGGGTTGTCGAGCGCGCGCTGGGCGAACCCGCCGCCCAGCGTCAGTGCCCAGCAGAGCCAGCGCAGTTCGAACGCGCCGTTGTGCCGGAAGGTAGCTTTTCGGCCGTTCGCCGCCCCCTGATTGACGAACATCGCTTCCAGGTGCGGCGGGTCTTGCGTGGCGAGCGCAGACTGGACCCACGCGCCGTACGAGGTGCCGATGGTCCCGACCTGTCCGTCGCAGTAGTCCTGCTCAGCGAGCCATTCGACCGTGTCGTAGCCGTCCTCGGCTTCGTTGACGAAGATGTAGTAGTCGCCCTCGCTCTCGAAGCGTCCACGGCAGTCCTGAATGGCGACGACGTAGCCCCGCTTGGCGAACCACTCGCCGTGGCGTTCCATCCGACCGCGCTTGTTGTACGGGGTGCGGTCGAGCAGCACGGGTTTCGGGTCGTCGATTGGCTCGCCGGTCTCCGGGTCGGCGGGCCGATACACGTCCGTCGCCAGCGTCACGCCGTCTCGCATCTCCACAGAGGCGTCGAGTTGGGCGTGTACTTCGTATTCGGCTTCTCCTACCATACAATCACGTGCTGGCTAATCGTGAAATAGGTTCCCCTCTCCCGATTACATTCTCACATATCTAGATGCAAAAATTACCGGAGGTTTTATAGTAATTGTTTCTCCATTGGTAGCCGTTACAGTCATGCGAACAATTGCCAATACGATATCGACCACTGAATCCCCCGACTTCGCAGGAGGGCGGCTATGAGCGACGACCCCATAGAGGGTGACATTGCGCCGGAAGGACCGCCACCGAGCGACGAGCCAGAAGCCGCGAGCTTCGTGGAGTACGGCATCGAAGACAAGCCACCGTTGGGCGAGTCGATACTCTTAGGATTCCAACATTATCTGACGATGATCGGTGCGACGGTCGCCATCCCGCTCGCGCTCGCTGGCGCGATGGGGATGTTCGAGACGGCACCGGGCGACGTGGGTCGTCTCATCGGCACATTCTTCGTCGTCTCCGGTATCGCCACGTTGGCACAGACGACCATCGGGAACAAGTACCCCATCGTGCAAGGTGGAACGTTCTCGATGCTCGCCCCCGCGCTCGCTATCATCGGCGTGCTCGCGTCACAGGGCGTCGGTTACGAGGGGATGTTACAACACCTGATGGGTGCGGTCATCGTCGCAGGCTTGGTCGAGGTGGCAATCGGTTACTTCGGCGTGATGGGAGCGCTCAAACGCTACGTGAGCCCCATCGTCATCGCACCGACCATCGCACTCATCGGTCTCGCGCTGTTCAGCGCACCACAGATTACGAACCCGAATTTCGGCGCACCAGGCACCGGACAGAACTGGTGGCTCGTGGGTCTGACCCTCGTTCTCATCGTCGGCTTCTCTCAGTACCTCGACACCTACCACCGAACGTTCAGACTGTTCCCGGTGCTACTCGGCATCGGCACCGCGTGGATCGTCGCGTTCGCCCTTTCGTGGGCAGGCGTCTTCCCGTCTGGTTCGACTAGCTACGTCGATATCGGTGCAGTGATGAGCGCGCCGCTCATTCAGCCAGTCGTGCCGTTCCAGTGGGGCATGCCGCAGTTCCAACTTTCGTTCATCATCGGGATGATTGCCGGGATGCTCGCGTCAGCCATCGAAAGCTTCGGTGACTACCACGCGGTTGCCCGAATGGCTGGCAAAGGCGCCCCGAGCAAGAAGCGCATCGACCACGGCATCGGCATGGAGGGCCTCGGCAACGCCTTCGCGGGCATCATGGGCACCGGCAACGGTTCGACCTCCTACACGGAGAACGTCGGTGCCATCGGCATCACGGGCGTCGCTTCCCGATACGTCGTCCAAATCGGTGCCATCGTGATGATTATCGCGGGTTACATCGGCTTCGTCGGTCAAGCGTTCGCCACGATTCCCGCACCCATTGTCGGTGGTCTCTACATCGCAATGTTCGGCCAAATCGCTGCGGTCGGTCTCTCCCAACTCCAGTTCGTGGACTTGGACAGCAACCGAAACGTCTTCATCGTCGGGTTCGCGCTGTTCGCCGGGCTTGCGATTCCGGCCTACATGGGTAACGTCGAAGGCGGTGCCGCTGGCTTCCAAGAGGGCCTCTCGCAGGTCGCTCTGCTCGGCGGCGTGCTCGGCAGTGAAGTCATCGCGACGACCGTGTTCGTCATCGGTTCGACGGGCATGGCCGTCGGCGGCATCATCGCGTTCTTCCTTGACAACACCATCGAAGGCACCGCCGAAGAGCGCGGCATCACCGAACTCGAAGAGATGTCGGAAGACGATTCGGACTTCGACGCCTTCTTCGACCGATTCTCGCGGTCGTCGGAGAGCGAGGAACCCGCACCGCGCGCGGACTAACGAATCGGCTCTTCGAACCAACTCTTCAAACCGACTCTTTTAACGTGGCGTCGCTTCGACTCCACAGACATGACTGACCTAACCGACGCGCTGGTGGAGGGCGAGCGCGAGCGAGAACGCCTCTCGCTCCGAACTGGTGGGACGCTCGTGCTGACCGACGAGCGGTTACTAGTGGACGCCGACGACGAAGTGACGGCCGTCGAAATCGCCGACGTGGCAGAGGTCACGGTCGAAGACTACGACTGGTTTCTCCTCGTGCTGAGCGTCTCGCTGGTCGGCTACGGTCTCTACTCGACCCAGCGCGACGTGGCGATAGGGTTGGCGTTCGCGGGATTCGGCGCGGCGAGTCTCCTCTGGACGTACCGAAAGCGCGGGAAGGTCCGGGTCAAGGTCGAAGGGCGCGCGAAACCGCTGTCGATGTTACCCGAAGACACCGACGCATTCTCGGCCGCGATGGAAGCGGCACTCAGCGACGAGGAGTGAGCGACGCGAACGACGGCGACGACTCTATTTCCCTGCACTATCTCTCCGAAAAATATACCATACTGCTAAGTCCCGGTGCTGAGATGTGTGGCGTACTATGGACGGACAAGCAGACCTTCGAGTCGTCAACGCCCGTGTCGTAACCCCGAGCGGTTCCATCGACGGCGGCGTCGCGGCCGCTGACGGTGAAATCGTCGCAGTCGGTTCCGAGCGAAACCTCCCTGACGCAGACCGCACCATCGACGCGGAGGGCAACTATCTGATTCCTGGCTTCATCGACCCGCACGTTCACTGGGGGCTCTCCCGCTACGAGTACGAATACCACGAAGGGCTCGCCCACGACTTCGAGACAGAGACCCGCGGCGCGGTCCACGGGGGCGTCACCTCCGTCGTGAACTTCCTCCTCCAACCGGACCCCTACGTGCCGGACATGGACTTCTTCCGCGAGGTCGGCGAAGAGAACTCCTACATCGACTTCGCCTACCACGCCATCGTCCATCAGGACCACCACGTCGAGGAAATTCAGGACCTCGCCGAGGAGGGCGTCCGCTCGTTCAAGGTCTTCTTCAACTGGTACAAACACGCTTCGCCCGAGTTGGGCATCGACCACTCCGACGCGGGTCGGGTCTACAAGGTACTGGACGACGTGGCCGACATCCCCGGCGGCGTCGTGATGTTCCACGCCGAGAACGAGGACTTGGCAATCGAGCGTCGCAAGGAGTTACAGGAAGAGGGCCGCAACGACCTCGAAGCGTGGTCCGAATCCGCGCCGAACATCTGCGAGGCGATGCAGATAGAGCAGATTGGGAGACTCACGGAGTTCACCGACTCACGGGCCTACATCGTCCACATGAGCACGGGCGAGGGCGTGGACATCTGCGAGCGATTCCAAGAGAAAGGCGTCAACCTCCACGCCGAGACGCTCCCGGCCTTTTTGGCCCACACGAAAGACAAGGACCTCGGCAACTGGGGTAAGATTTCCCCGCCGCTCCGTGGCGAGGAGAGCAAGAAGCGCCTCTGGGAGGGCCTCCGAAACGGCACCGTCGAGTACCTCGGCACGGACCACTGCCCGCACAAAATCGAGTTCAAGGAGAAGGACACGGGCAAGTACGGCGACGTGTGGGACGCTATTCCGGGCGACAACAACGGCATCGAGTACTTCCTGCCGGTGATGATGAGCGAAGGCGTCAACAAGAACCGCCTCTCGATGGAGCGACTCGTGGAGGTGGCCTGCGAGAACAACGCCAAGCGCTGGGGTCTCTACCCCCGGAAGGGCGCGCTCGCGGAAGGGTCGGACGCAGACATGGTCATCGTCGATTTGGACAAATCGAGAGTCGTGGACGACGACTTCTACCACACCATGGAACCGGGCTACTCGACGTTCCACGGCGAGGAACTGACCGGCCTGCCGACGCACACGATTGTGGGTGGAGAGGTTGTCGTGGAAGACGACGAACTGCAAGTTGACAAGGGCGGTCGGAGCTATCTGGCGCGCGGGCCTGAAGGCGTCGTGCGGGAGTAGGAAGCCAAAGAGAATACAATTCAGATTCCTCGGTTGTGACGACGCGCCGATGCAGAACCGAAACAGACTGGACTTACGTTTATGGATGGGGATAGCAATCACTCTGTATGGAGACGCGCTCACTCGGTGACACCGGACACGACAGCACCGTCATGACGTTCGGCGCGATTGCGCTCAACTGGCTCGAACAGGAGGGCGCGAACCAGATGGTCGAACTCGTCCTCGACCGCGGCGTCAATCACTTCGACGTCGCCCCGACCTACGGCGACGCAGAACTGAAACTCGGACCGAAGCTCCGCCAACACCGTGAGGATATCTTCCTCGGTTGCAAGACCCAAGAGCGTGACTACGAGGGTGCGAAACAGAAGCTCGAACGCTCGCTGGACCGCCTCGGCGTCGATACAATCGACCTGTATCAGGTACACGGTCTCGAATACGAAGCGGAACTGGACACCATCACGGGCGAAGATGGTGCGCTCGAAGCGTTCCGCGAGGCCAAAGCGGAGGGCCTTATCGACCACATCGGCCTGACCAGCCACGGAAATCCCCAACTCATTCTCGATGCAATCGACCGCATCGACGACCTCGAAACAGTGATGTTCCCGTTGAATCCCGTCGTCGCTGGCAAGGACGACGACGAACACGACTACGAGGCCGTCTTGGAGCGGGCGAACGACGAGAACGTCGGCACGCTCGGCATCAAGGCGTTCGCGAAGGGACCGTGGCCCTCGACGGACGAACTGTCAGAGGCCGACCGCCCGTACGCGAACTGGTACGAGCCGACTGACACGCCGACCGAGATAGCGGAACGGTTCGACTTCGCGGCCGCACAGGGTCTGACGAGCGTCGTCAGTCCAGGAGACCCGAAGCTCGTCGCGATGGTGCTCGACGCTGCACGACGCTACGACGGAATGGACGAGGCCGCCCAGCGGTCGCTGGTCGAGCGCCTCCGTCACGACGAAAGTCCGGTGCCCGAGCAACTCCACCACTAATCGAGGGTCCTGATGGACATCCCCCAAACGGTCAGGACTGCTCTCGCGGACCAGCCAGTGTGTGGTTCGACCTGTCTCGAAGCCGGAGCAGGCGTCGGCAATACCACGGCTGGACTCCTTGCCGAAGGTTGCGCTCGTGTCTACGCGGTGACGAACGACGGCGAACACGCGACGACCGTCCGTGAACGAGTCGGACGCGAGGAGTCTGACCGAACTGCTGTACTGGAAGCGGACCTCCGCGACGTCCCCCTGAGTGACGATTCAATCGAGCTTATCACCGCCCACGGCCTGTTCAACGTGCTCGCCCCAGACGCGCTCGGGACTGTCGTGGCTGAGTTGACTAGAGTTGCGAAACCGGGATGTCGTCTCGTCGTCGACGATTACGCGCCCCTGCCGGATGATGCGGCCGTCAGTGACCTGTTCGCCGTCGAGAACGCTATCACGGAACTGGCCGAAGGAAGACCCGCACTGACGTTCTATCCGGTGTCGGTGCTACGACGACTGTTCGCCGGGTACGGATGGGAGTTCGACCGGAAACGAATCTTACTCGACCCGGTGCCGTGGACTGCGAGTCACGTCGAGGCACACACCGAGGTCGTTCGCAGGGCCGCCGAAACGCTGTCTAGCGACGTGGGTGAGTCTCTTCTCGAAGAGGCTGAGCGTCTCGCTGCCGAGATAGGCGAGGAATCGGTCGGCGAGATGTACAGTGTCGCGATGCGACTGCCGAGGTAACACTCGCGAGTAAGGGAGTCTACCAGCCGAGGACTAGATCTCCGAGAGCGGAGACCTTGGCTATGATAGCTTCGACGTTTTCCTCGTCGGTCCTAACTGTTTGCAGAATGGGTTCGAGATACCGACCGACAGTGTCGCAGTCGCCCTAACGCACAGAAGACACGACGCTATCGGTGGTCCACAAAACATTTACTCACTCGACCAACACTTCCGACAAAGTGCCCTCCAAGTTCACCCGCAGACACTTCCTCGGCGGCGTCGCTGGCGGCGGTGCCCTCACGCTCTCGGGCTACCAGTTCCTGCCCGCGAAATTCCTGCCGAACGTCGTCCTCGAAGAACGAACCAAACGCCAGCAAATCCCAGAAGTCGAGACGACGCTCTCGGTCGCACCCGATGCAATCTCACAATCTCGCAAGCAACTCCGCGACGTCATCGACCGCGGCGAAGCGGCGTGGAAGCAGGTAGAGGACGCCGACGTAGAGTCCGACCAAGAGGAGTTCGACCGGAACCTCCAAAGCACGCTCGACACTGCGAGAGAGAAACTCTCGGAGACCGAAGGGAACGACGCCACGACGGAGACGCTCAAGAACCTCCGCTACGGCGTCAATCGCGGTGCGTGGTCGCTCGCTGCCGCGAAGGCAATCTCCGAGGAGTACGACCTCGACGCGATTCGAAGTCGCTCGGAGAAACTCTACAGCAACCTCAACGAGTTCGCCGAGTCCATGTCCCACGCAGTCGCCGACCCACGTCGCGGCCTCGCGTACCTCTATCGGAGTCAGCGCGCACTCACCTTCGCGCGGATGAAGACCGACTTTCTCGGCGACCCGACCGACGAAGAGCGCGCGAACTCCGAGCTCGACCACGGCACGGTCGTCAGCGCGATTCGCGCAGAAATCGAGGGTCGCCGTTGGCTCGGTGACGCGAAAGCGATGTACGATGCCCACCGGTCGAACGTCGCCGACGCGGAGAGTGCGACCGACCTCGAATCGCATCTCGACCAGACGTGGCAGGAGATGGCCGAGCGAATCGACGGTATTCTCCCCGACCGCGAGACGGCGGTCGAGCGGTACTTCCCCGAAAGCGAGGGACCACACCACCACGCTGTCAACGAACTGTACAACAACGGCTACATGGTGGCTCAGGACGCCTACCCACCGTCCGACGGAATCCGACAGGACCTGCTCGCCTACGTCGCGGTCGAACACGCGAAAGCTCTTCAGCACGCGCTCGGGTTCGAATCGACAGTCAAACAGCTCGAAACCGCCTTCGAGAACGACAAGGTCGGCATGCCGCTGGTCGCCCGAACGAAGACTGACGCTATCAATCGTCTCGGCTCACTGCTCGACGAGTCGAACGACCCGATAACGCGAGAACTCGCGGCCCGCCCGCGCGAGGAAATCGTCATCGGCGACTGGTCGCTCGGACTCGACCCGCAGTTCGAGTCGGAGCATCCCCACGCCGAAGCGTACTCGACGTTTCTCCTCGCGGCGCAGAATATTCGACACACGCCGGACGTATTGGACTCGTTGTTGCCCTGAAATTCTCCGCCTGCATTCTCCGTCCCTACCCTGCCCCTTCCCCGCTCCTTTTACCCTCCGTACGCCAATCGCTACCTATGCCCGACCCGGACCTCGACAGGTTCAGTTCACGACGCTCGACAGTGTACGCCAAGAACGGTCTCGTCTCGACGAGTCAACCACTCGCCGCGGAGGCTGGAGTCCAACTCTTGCGGGAAGGCGGCAACGCCTTCGACGCGGCCGTCGCCACCGCCGCCGCGCTCAACGTGGTCGAACCCACGAGTACAGGTCTCGGCGGCGACGTGTTCGCGCTCTACAAGACCGCCGACGGCGAGGTCGGCGCGATGCGGTCTTGCGGTGGTGCGCCCGCCGAGGCGACCATCGAGAACGTCCGCAACGCGCTCCGCGAGGCAGACGACGCCTCGCAGTACTACCCCGAATCGCGGGGCTACGCGACAGACGACGCAGAAGAGGCGGGTATGCCCTTCCTCGGCCCCCACGCGGTTACGGTGCCCGGCACCGCCCGCGGGTGGGAAGCCACCGTGCAGGAACTCGGCCGTCTCACGCTCGCCGACGCCCTGCAACCTGCAATCGGCTACGCGACCGAGGGGTATCCCGTCTCGGAGGTTATCGCCTCCCACTGGACCGGCGCGGAGGACTTGTTCACCGACGACCACGCCCGCGAGGCGTACCTGAAAGATGGAAATGCGCCCGGCGTCGGCGAAGAAATGACGCTCCCGAGACTCGGCGAGACGATGGAGACGATTGCGGAGGAAGGTGCTGACGTGGTCTACGAAGGCGAGATAGCAGAGCAGATTGCAGGCGAAATTCAGGAGAAGGGCGGGTTCATGACCGTCGAGGACTTAGCCGCCTTCGAACCCGAATTTATCGACCCCGTCTCGACCACCTACAACGGTGCGGAAATCTACGAACTCCCGCCGAACAACCAAGGTCTCATCGCGCTCGAAGCCCTCAACATCGCCGAAGAACTCGATGCGGGCGAGCATCCCATCGACTCCCCCGAGCGCGTCCACTACTTCGCGGAGGCGATGAAGCGCGCGTTCCACGACGGCCACCGGTACATCACCGACCCCGAGTACGAGGAGATTCCGCCGCTCGCAGACAAGGGCTACGCCAAAGAACGCGCCGAAGAGGTCGGCGAGTCGGCCAGCGACGTGAGCTTCGGCTTCCCCGGTGACACCGGTGCGGACCACGCCGAGGACGCAGACACCGTCTTGCTGACCGTCGCCGACGACGAGGGCAACGTCGTCTCCTACATCAACTCCCGGTTCGCTGGCTTCGGTTCCGGTCTCGTCGCTGGCGACACTGGCATCGCGCTCCAGAACCGCGGGGCCTCTTTCTCGCTGGACTCCGAGCATCCGAACAGCCTCGAACCCGGAAAACGCCCGTTCCACACGCTGATTCCAGCACTTGCGAAGTTCGACGAGGACGACTGGGCGGCGTTCGGCGTCATGGGCGGCTACATGCAACCGCAAGGACACGTCCAAGTCATCTCGAATATCGTCGATTACGACGTGCCGCTACAAGCCGCGCTCGACGAACCGCGCTGGCGCTACCGCGAAGACGGGTCGCTGGCCGTCGAAGCGCGCATGGACGACCGCGTGCAGTCGAAACTCGCGCGGATGGGCCACGACGTGAGCGTTCTCCCGCCGGTGATGTTCGGGGGTGCCCAGATTACTCGGTGTGCGGAGGACGTGCTGTCGGGTGCGACGGAACCGCGAAAAGACGGCAACGCCACCGGTTACTGACGACTTCTCTTACTTTTCGGATTCGCTACTCTCTTCGTTTTCGGCCGTGTTCTCCGTCGCTTCACTACCGGACCTGCTCTCCGTCGCTTCACTACCGGACCTGCTCTCCGTCGCTTCGCTACCGGACTCGCTCGTTGTCTTCTCGTCGGTCGTCCCGCTCTCGTCGATAGTGATTTCGGTCGGTTCGCGCTGGCCGCCATCCCAGTCTGCGTCGTCGCCGCCTCGTGCGCCGAGGACGTAGCCGACTGCGAACGTCACCGCGAGGAGTACCAGCGTCCGGAGTGACGAACGGTCTCGCTCGGCACCTTCGGTATCGGTTGCCATGTGTGAGCAAACGGGCGTCGATGACTTTTCCGTTGCGGGTCCGTTTTCATCCCTCGTGTCGGCGCACTTGGTCGAGAAAACTCGTCAGCGGTGCTTTGATATTTATCTTCGTCACTTCGCCGTCGTTGGAGTCGTAGACGATGATGCCAGCCTGCTCCAGTTTCGGCAAGTGGTTGTGATGGAGCGCGGTGGCGATTTCGGTGCGAGTAATCATCGAGACTTGGTCGGGCGGTTGTTGGAACTCCCGGCCAGCGACTTCGTCGGTGAGTCGCTCGATTGGTACCGGTTCTGGCTGTCCGTCGAGACAGGCGAGGGCGTGACGGCGGTAGCGGTCGCTCAGTAGCGACAACGTCTCGTCTATCTCGGAGGGTGACTCGTCGCGGTCTTGCTCTTGCTCGTCGTCCGCGACCGAGTCGTCGGTCATACCCGGTCAGACACTCTCCGGCCCTAAACGGTTGTCGCATGACGCTCGCGGAAATCGTAAAAATGACCTTACGATTCAAGTTGCATGGCTTCCGGAGGCGCTAGCGGCAATTGGGTCGAAGTACGAACGCTAGAACGTAGTGGTCTCAGGCTTCGGTCTCAGTCTCGGCGACGGAGTTCGTGTTCGTGTTGGTGTTGGTCTCGGCGTTGATGTCGTCGCCCTTCATCTCGTCCAGTTCGTCTTCGATGTCTTGGCGACCTTTCTTGAACTCGCCCATCGCTTCGCCGGTCGAACGTGCTAGCTTCGGAATCTTGTTCGCGCCGAACAGCAGGACGGCGATGAGGAGGATGACCATCATCTCCATGCCGCCGGGAACGGGTCCGAACAGTGGTGTGGTTTCGAGTACCATCGTAACTGGTACGAACTGGCCCTCACTTGTAGGCTTTTCCCTCGTCGCACCGGGATGAAACGATTAACATGTTACTAAGAAGAAGGGACAAGCGTGTCAGACTCGTCCGACCCCTCCGACCCGCCCGAGGACTCCGGGAACACAGCGCGGGTCCGCGAGTACGTCCTCGACGCTCACCCCGACACCGTCCAGTGCATTCTCGACTGTGCGGACGCAGTCGCAGACGACTGGGAGGAGAGTACGGATAGTGCCGCGTTCACCACGTCTCGTGACGCCGTCGTGTCGCCACTCCGTGACCACCTCGAATCCGCAGGCGCGTGGTCCCGATTTCCCGAACTCCTCGCGGGTGCCGTGGATGCTGCGGGCGACTCGTTGTCCGCAACTCCTGTCGCAGCCCCACCGTACGTGACTGTGACGAGCAGAGGGCCACTCCTCCGGGCGACTATTTCGACTGGACGACTCGTCGTCTCGTTTCCGGTGTTCGACGTACGTCGCGGTAGTTCGACCGACTGCGTCGCTGGCGACTCGACCCGGTACGTTCGCGGTGCGAGGACCCCGAAAGACGCGATTTGCGTCGAACTCAAATGATTTTCAATTGTCTATAATCGGCGGCAAGGGTTTTCGAGGTTCGTCTCGAATCGTAAGACAGTGAGTCGGCCTGAGCTATGAACGAACTGACAGCTCTCGTAGCGGTGGCGTGTGTCGGTATCCTGAGCGTCGGCGTCTATCGGTTCGGCGGACGAATTCCGACGTTTCCACGAAACGTCTACGACGAGTACGTCGGACTCCCCGACGAGTTACGCAACAAGCCGCCGGGACTGACCCGCTGGCTGACGACCGTAGACCACAAGGACATCGGTCTGCTCTACATCGCGCTCGGGACGCTCGCGGGTCTGTGGGGCGCGACAGACGCGATTATGCTCCGAACTGAGCTACTGACACCGACGGCGAACGTCGTCACCGAGCGCATGTACAACGCGCTGTTTACCACTCACGGACTGACGATGCTGTTCCTGTTCGCCACGCCGGTCATCTTCGGGTTGGGCAACTACTTCCTCCCGGTCCTCATCGGGGCCGACGACATGGCGTTCCCGCGCATCAACGCCATCGCGTTCTGGCTGTTACCCCCCGCGCTCCTGCTCATCCGGTTCGGTCTCATCTCGGACTTGGTAGGCATCCACGCGCTCGAACCGCCCCAGACGAGTTGGACGATGTACACCCCGATGACTGCAGAACTAGAGAACCCGCAGGTGGACGTGATGCTCCTCGGGTTACATCTCTCGGGCATCAGCACGACGATGGGGGCCATCAACTTCATCGTCACCATCGTCACGGAGCGGGCCGAGGACGTGGACTGGCCGGACCTCGACATCTTCTCGTGGACGATGCTCACCACGAGCGGTCTGGTGCTGTTCGCGTTCCCCATGCTCGGGAGTGCGCTTATTATGCTCCTGTTAGACCGGAACTTCGGCACGATGTTCTTCGCCGTACAGGGCGGCGGGCCGATACTGTGGCAACACCTGTTCTGGTTCTTCGGCCATCCCGAGGTGTACATCCTCGTCCTCCCGCCGATGGGCATCATCAGCTACATCATCCCGAAGTTCTCCCAGCGCAAACTCTTCGGGTTCAAGTTCATCGTCTACTCGACGCTCGCCATCGGCGTCCTCTCGTTCGGCGTCTGGGCACACCACATGTTCGCCACGGGTCTCGACCCGCGCATTCGAGCCTCGTTCATGGCCGTCTCCATCGCCATCGCGGTACCGAGCGCAGTGAAGACGTTCAACTGGATTACGACGATGTACAACGGCCGAGTTCGGCTCACGACGCCGATGCTGTTCTGCGTCGGAGCCATCGCAAACTTCATCCTCGGCGGCGTCACGGGAGTCTTCCTCGCCTCGATTCCGGTGGACCTCGTCCTCCACGGGACGTACTACGTCGTCGGCCACTTCCACCTGATTCTGGTCGGCATGATTCTGTTCGCGATGTTCGCGGGCAACTACTTCTGGTACCCGCTGATTACGGGGCGAATGTACGACACGCGACTCGCGAAGGCGCACTTCTGGCTCTCGTTCGTCACCGTCACGCCGTTGTTCACGCTCTTACTGCTCGTCGGCATGGGCGGTCTCCCGCGCAGAACCGCCGCGTTCCCGGTCGAGTTCGCCACGCTCCAGCAGGCCGCAACTGTCTTCGCGTATCTGTTGGCGGCCGCCCAACTACTGTGGGTCTGGAACATGGTCCACTCCTACCGCAAGGGCGAGAAAGTCACTGACGCCGACGTGTGGGACCTGAAAGGAACGGGCTTCTACTCGCGGGAGTGGCAGTGGTTCGAAGAGCGACTCGAACGGACGCGGAAGGACTAGGCAGTTTCTGCGCTCTTCGGGACTTCCTCGTTCGCGTTCCCCAACTGGGCGTACACCGCACCGAGGATGTAGCCGTACGCGAGGTGCGCGACCAGCGTGAAGGCGTAGTACGGAATCAGCAACACGCCCTCGACGCCCGACGTGCTGGTGACGTTGAACGCGACCCAGAGCAGCACCCCGAGCGCGGTGCCTTCGATTGCGGGGTCTCGGTCGGAGGAGAACGTCTGGCGAAGCGCGAGGAAGACCAGCGGCCACGCGACGGCACCCGCCAAGAGAAAGAGGACGAACCCCAGCGTCACCTGTCCCGGCGTCCCTACGAAGGAGGCGATGGTCTCGAAGATACCGACTTGGTACCCCGTCTCTACGTCCGTAATGACGAGTCCCGCCGTGAGGACCGCGGTTCCGGCGATACCCCCGGCGATGGCGCGGACTGCGTTGTTCATACTCGATGTATCGGATTCCAGACCGTGAAACTTTCTGCCGAGGACGGGGGCGTCACGTTCGACCCGACTCGCATTACTGACTGGGACAGGACTGACGTCACTGCCCGGGAACGGAGATGTCGTCGCCCGTGTGGCCCACGTTCGCCCACACGTCGCCGCCCTCCTGCACGACGACTTCGAACTGCACGTCCTCGCCGCTGGCGTGGTCGGCGTGCGAGTTGAACGAGACGACCTCCCCGTTGTCGTGGTTTTCGGAGTACGCCGTCAAACTGTAGAAACCGGGCGTCTCGTCGTAGTCGTCCATCGGGACGAACTCCTCGGAGGATGACGCGTCGTGGCTCCCCCAAATCGGTCGGTCCGTCGAACCGGTTGGCGGTGCGTACACGAGCGTCAGTCTGACTGGTTCGACTTGCCCCGTGTCTGACCGAAGGAGGACTCGGTCGAGTGCGGGGGTGTCGTTTGCTTTCGCTCCAAATCCGGCACAACCAGCGAGAGCGGCAATCGACGCGGTTCCCGCCGCGAGCACGTCGCGACGCGACCGATTGGAGGGCGTCTCGGACATACCTCGACTGTATCGCCTTACGACAAAAAAGTTACTCGACGCGCGTCCACTGATGAATCCGAAATCGACCGTAGCCGCCGTAGGCGATTTCGAGCGCGCCGACCCACCAGTTCCACTTCTCGGGCAACGAGAGGTCCTCGGGCGCGTCGCTTAGGTTCGAGAGGACGATGGAGACGGTCAACTCCTCGCCCACGTCCGACTCGTGCTGACCGGAGTCACACAGGTCTCGCGCTTGTCGTGCGACGACTCGCCGCGCTCCCGCGTCGCTCCCGAACTCCTCGGCCAACCGCCGTTCGAACTGTTCTCCGGGTTGCATGATGGTCGTAGCTACAGTTGCTCACGAGTACGCACTCGGTATTGGTATACTCTCCGTTCGGGGCAGGTTCCGGACCGCGTTTCGGCCGCAAAACGAAACTGCCGTAGTTAGTTGTACAGTCCGATAGCTTTGATCTGCTCTTGGTAGCGGTTCCGAATCGTGACCTCCGTCACCTGCGCTACGTCTGCGACCTCTCGTTGGGTCTTCTTCTCGTTGCAGAGCAGGGAGGCCGCGTAGATTGCCGCGGCGGCGTAGCCGGTCGGGGACTTGCCAGAGAGCAGGCCCTGTTCGGTCGTCACGTCGATTATCTCGTTTGCCTTCGACTCGACTTCCTCGCTCAACTCCAGTTCCGAACAGAATCGCGGCACGTACTTCTTGGGGTCTACCGGTTCCATCTCCAAGCCGAGTTGCTGTGAGATGTAGCGATACGTGCGTCCGATTTCCTTGCGGTCAACTCGTGCGACTTCCGCGACTTCTTCGAGGCTTCGCGGAATGCCTTCCTTCCGGCAGGCCGCGTAGAGTGCTGACGTTGCGACGCCCTCGATAGACCGGCCGCGAATGAGGTCTTCTTTGAGCGCGCGTCGATAGATGACGCTCGCTACCTCCTGTACCGAGCGCGGGACGCCGAGCGCGCTCGCCATCCGGTTCAGTTCGCTCAGCGCGAACTGGAGGTTTCGCTCGCCAGCGTCTTTGGTTCGGATGCGCTCCTGCCACTTGCGCAGGCGGTGCATCTGACTGCGTTTCTCGGAGGAGAGCGCCCGGCCGTAGGCGTCCTTGTCCTTCCAGTCGATAGTGGTCGTCAGCCCCTTGTCGTGCATCGTGTTCGTCGTCGGGGCACCGACGCGAGACTTCGACTGTCGCTCTTGATGGTTGAACGCTCGCCACTCCGGGCCGCGGTCCACGTTGTTCTCCTCGACGACGAGACCGCAGTCGTCACAGACCAGTTCACTCCCGCCAGCGTTGGAGACGAGTGCGTCAGAATTACACTCCGGACACACTCGCTCGTCCGCCTCCTCGCGCTCGGTTTCACCTGTATTCTCCTCCAGTTCGCGCTCACGCTGGCGAGTGGTCCCCGTCATAAGTTCGTGCTAGTAGGGCGTATTGGTAGATAAACCCTCGGTGCGCTCTAGCAGTCGTATTTTGGGTTACCAGTTTGGATTCTGGTATCGTTGCTATCACCATCTCGAACTTCCCCGCCCGCTCGCCACCGTCGGACATGCGGCGTCCGACGAGCCTTCGCTCGCTTCTCACGAAGGGGTCCCTGGCACGGGATATTCGGCGCTGCAAACCGCCGGAAGACGTTCCTGCTCACTTCGTTCGCGGGCATGCGTCTTCCGAGGTCACACTCACTGCGTCTTCGCGCGGCGGTGCCGCGCGAATGGTCCGAGGGACTACGTCTCTCACTATTCGCGTGACCGGCCCCTTTCAGTCCCACCCGCTGTTCGTGTCGCGAGCGTTTCCGGTGTTTGTGTCACCGAGCGTTTTCGTGGTCGGTGTCATATTCGCCCGGTGTACCTTCCCCTTGACCGATGCCGTTCCGGACAACGTTTTGTAGCTCCCTCGCGTCCTTCCTGTATGGCATCCAAGCGCCCGACCGTGTTCGCCGTAGACGAGTACGACGCGTTAGAGTTCGACGCCGTCCTCGTGCGAGACCGCACTGTCGTCTGCCTCGACGGCACCGACTCAGTGCGCGCGATTCCACTCGACAAGGTCAACCACATCGACGCCGACCCCGACACGATGCTGGTCGAACGCGAGATTCCCGAGAGCTTCTACGGCGGCGGCGAGTACGGCTTCGTGGACCTCGACACCTATCCCCAAGTCGAACAGCACTTAGAGGAGTTAGACGCCGAGGAGTACTAACACCGAACACCCGGCATTTCAGAACCGCACTAGCGGTTTGATGACGCCGTCTTCTTTCGACGCCATCAACGCGAACGCCTCGTCGGTTTCCGAGAAGTCGAACTCGTGGGTCGTCATCAGAGTCGGGTCCACTCGCCCGTTTTCGAGCAGTCGCAGTAGACGACGAAGCCGGAGGCGACCACCCGGACAGAGCGCAGTCACGATGTCCTTCTCGGCCATGCCGACGCCCCAGCCTTCGCGCGGAATCTCCACGAACTCACCTTCGCCGTGGTAGCCGACGTTCGAAACCGTCCCGCCGGGCTTAGTCACTTCGACGCACTGCGCGAGCGTCTCGCTCGCGCCGAGCGCTTCGATGGCCGCGTCCACGCCGCGACCGCCGGTCAGTTCTAAAATCCGCTCGACCGGGTCGTCCTCCTCGAAATCGACTACCTCGTCGGCTCCGTACTCCTTCGCTAACTCCTTGCGCTCAGGGACGTTCTCGACCGCGATGACCTGTCCCGCGCCCTGCAAGCGCGCGCCTTTCGTCGCCATCAGGCCGACTGGGCCTTGAGCGAACACGGCGACTGTCCCGCCCATCGGGATGTCCGCGCGCTCTGCGCCCGCGAAACCAGTACTCAGCATGTCACAGACGTAGACTGCCTGCTCGTCGCTGACGCCGTCTGGAATGTGGGCTAGATTCGCGTCGGCGTCGTTGACGTGGACGTACTCCGCGAAGACGCCGTCTTTCTCGTTGGCGAACTTCCACCCGCCGAGCGGTGCGCCGGACTGAGAGGGGTGGCCGTCTTGTGCCGCGTCGGACCCCCAGTCGGGCGTGATTGCGCCGACAGCGACGCGGTCCCCTGCTTCGAAGTCCCCGACCAACTCGCCGACTTCGTCTACCACGCCGACGACTTCGTGGCCGAGAGTGAGATTCTCGCGCTCGCCGATTGCACCGCCGACGGTGTGTACGTCGGAGGTGCAGACCAGCGCGACGGTGGGTCGCAAAATCGCGTCGTTCGGTCCTGGTTCCGGGCGGTCCTTCTCGGCGAAGTCGGTCTCGCCGATTCCGTTCATCACGAATGCTTGCATGTCGAAATCCCCACTACGACACTCGACGCCAACGTACATCAACGTCGGCGTGGATTCTCACCGAGAGGGAACAGACGCGGCGACCAACTTCGCCTCGATTCGCTGGAGACGCTCGCTTATCGTCCCCGCAGATTTTCCGAGTTCGTCTGCGAGTTCTCGGTGGGTCGTCTCCCGCGGCACCTCGTAGTAGCCCTCTCGAACCGCCAAGTCGAGCAGTGCCTGCTGTTTCTCGGTCAGCACTGCCGAGCGGTTGCCGTCGCCGGGTTCGTACTCGCCCATCCGTTCTAAGTCGAGTCGAATCCCGTCCGGCAGTGTGGCGGCCGCCTGCTGAATCGCCTGACTCGTGCCGAGGACGGTGAGTTGCAGTCCGCGGACGGTTCCCTCGTCGAGATACTGCATCGGCCAATCGAGGACGATTTCGTGTTCGTGTAGAATCGCGAGCAGGTCGTCTACCAGTCCCGCGGTTCGACACTGGATGTACGCGAGTCCTTGCTCTCCGGTGCCCGCGATGTCGTATTCGAGCGCGTCGGGCGACGATTCGAGCAACTCGCGGGCCGCGTCGAGGTCCCCACGGAGTTCTGCGAGTTCGACGTACCGGCCCTCGTGTACCGGACTCACGTACCGAATCGCGACGACTTCGACCTCGCCGTGGCGCGCGAAGATGTCGTCAATCGGGTGGACTCGCTGGTCGTCCCACGTCAGCGTCACTGTCGCGTATTGCATCGCCTTCTCGTGAAGTCGTCCTCCGCACGCTTAAAGCTCCCTAGGATGCTCGGGAAAAGAGGTAGCCTGACGGCGTCCGTTTCGGCTACTAAATGAGTAGCGACACCCCTCCGACCAGTCGCGAGATGCCGCCCGGTCCCGACGGACTCCCAATAGTCGGCAACTACCTCGCGTTCGCCCGCGACCCGTTCGAGTTCATGACCGAGACTGCCCGAGAGTACGGCGACATCGCCGCGTGGGAGGAACTCGACGGCCCGATTTACCAACTCAACCACCCCGACTACATCGAGCAGGTGCTGGTGCAGAACAACCAGAACTACATCAAGGGCCAGAACTTCCAGAAGACGCTCGGCCCGATTACCGGCAACGGCATCCTGAACAGCGAGGGCGCGGTCTGGCGGCGCAACCGCCACCTCATCCAACCGGCGTTCCATCCGGACCGGATTCAGGAGTACGCGACGATGATGACCGACTCCACCGAGGCGATGCTGGAGGGGTGGGACGACGGCGAGACGCGACTCGTCCACGAGGACATGATGACCGTGACACTGAAAATAGTCGCTCGCGCGCTGTTCGGCGTCGATATCGAGGACCACGTCCACGCTATCGGGTCGGCGCTGGAGGAGTTCATGGAAGCGTCGGAGAGTCTCTCGAACTACATACTCCCGGAGCAGATTCCGACGCCGTCCCGGAGGCGCATCAGGCAGGCCCGCGAGCGTCTCGACGCCGTGGTCTACGACCTCATCGAAGAGCGGCGTGCGAACCCGGGCGAACAGAACGTCCTCGCGATGCTGTTCGAAGCGGAGGACGAGAACGGCAACGCGCTCTCGACCCGACAGATACGTGACGAAGTGGTGACGCTGTTGCTCGCTGGCCACGAGACGACGGCGCTCTCGCTCACGTTCACGATGTACGCGCTGGCGCGCCATCCCGAAGTCGAGTCGAAACTCGTCGCCGAACTGGACGAGGAACTGAACGGACAGACGCCGACGATGGCGGACATTCCGAACCTGACCTACACCGAACAGGTCGTCAAGGAGTCGATGCGTCTCTACCCGCCGGTGCCGGGCATCATCCGCGAACCCGTGAAACCGGACATCATCGATGGCTACGAAATCCCACCGGGCGCGACGGTTCGGATGCACCAGTGGGTCGTCCATCGGGACCCCCGCTGGTACGACGACCCGTTGGCGTTCGAACCGGAGCGCTGGACCGACGACTTCGAAGCGGACCTGCCGAAACTCGCCTACTTCCCGTTCGCCGCTGGCCCGCGTCGCTGTATCGGCGACCGGTTCGCCATGCTGGAAGCGAAACTCATCTTGGCGACGGTCTATCAGCAGTTCCACCTCGAACTGACGCCCGGCACGGAACTCGACCTGATGGCGACAGTGACGGCGCGACCGAAGAACGAGATTCCGATGACGGTACACCGTCGGTGACGTAGCTGACAGTGTACCGACGGTGAGGTTGCTGATACTGTATCGTCGCTGAGGAAGCCGAACGAAATTCTATTAGCTTCCCTGACAGAGACCATTCCATGGCCGATTCCGTGGAAGAACTCCGCGACCGACTGCGACGCCGTACGGAGCGAGTCACTGCGGAACTCCGGGCGGAGTGGAATACGGAGACGACGACCGACACCATCGACTACGGGCCGCTCCCGTGGGCTCCGGACGAGATTTCCGACTCGGTGGACGAACAGTTGGATCAGTTCGGCGGGATGTCGGCCGTCGTCGTCTGCTACACTGACAGCGAGGACGAGGCGGTCCTCGTTTACAACCGCAACGGCTTCTGGAAACCGCCCGGCGGCGCTTTCGAAGGCCGGACGTCGCTGGCCGAGACGGCTATCCGAGAGGCCGAAGAAGAGACCGGTCTCGACGTGGAGCTAACCGACCTGCTATCGACCGGACAGGTTCGGTATCACTACGAAGACGGGAACTCGGTGCTGTTGCCCGTGGCTACGTTCGTCGGCCACCGCGTCGGCGGCCGGTTGCGAGTCGAGCGAGAGCGAAACGACCATCCGGGAGTGACGCGGGGCGTCGGCCTCTTCGGTCCCGACGTACTGCCCGAGAACTGCCGGGACCGAGACCGGATTCTCGAACTCCTCTCCCACACGCAGTTTTAAATCCAGTCCGACGCAACGTCACACCATGACCGCTTTCGAGGAGCGAACGCGCCGCTGTCAGCAACGCCTCGTCGCCGCCAACGCCGAGGCAGCCGTCCTCTTTCCGAGTACGAACCTCTTCTACGCGTCGGGCTTCCGCGAGGAACCGGCCGAGCGCCACCTGTTCCTATTCGTCCCTCAAGAAGGGGAGCCTGCATTCGTCGCGCCAGAGATGTACGACGAACAGATTCGAGACGCCTCGTGGGTCGATGACCTGCGACTGTGGGCCGACGGCGAGGACCCGATGGAACTCGTGGAAGAACTCGCCGAGGAGATGGCCGTCCGAGACAGCCACCTGCTCGTAGACGACACGATGTGGGCACTGTTCACGCAAGACCTCCGCGAGACGCTCCCCGACGCCACGTTCGGTCTCGCCAGCGAGGTGTTCGACGACCTTCGGATGCGAAAAGACGACGCCGAACTCGACGCACTCCGTCGCGCCGGAGCAGTCGCCGACGAGGTGAGCGTCGAGATTCGGAAATTGGGAGAGGAAGCGATTGGCATGACAGAAAGCGAACTCGCTGCGGAAATCGAGTCCCGACTGGCCGACCACGGCGGCGAGGAAGTCGCGTTCGGCACCATCGCTGGCTCTGGCCCGAACGGCGCAAAACCGCACCATCGCCACGACGACCGGGAAATCCAGCGCGGCGACCCCGTTGTACTGGACTTCGGCGCGTACGTGGACGACTATCCCGGCGACCAGACCCGAACCGTCGTCTTTGCGGGAGAACCACCAAAAGAATACGAGGAAGTCCACGAAGTCGTGAAAGACGCCCAGCAGGCCGCTGTCGAGGCCGTCGAACCGGGCGTCACTGCCGAGAGCATCGACCGGGCCGCCCGCGAGGTCATCGAGGACGCGGGCTACGGCGAGCAGTTCGTCCACCGAACCGGCCACGGCGTCGGTCTGGACGTTCACGAAGACCCCTACATCGTCGAGGGCAACGAGATGGAGTTGGAAGCAGGCATGGTGTTCAGTATCGAACCCGGCGTCTACCTCCCCGGCGAGTTCGGCGTGCGAATCGAGGACTTGGTTGCCGTCACCGAGGACAGTTGCGAGCGACTCAACGATTCGCCGCGGACGTGGGAACCGTTGTGAGTTTCCTCCCCGACTGGACCAGACCCGTCCTCATCGGTCGAGATCTGGTGTATCGAACAGGCCTCGACGACTTCGAGCCTCCCAATCGCGGTGGTTCTCGCGTCCGTGAGGTTCCTCGTTGGTGCCGGTGGCCGTCGCGTTCTCACTGTCGGGCGCTCGTCCGTCTCGAATCTCGACTTGTAGTTTCTTGACTCCGCTCGTCTGTGCCTCCCGACCCGTTCCGGCAGGCAATTTGAAGTGATAGAGCGGTGTACAGGTGTCGGGGGAGCGGGGGAGAATGCACGACGACACACCACGAACGGGTAGTATCCACGGCGAGGCGGTCACGACGATGGGGCGACGGCGGTTCATGGATACGCTTCGGAGCCTCGGATTCGGCGCGCTATCTGCGAGTTTTCTCACTGCCGACGACGTGCAGGCGGCGAGTCGGGACGAAGTACCAGTAGTCTACGGGTTCGGACGGAACGACGAGGGCGAACTCGAACCGCATCGGAAGACGGTGCCCGCCGACTGGTACGACGACTTTCGCGGTGCAATCGCGGCACACCGCCGACTCGACGTGTTCGACCACGACGGCGTGGCGAACTCAGCGGTCGAACCGGGCGAGTACGCGGGGAAAAACGCCGCAATTCGCGTCGAGGTGACCGATGACGAGGCTCACGGTGCGCTACCGGAGGAAATCGACCACGTCCCCGTCGAAGTGCGTCGCGTAGACGCTTCAGACCGTCACGACGCTCCGGGAGACTCACCAGGGTCGCCGCCAGTACTCGCCAAGGGACTCCCGGGCGGCGTCGGCATCGCAAGTGACGAACTCTACGGGACGCTTGCTCCGGCGCTCAGAAACCCGAGCGACGGCGTGCTGTACTTCGCCACGTCCAACCACGTCTTCGAGGGCGACCGCACTCGCGGCGACTCGCTCTACGTCACCGCAAAATCAGGAAAGCAGGCAATCGGTACGGTCCACGAGGGGTTCCCGCGCTCTGACGTGGTCTGTGTCCGACCGGCGAACGGCTACTGGCCGCTCCACAGCATCCGGAACGGGACCGACATCGACGTGCGCGGCCAGTTCACCAAAGCAGGGTTGGCCGACCTCAAAGCCGCGGGGAAGCGCCTCGAAAAGGTCGGGATGCGCTCGGGCCACTCGACGGGCAAAATTCAGGCTATCGACGGGGTCACCTGCGCGTACGGGGCCATCTGCAAGCGCGGCCAACTCAAGTGGGGCCGAGAATCGGACTTCACGGACGGCGACAGCGGGTCGGTCAACTACGCACCCGACCCAGAGAGCCCCGAAGATGGCGTCCTCGTCGGCGGGTTGAACAATGCCCGGACGTGGTGGCCGGGCGAGAACTACATCTGGGGGACGGCAGGCTACCGAATCACGGAACAGCACGGCTACACGTTCTAAAGACGACCGACGTTCGCCCGACCGATTATCCGTCCAAGAACGTCCCCAGCAGTTTCCGCTCGCCGACCCGCAGGTGTTGGTGGAACGTCGGCGCGGACACGTCGAGGACGTCGGCGACGTCCTCGCCGCTGCTGTCGCGGGGCCACTCGAAGAAGCCAGCGTAGTAGGCGGTCTCCATCGCAGACCGCTGGCGCTCGGTCAGTTCCGACTCCAATGCTGCGCTGAACTCCTGGACCGTGCGGGCCGGTCTGTCGCGTTCGCGCTGTGCGACGACTTCCATGCCGGGGTAGGCGTCTTGGACGGCCTGAACGACCGTCCGAACGTCTACGTCCTGTGGCACCTCGGCGACGCACCGCGCGCCATCTTCGTCGAACTCTGCCATCTTGAGTGTCCCGCCGTGATCGGCGAGCGCGGGGAGCGGCGACGGCCCCGTGTAGACGACTTCGAAGAGGTGGCCATCTTCGTGTTCGTTGATGAGTCGGGTGCGCGATATTGCGCCGTCGTCCTTGGCCGACTCTCTGATACACTCGGGGTCGATGTCTTCGGCGGTGACGTAGTAGACGAACTACTCACCGGGTCCCAGCGTCACTCCTTCGAGCGAAAATTGACACTCCTTCTCGCGGGGGAGTCGAACGAAGAAGTCGTCGCCGCCGCCGGTCTCCAAGGTAAGTTCGACCACGCCATCCGAAAGCAACGCCTTCCGGTTCTCGATGGCGTTTATGGCGTGGCCGATAGTCTCGCCCAACTCGGCGAGCACCGCCGTCTCGCGGGTATCGAAGGCGTTTCGCCGGTCGGCGTAGACGCAGAGGACGCCGTAGACAGTCTCTCTGTACCGGAGCGGGATGACGACTTCCGACTGGTACCCCTTTTCGAGCGCCTGCTCGCGCCACGGTTCGAAGTCGGGGTCGGATTCGACGTTCTCTATCACCTGTACTTCGCCCGTCTCGTAGGCCAACTCAACCGGGCCATCCGGCGTCTCTTCCTGCATTGCCGCCGTCTCTGCCAAGTAGTCGTCGCCGTCACCTGCGCTCGCGGTCGGTTCGATTCGTCCGCTTCCGCTCGCCCCTCGCTTCGACCCGAGCCACGCGAATCGGTACTCCTCGGAAGCCGCGAGTCGGTCGCAGATGGCTTGTTCCATCTCATCGCGCGTCGAGGTTCGGACGAGCAGTTGGTCGATGTCCCGGATGACCTCGTTGATTCGGTCGAGTTCGGCCAGTTGCTCGCGCTGGTCGGCCAGTTCGGCCTCGCGGGCCGCTCGTTCGAGCGCGACTTCCGTGTTGGCCGCGAGGACCCGCAGGAGGTCGATTTCGTACTCGTCGAACGCCTCGGTAGTCAGCGACGCGACGGTGATGGCACCCCAGTCGCCCAGCGGGAGGACGCAGAAGCCACGAATCGCGGGCGAACCGTCTTCGAGCGCGTTCTCGGCTTCCTGTGCGTTCTCGTGGACGACGACCTCGCCGTCGGCGAAGGCGCTGCCGACTACGCCCTCGCCCTTCTCGAAGGTCGGCGCAGAGCCGATGCTCTCGGCCGTCTCGTCCGTCGTGACGAACGGTTCGAGTTGCGCTTCGTCCTCGTTCCAACGGAACACGGACGCGTGCGGTTGGTCGAGGACCGTCCTGGCCGTCTCGACGGACGTCTCACCGATTTCGTACTCGCGCTCGGCGGCCATCAACTCGCGGGTCGCGCCGTGGAGCGCGTCCAGCATCCGTTCGCGCTCCTTACGTTCGGTGATGTCCGTGTAGATGGTGTATCCGCCGTAGTCTTCGCCGGACACTCTCGCGTTCCGGAGGAGGAACTCCCGCGTGCAGTCGGGGCCTTCGCGCGTGACCTCCGCGTCGATGCGCGCACCCGCCTTCACTTGCTCGTTCAACTGCTCGGCCTCGCCACGGTCCTCGTCGGGGACGATGAGGTCGTCCACGTTTTCGCCGCGTATCTCGTCACCGTCGTAGCCGAACACCTCCTCGAACGCCTCGTTGACGTTGCGGAGCTTCGGTTCGTCGCCCTGAATCTGGTAGTCGATGGTCGGTTCCGGAATGTTCTCGAACAGTCCGGCGAAGCGGTCGCGCTCTTCGCGGAGTGCCGTCTCGGATTCGACCCGCTTGAGCGCCTCGGAGGTGTGGGAGACGAGTAGCTCAGCCATCTTCAGGTCGTCTTCGTCGAACTCGCTCGCACTCCGAGAGCCCGCTTGGAAGACGCCGCGGTCGCCCACCGGCACGCTGAGCAACGACCGGTACTTCTCGTTGGCCAACTCGACGTCGGTGAGTTCCGTAGCGTCGTCGATGACGTACGACTCGCCGGTCTGGTAGGTCTTCCCAGCGAGCCCCTCGTCCGTGCGGAGGACGTTGTAGTCTTCCACCACCAGCCCGGAGGAGGTCGCCTTCGGGACGAGATAGTCACCCTCGGCTTCGTCTAACCCGCAGATGTCGAACTTCAGAATCTCTTCTGCGGCATCGACGGTCTGGCGATAGATAGCTTCGAGCGTGTCACAGCTTTCGAGTTTGACCGCGACGTGGTGGAGGTCCTCTATCTTCTGCTTCTGGTGCTCGACGTCGCGCTCCAACTGCTTGCGCTCGGTGATGTCCGTGTACATCACGTAGCCACCGGAGTGCTCGCCCGGCAACTCGGCGGTTCGCAACAGGAACACGCGCTCGCCGTCCGCCGTCTTTCGGCGAACCTCCGCGTTGACGTGGTCACCCCGTTTCATCCGTTCGACGTGTTCGCGAGCCTTCTCTTTCTGGTCTTCGGGGACGAGGTGCTCAACCATCGACTCGCCGACCACTTCCTCGGCGTCGTAGCCGAACACCTCCTCGAAGGCCTCGTTGACCGAACGGAAGATGAGTTCGCCGTCGCGCATCTCGTAGTCGATTATCGAGTCGCGAATGTTCTCGAACAGTCCGGCGAAACGGTCGCGCTCGGCCTGTAACGCGGCTTCTGAGTGAATTCGTTCGAGCGCCTCCGCGACGTGTGCGACCAACAACTCCGCGAGTTCACGGTCGCTCTCGTCGAACGCGCCGACTTCTTGGGACACTGCTTGGAGGACCCCAACGTCGCCAATTGGGACCGACAGCGCGGACCGGTAGCCGCTCTCGGCGGGGACGACACCTGCCTCGTGGAGGTCCGCCGTCCGAATCGTCTCGCCGAGTCGATATGCCCGCGCCGCGAGTTTGTCGTCGGCATCGACGTTGGTCGTGGTGTAGTAGCCGTCCGTCGGAACACCCTTCGAGACCGCTTGCGGGACGAGTTCGCCGTCGTCTTCGGAGTCTACCGCACAGAGGTCGAACTCCAGCAGTTGCTCGGCCGTCTCGACGGTCAACTCGTAGACCTCGTCGGTCGTCTCGCAGGCTTCCAGCATCACCGCGACTTCGTGCAGTTCCTGTGTCTTGCGCTTCTCCTCGGCGAGTCGGTCTTCGAGTCGCTTGCGCTGACTCTCGTCGCGAATGATGCCCGAGAAGTAGTGGTCGCCGTCGCGTACCGATTCCCGGAACGAGATGGCGAGCGGGATTTCGTGACCGTCTCGATGGCGACCCTTCAACTCGACGTAGTCGCGCTCGACCAGTTCCGGTTCCTCCCGCAGTTCGCGTAACTTCGCTTCGAGCGGTTCGTGCATTCTCGGCTGGAGCAGTGTGCGAAAGGAGGTGCCGACCAACGACGTCGGGTCGCGGCCGAACACCTGCTCCGTCGTCGCATTGGCGAACACTATTTCGCCCTCCGCGTCGATGGTGACGATTGCGTCCGGCGAGCCATCGACTAGCGTCCGCAACTGTTCCGCAAACCGGTTCCGTTGTCGCTCGACGCGACGTCGTTCGACGGTGTTCTCGATTCGCTCGGCCAACCGCGCGGCGAAGTCGTCGGCGTCGGTTGCGACGAACGCCGCGCCCTCCGGACTCGACTCGACCGAGTCGCCGACGTAGAGGCGCGCCGTCTCGGGGTACAGTTCCCCGACTGCGTCGAGTAGCTCCGCCCCGGTCGTATCCGGTACGTCTGACTCTGCGACGATGCAGTGTACCTCGTCGTCTTCGGCGGCTTCGATTCGTGAGAGTACACCAGCCCCGGTGCGCTCGGAGGAGACGTGGAGCGTCGAGGAGTAGGCGTCGAGTGCCTTTGCGCGGTCCTCACAGCCGACGTAGACAGCGCGGAGCGACTCCCCCGAACTCGCCCCGCGTCTGCCCGACTGTTCGAGCATACTTCCTCTATCTCCGTTCGCCAACAGTTGTAGGTGTTTCGCTTCCACCTTTTTCTCGTCGGGTGGCTCAGCGCGCGAAGCGCGCTGGCCACCCTCCTCCAAAAAATGTGGATCAAAAAAGAGACGCGAGAATTTCGGGCGGAGCCGACCGAAATTCTCGGCGTCTGCTGTGCGCTGGTGCGACTTCCGCACAGCACCGCAACCGCGCGCGACGGGTCGGTCGAATTGAAGATACTACTTTCACAGTCCAAACCCACCGCTCGCCACGCCAGTGTGGACAAAACTAAGAGCCGGGGGTGTCACCCGACAGATATGCGATTGGAGGAGTACTGGGGCGTCGGCCCAAAGACGAGCGAGCGCCTCGAAGCCGCGCTGGGCGTCGAGCGGGCCATCGAGGCCATCGAATCGGGCGACGTTCGCGCCCTCGTGTCGGCAGGACTGCCGCGCGGCCGGGCGACCCGCATCCTTCGGCGGGCCAACGGCGGCGAAGGGATGTCGGTGCTGGCGACCCGCGACACGCGCGCCGTCTACAAGGAACTGCTCGACGCCGCGAGCGACTACGCGGTCACCGCGACTGCGGCCGACCGCATTCGTGTGTTGACGCCGCTGCTCGACCGCGAGCAGGCCGGACAGCGCCTCGACAGCGTGATGGCGGCCGTCGAGTCGTGGACCAACCTCGACGGCGAGACGCGAAACGCGATTCTCAGGGCGTTCGAGACACACGCCGACGCCGACGAATTGGACGAGGAGCAAGCAGCGGTCGAAACCGCGCTCTCGCTTCGAGACGCTGGCGTCTCCGGCGGGGCGTTCGAGCGCGTGGGCGGCATCGACCGCGACGACCTCGAAGCCGCGGCGAACGCGCTGGCGGACCTAGACGGCGGCGACGTGGCGCGCGGGGTGGACGAAGACCTCGACTCGCTCCGAGACGCGCTCGCGGATGCCGAATCGCTCCAGCAGGATTCCTTAGATGCTGTCGAATCAATTCGCGAGGAGGCCCGCGCTGGCGCGGAGTTCTCGGAGGTAGTCGTGGACTTCGTGTCCAGCGAGACCGGCGCAGGCTACTCGCGGGTCAGAGACGCCACGCCGGACGACGCCATCGACGCCGGGGACTTCGTGGGTGCGACGCTCCGCGAACTGCTGGCCGACCTTCGTGAAGCAGTCGAAGAACGCGAGCGGACCGTCGCCCGCAGACTGCGAGGCCGCATCGCCGAGTCGCAGGAGGCCATCGACGAGGCCAACGAAGCGGTCGGCGACCTCGCGTTCTCGCTGTCGCTCGCCCGGTTTTCCGTCGCGTTCGACTGTTCGCGCCCGGAGTTCACCGAGAACGGCTTCGCGGTCACCGGTGCGAGAAACGTCTCGCTGGTCTCCGTAGACGACGATTTGGTGCAACCCGTGAACTACGCCATCGGCGACCACGAGATAACTGGCAACGAAGCACCGCCGGACGGCGACCGCGTGGCAGTGCTGACTGGGGCGAACAGCGGTGGTAAGACGACTCTGCTCGAAACCTTGTGCCAGATTGCACTGCTCGCGCAGATGGGCCTGCCCGTCCCCGCCGAGCGCGCCCAAATCTCGCTCTCGGAGGACATCGTCTTCCACCGACGCCACGCGAGTTTCAACGCGGGCGTCCTCGAATCGACGCTCCAGAGCATCGTGCCGCCGCTCTCGGACGACTCCGAGACCCTGATGCTCGTGGACGAGTTCGAGGCCATCACTGAACCGGGGAGTGCCGCCGACCTCCTGCACGGCCTCGTCAGACTCACGGCCGACCGGGGCGCGCTCGGGGTGTTCGTCACGCACCTCGCGGACGACCTCAAGCCACTTCCCGAAAAAGCTCGCAAGGACGGCATCTTCGCCGAGGGACTGGACGACGACCTCGAACTACAGGTCGATTACCAACCGCGCTTCGACACCGTCGGGAAATCGACGCCGGAGTTCATCGTGTCGCGCCTGCTCGCAGGCACAGACGACCGCGCAGTTCGCTCGAACTTCGAGACGCTGGCGCGAGCGGTCGGCGAGCAAGCGGTTCAGCGCACGCTATCTGATTGGTCGCCGGAAGACGACGCGGGAGGAGACGCGAAAGCAGACGATTGAGACTACAGTCAGAAGAACAGCACCCACGCCAGCAGTCCCATCGTCAACACTGACAGAATTGCGGGCAACAGCGCGAGAACCGTCGTCAGTAGTTTTCCCATGCCCCGCTCGGCGTCCACTGGACCGAGGACGATGTAGCCACAGCGCGCACACTGCTTTCTGTTTGCGCGGTGCTTGTGGCCGCAATCTTTGCACTCCCACTGCTTTGGCCCGAGACCCATTGTCGCGTTGTCAGACTCCACGAACGGGGGGGTGTTAGTTTTTGCGACCTATCTATTTACAGGTACACATTCCTCGCTGACCTGTGGGAACACTTATGCACGCGGCGGGAGACTGACTCGCCGTACCGATGGACGAGCGCGACGAGCGAGCGTCTCGACCCGGCGAGCAGTCAAAACGCCGAGCAAATCGACGGGAGGAGTCCACGAGCGACCGCCAGCGCGCCGACCAACTCCGCGAGCGAGTGCGAAGCGAATACGGAAGCGACGCCGACGCAATCGCCACGCGCCTCGACAGCGACGACCCCGAGGAGCGCGCCGGGGCGGCGTGGGCTCTCGCCGAACTCGCTGGAGAAGACCCGGACCGTCTTCCCGCCCGCTCGAAACTCGCCGCGCTCCTCTCCGACGACCACCGCTGGGTTCGCCGCGGCGCGTCGTGGGCGCTCGCCGCACTCGCCGACAGCAACCCCCACCGCGCCCGGATGGCCACCGAAGAGGTCATCGATGCGCTGTCAGACGACGACCCGCTCGTTCGGGAGAATACGGTCCTTACGCTCTCGTCGGTCGCTACCGAGTATCCACGCGCAGTCGAACCCGCACTCTCTCGACTGGCGACGCTCGTGAACGAGGAGGAGGGACTACTTCGAAAGTACGCCGCAGAGACACTCCACCGACTCGTCCGCGAACTCGACGAAGACGGCTTTCCGAAGACTATCGCGGCCTCTCCGGCGCTCGCGAACTTCCTGCCGGGCGATGCGACGATTGTGGAGTTCTCCGACGAGGAAACCGTCGGAGAGTCGTCGGTCAGCGTTCGACCCCCGGAGTTCGACACCGACTCGGGTGAAGACACCACGGACGACGCTCGTTCCCAACTCGGACCGCCCGACTACGTTTCGACGCCCCCCGAAATCGACGCGGGGTTCCGGGACTTCGAGCGACTCGCCGACCGCGGAAGCGGGCCGTTCACGACCTTCCAGAAAGCGCGCGCCCCGGACCCCGAGAGCGCGAGCGGAAGCCACGTCGTCGTCACGCTCCGAGCGGCGCGCCGAGACGGATTAGCAGACGAAGACGCGCTCTCCCGCGCGCTCCGTGCGTGGGACGCCATCTCGGACCACAACCACGTGCTTCCGATAGTCGCGCGCGGTGAGACGCCGCGCCCGTGGGTCGCCACCGAGTTCGTGGACGGCGGCACCGTGCGCGACCGAATCGGCGGTCTCGACTTCGCTCAGGCGCTCTGGTACGCCCACTGCGTGACGACGGCGCTCTGTCACGCCCACGCACAGGGCGTCCTCCACGGCGCGCTCAGGCCGGGCGTCGTCGGTCTCTCCCAGAGCTTCGGCGCGTGGTCCGTGCCGAAAGTCGGCGACTGGGGCTTCGGTGTCGGTCTCCCGAACGAGACACGACCACCTGTGCCACCGGCGTTCGCCGCGCCCGAACAACTCGCACCCGAGGAGTTCGGCCGACTCGACCACGCGACCGACGTGTACCAACTCGGTGCGCTCTGCTACGCGCTGTTCGCGGGCAGACCGCCGTTCGTCGGCGACTCGAAAGAGGTCGCTCGACGGGTCCAGAAACGAGACCCTGCTCCAGCGAGCTCGATCAATTCGGCGGTTCCCGAGGCGGTTGACGGTCTGCTCACGCGGGCACTCACGAAGGAGAAACCCGCGCGCTTCGAGACGGCCGAGGACTTCCGCCGCGAGTTAGAAGTCGTCGTCGAGGAGTACGCGACGTGGGCGTGACTTCCTATCGAGTTCCCGCCGGACCGTCTGCCCCGTGGAAGTAGAGCACCCGCTCGTCGTCGCTTCTGACGGTCTCTCGTTCTACGTCCTGCCGACTCGTACACCGTCGTTCGTACTGCTGTAGCACGGAGAACGGTGGGCCGCCGAACACGTCAGCCCAGCGGTCGCCGCGTTCGATGACGATTCGCTGGTCGTACGGTTGCCCGCAGACCGGACAGGCGGTGTCGTCGTCGCCGGGTGCGTGGGAGTGCATCGGTAGGGTTGTGCGGGTTTGTTGTCCTTCACTCTGTTGCACGTTAATGACACTCACTGTCACGAAACTCCTTTTCCCGTTCGGCGTGCGCTCGCAACTATGGCAGACGAAGAGTACGAAGGCGACCCACGCGTCGGCGTGATGAACGGCGTCGCGGTGCCGACCGTCGAACCGGTCGAAGGCTACGACGACCACCCCGACCACGAAGCGCCGTCCATCGAATCGCTTCGCCGACTCGTCCGGCGCGGCGACTCGGTCGTCGTGGTCGGCGGCGGATGGGGCGCGTCCACCGTCGTCGCGGCCCGGATGACTCACTACGAGGGCGACGTGACGACGTTCGAAGCGACCTCCGAGATGATATCGACTATCGAGCGCACCATCGAAATCAACCGCGTCTCTGACCTCGTGACGCTCCGGCACGCGGCCGTCGGCGAGGTTTCGGAGTTCACCGAAAAACTGTACGGCGAAGCGGACGGCGACCTGCTCGGCCCGGAGGCGATTCCGGCGTGCGACGTGTTGGAACTCGACTGTGAGGGCGCGGAACTGGAGATTCTCCGCGCGCTCGACTTCGACCCACGAGTAATCATCGTCGAGACCCACGGCGACCTCGGGTCGCCGACCGAGGAAGTAGAGGCGGAACTGGCCGACCGTGGCTACGAAATCGTGGACAGAGGCGTCGTCGGCCCCGACGACGACTTGGACGTGCTGACTGCGACGAGAGAGGCGTAAACTGTCTCTCGAACTGTTGACTTGGTGGGAAACGACGATTCGCTCCGTCGCTGACGAACGGTTCTTCCGCTCACAGTCGCCTCGTTTTAAGTACGCTCGCTTCCTCGGGTCGGGAAAGGGATATGTTCGGGCCGTTTCTCGCCGCTTCGTCGCTCGCGTCGGACCCGAGCGGCGCAGTCGTCGCGTTTCTCGGGTCCGTCCTCGTCGCTACCTCTGCGGCGGTGTTCGGCTTCTACGCGCTCCGAAATCTCCAACTCAATCGCTTGGAGTCCCAAGGCCCGTTCTGGCGGTATCTCGCGCTCGTGGGCACGACAGCGGCGCTCTACGGCGTCTTCGGCGTACTCGGCGTCGTCGTCGATTCGCGGGTACTGACCGCGTTCGGCCACGGCGCACTCCTCTTCTGTATCGTCTTTCTGGCGTTCTCGATGCGAGAAGTGTACTACAACTCCGCGCTCGCGCCGCCTGCCGACGAGGGAATCCCGCTCTCGACGCTCCGCCGAATCGAGGTCGCGTTCGTCGTCGTCATCGTCGTGGAGTGGTTGGGCGTGTTACTCATCGACCAGTTGGTCGTCGCGCAACTCGTCAAGGCCGGTGGCAGTCTCGCGTTCGCCACCTACGGCGTGTTGTTCGCCGAGAAACTGGAGTCGATGACGAGCGGGACGTCGCTCGACACGCTTCGACGCCACTTGCTTCCAGTACTGGTCTCGTTGGGCGTCCTCGGCCTCGCAGACCTCGGCGTCGTCGTCGGACTGCAACCGCTCGTGGTAAACGCTATCAAGAGCGTCTTCGTCGTGCTGGTCGGTGGGTTCTTCGTCACCGCGACGATTCGACTCCAACAGAACGTCGAGGGACTGTCCGCGCCGTAGCGACCGAGTGACTGTGCGTTCACTCTCCGACTCTCAGAGCGGTTGTAGCCCGCCGTTCCTGCAGTTCGGACACTCTATCTCGGGGGCCGGTTCGTAACGGACGCAGACAGTGCCACACGCGTTACAGTATCGGAGTGCAGACCGCTGTGGCGTGACTCTGGTGCGCCTGCGAAGGCGCTCTACGGTCTCCCGAACGTCGGCGAGTTCTGCTTCGAGTTTGGCTACCTCGGCGCGTAGTTCTTTGGCTACCTCCGCGCACAGTTCTCGCTCTGCTGCACTCTCCGCGTCTCCTCCCGTACTTTCCACGTCTGCCACCTGTTCGGCGGGTGGTTCGGTCTCTCGCTCGGACGAGTGGTCATCGCTCCCCTCGGTTGGCATACCACACGGACGTTGGTTGTCACTCTCTATCAAACGTTACGCTACCTGTCGCCGGACGACGAACTCTCTCCACGAACGTGCTGTCGCTACCGAGAATTATGGACTGTGAAAGTCGGAGTAACGGTAGCCGTTACCCCGGTTGTCAGAGGCACAGTATTTCGACTCCCTTGCCTGCGGCGGCGAAGTGTCTCGCCCTTGCAGGCACTCGAAAGGGCGGCGGAAAACTGTATAATCGTTTTGCATGGTATGCCACCCTATTAAGACCCCTCCCGAACTTTCTAGGTACCTCCGTCCATCGTTTCGGGGTCCGCGATAGCGCGCGAGACGTAGAGTCGTTTCCGTGCGTCCGGGGCGTACAGTCGTTCTTCGACGAGTTCTGCGTCCTTGAGCTTCGTCAGCGCGTCGCGCGTCGTTCTGGCTGGAAGCAACGCTCGCGTGCGAATCTGGCGTTGTGTCAACGTCTCGTCTTCGGCTAACACCTTGTAGACGAGTTTCGCACTCGGCGGTAGGTTCAGCAGTCGCTCGTACCGTTGCTCTGGCGTCGTGTCAGGCTCTTCGCCCGTGGCAAAAACGTTCACCGGTCTTCGACATAGCCACCCTCACCTTGGTCGGCCCCCTAATTAGTTGTTCCGATGCTATCTGTGAATAAAACACAGGATTGCTGTCACGCTCTGCGTCCTCGGTCACGCCGTCCCGCAGATACCGGCAACAAAATCCTACTCTTCCACGCCTCGCACTGCTCGCTCGGCACGGCGACGGCGCATCTCAGTGGTTCTCTGGCATGTTTTCGGGTTTGACGCGGCGACAAACTCCTACCGACTACAAGTTCTGCTCTGTCTCGCTCCGATTCTCCGGTAAGAACTGCACCGACCCCGAACTGAAGGCAGGAACCACGCCTTTTGACAGAACTAACCCCTTCGCCATCTTCGATTAGGGTAGGATGTATCGTAGACGCTCGACTGCCACGGGTACGGAGGTGACTGCCTGATGGTCGCGCTCGTACTGGCCGGTCATGGTTCCCACCGGAATCCCGAGTCGGCCCAACCGGTGTACGACCACGCCGCCCGACTCCGCGAGCGCGGCGAGTTCGCCGAAGTTCGGGAGACGTTCTGGAAGGAAGAGCCGTCGCTTCGGAACGTCTTGCGCACCGTCGAAAGCGACGAGGTGGTCGTCGTCCCGCTGTTCATGGCGGAGGGCTACTTCACCGAACAGGTGCTCCCGCGCGAACTCCGACTCACCGACGAGTGGGAACTGGACGTGGACAAGACCGTCCACTACGCCGACCCCGTAGGTACCCACGACGCCATGACCGATGTCGTGGTCGAGCGCGCAGCAGGAATTCTCGAAACTGCCCCCGAAGATGCAGGCCTCGCGGTCGTCGGCCACGGAACCGAGCGCAACGAGAACAGCGCGAAGACGACGGAGTACCACGCAACGCGCATCCGCGAGCACGACGAGTTCGCCGAAGTCGAAGCACTGTTCATGGACGAATCGCCCGAAATCGACGACGTGACCGACTACTTCGACGCCACAGACGTGGCCGTCGTCCCGCTCTTCCTCGCCGACGGCTACCACACGCAGGAGGACATTCCGGAGGACGCTGGTCTGACCGACGACTACCGGGACGGTTGGGACGTACCGGCGGCAGTCGAGGGGCATCGAATCTGGTATTCGGGGGCCGTCGGTACCGAACCGTTGCTTGCCGACGTAGCGTTCGAACGCGCCCAAGAAGCACTCGCCGGAGGTGTCCAGATTGCCACCGATTGACGCGCCACAGCCGTTCGCCCACGGGACCGAGTCCTCACCCGCGGACACACTCCTCGACGCTCTCGGCGACTACTCTGACTCCTCGGCATCCATCGACTTCGACGACTTGCTTGTCGAAGTCGAGGACGAGGGGTTCCGGTTCGAGACGCCGGACTGTTCACACAGCGGACTCACACGAAGTCAACTCCACGAACTCGCGACCGACTCCGAGTACGTCAACGACTGGTACTACTGGGAGCAAGCAATCGGCGGCCACGACGCCGACCATCGTGAGTTCCTGCGTTGGCTCGAAGGCGACGACCCGGTTCCCGAGCGGTACGACAGCCTCAGAGATGGAATCGCGAGCGAGTGGGGCCAACTCCAGATTACTGTGACGCTCGGCGAGACGACTCCAGAGGAGTCGCCTCGCCACGACGACGAGTTCGAGACGTCGCAGGCGTCTCGCTCTTCGGAACGACGAGCGACTAATTCCACCGTATCGGGAGCGACCGCCCGACGCTACGAACTCCGCCACGTCGCGGACGCCGACGCCGAGCAGTCTACGCTCGACCACTACCACGACCCCCTCGACGCACGACTACTTGCGAGAGACGATTCTTCGGGTGAGTACCGGCCGCTCAAGAGCGCGCCGACACTGCGGGACGGGTGGGTGTTTCCGACTCTCTCCGTGAAACGAGTCGTTCGCGCCGTCCAAGAGTTCTACCCTGCTTCGATTTCGAACTGGGCGCGCGAACGCCGCGGTGAACTCGACGTGACCCACTTCGAGGCGACGGCCGAGCGCCAGACCGGCATCTACGCGCTGGTCGAAGAACTCGGGCCTGAAGCCGTGGCAAACGCCGTCACGGCGTGCTGTACCGACTCCGAATGTCTGAAACGCCGCGAGTGGGAGTACGGCGAAGACGAGCAGTTGGACGCTCCCGCAGGCGACGGCGAGATTCCCTGCCGCGAACCCTGCTCGCTGTTCGTCGCCACGGCCCGCGAGTTCGCCAAAGTCGAGCGCGAGACCGAGCAGACGTACGAACTGACGCTCACGCCGAGCGAGCGCGAACAACTCGACCGACTGGTCGCCGCCATCGCGGACGACGACCGGCCACGAATCGGCGACGCCACGGACGGCGCGAACCGGTTCCGGGCGCGATACCTCCGCGAGAAGCGATTTGCAGGTGATGACTGATGTACGGAACAGTGTACTTAGTCGGCGCGGGTCCCGGCGACCCGGAGCTACTGACGGTCAAGGCGAATCGGCTCTTGGACGATGCGGACGTGGTGCTCCACGACGCGCTGGCGAGCGACGAAATCGTCGAATCGGCGGACGCTGCCGAGATACGCGACGTGGGCAAACGCTCGGGCGGCGAGCGCACGACCCAAGAGGAAATCAACTGCCTGATGGTCCGCAAAGCCAAGGAGGGCAAAGACGTGATCCGACTGAAGGGCGGCGACCCGACGGTCTTCGGTCGAGGCGGCGAGGAAGCCCAACACCTCGCGGCCGAAGGTATCGACTTCGAGTTCGTCCCCGGCGTCACGAGCGCCATCGCCGGACCGGGCGTCGCTGGCATCCCAGTCACGCACCGAGACCACGCGTCGAGTTTGACGGTCGTCACGGGCCACGAGGACCCGACCAAAGACGAGAGCGCGCTGAACTGGGACGCACTCGCCGCGAACGTTCGAGCGGGCGGTACGCTCGTCGTGTTGATGGGCGTCGGTCGCTTGCCGGACAACGTGGCGGCACTCCGAGCGAGCGGTCTCGCGCCGGACACGCCGGTCGCCATGGTCGAGAAGGCGACCCGCGACGCAGAGTTCTCGGTCACCGGAACGCTCGACTCCATCGTCTCTCGCGCCGACGAAGTCGGCATCGAACCGCCCGCAGTGACGGTCGTCGGCGACGTGGTTTCGGTGCGCGAGCAGGTGGTCGAGTGCTTGCAGGAGACGCCCGCCGCGCAGTTCGCCGCGCCTGCCGACACCGCAGTCTCCGAGAGAGGTGTCGAACGATGACAGGAGAGGACGAGGATGCGAATGCGGGCCAGAGCGAATCGTGGACCGTCCGCCGACTCATGACGGAGGTCGTCGGTTCCGGGCCGAAATCTGCGGAAGACATGAGCCGCGAGCAGGCCCGACAGGCTCTCGAAGCTATCTTCGCTGGCGAACCGGACCACACGACGCTCGGGGGCTTCTTCGTCGCTAATCGCTGGAAGCGCAACACGCCCGAGGAACTGGCGGCCTACGTAGACGTCATGCGCGAGCAGTCGGTGACGACGGCCGAACCGAGTGTGGACCCCGTGGACTGCGGCGCGAACTACGACGGCAAGACGCGCTCGGCGCTACTGGGAGTCGCGGCCGGAGTCGTCGCCGCGGCGGCTGGGACGCCGGTCGTCGCCCACAGCGGCGACTACGTGCCGATGAGCGAGGGCACGGCGTACAAGCACGTCTTGGACGAACTCGGCGTCGAGACTGACCTCGCGCCCGGCGAAAGCGCCGACATGGTAGACGAGACTGGCTTCGGGTTCTACTACCAGCCGAACTTCAACTCCACCGTCTCAGACCTCTACGAGCGTCGGTCCGCACTCGGAGTCAGAACCTTCCTCAACACTGTCGAGACGCTGGCCAATCCTGCCAACGCCGACGTGCATCTGGGAAGCTTCTACCACCTCTCGTTCGCCAAACGAATCGTCGATACCTTCCGGGAGAGCCACGAGAGCGACCTCTCGCGAGTCATCATGTTCCAAGGACTAGAGGGGTACGACGACATTCGGCCGGGCTACACGAAGGTGGCAGAGTGGGAGGCGAAAGCCTCCGGAATGGAGGCGGCGGATGCCGCCGAACGGGATGGCGCGGAACTGGAGGACTACGAAATCCAAACTGCCGAATACGGCATGGACTTCGAGCGCGAAGACCTCGCGGTCGAGAACGTCGCAGGCGACTCGGCGACCATCACCGAAGAGATTCTGGCGGGCGAGCGCGAGGACCACTTCGCCGACGCAGTGGCGCTCAACGCGGCGTTCCGGATGTACGCTCGCGACGACGTGGACGAACTGGTAGACGGCGTCGAGTCGGCTCGTGAAGTCGTCGAAGATGGGAGTGCGGCCGCAGTACTGGACGACCTCCGGGAGTTCCGATGAGCGGGGAGACGAACCACTCGACCGACGAATCAGATAGCTCGACGCCCGCTGTCTCGGAGAAGCCGTACAAAATCGTCTTCGAGGGCGACGGCTGTTTCGGCGCGGGCAAGTGCGCCGAAGTCGCGGCCAACTGGGAGATGGACTTCTCGACCGGCCTCGCATCGCCCGATTCCTACTTCGTCGGCGAAGACGAACTGGCCGAAAATGTTCGCGCCGCAGAAGTCTGCCCTGCGAAGAAAGGTCGGGGGGTCATCCACGTCATCGACCGTCGAACGGGCGAAGAAATCGCACCGAATCCCCAAGACGACGGGACGCCGAGCTTCGGAAGCGGTTAGAAAGTCTATAGATACTTTTTCCAATCTAACCACAAGATATAATAGCTTCTTGTATCATGGTTGAGTCACCAACTGTAGCGACCAGCGACTGACTATGTCCCCCGACCAATCGACAGTTCTCGTCGTGGACGACGAGCAAGACGTTGCCGACTTGTACGCGATGTGGCTAGAGAGCAACTATCGCGTGCGGAGTGCCTACGGAGGCGACGAGGCCTTAGAGACGCTCGATGCCAGCGTAGACGTCGTCCTCCTCGACAGACGAATGCCCGGCCAGTCCGGTGACGAAGTACTCGAAGAGATTCGAGCGCGCGACATCGACTGTCGCGTCGTCATGGTGACGGCCGTCAAACCGGACTTCGACATCGTGGAGATGGGCTTCGACGACTACCTCGTCAAACCGGTGTCGAAAGACGACTTGAACGAGACGGTCGAAGGGATGCTCACCCGCGTCGATTACGGGTCACAACTGCAAGACTACTTCTCGCTCGCCTCGAAGAAGGCCGTCCTCGAATCCGAGAAGGACGGCCCGGAACTCGAAGGGAGCGAGGAGTACGACGAACTCACCGGCCAACTCGAAGAACTAGAGTCGGAAGTGGACAAGACCCGCGAAGAACTCGACGACCACGAGGACTTCGTCGGCGCGTTTCAGGACCTCTGATTCGGCGCGTCGCTCGGTCTCGAACTCCTCCCCTCTCGATTTCTCTCCGTGGTTTAGGACTCCTCGACAGTGACTTCGAGAGCTTTGCGTACTGCCGCCGTCTGTAGCTCCAACGGAAGGCTCGGCGGCAGTTCGCTCCCTGCGGTCGCTTCTCCGTCTCTCGCTTTCGCAGCGGCCTGCTCGGGAGTCAGGGGCAGATGCACGAACCCGATCGGCACGTCCAACCCCTCGCGCTCGACGTACGCTCGCGTCCGGTAGAGGACGTTGTTACAGCAGTGCGTTCCGGCGGTGTTCGAGACGCGCGCCGGGATATCTGCGTCGAGCAGGGCTTCGACCACCGAGACGACCGGCAGCGTGGCGAAGTACGCCGCCGCGTCGCCGTCTCGAATCCGCTCGTTTCGCGGTTCGGCGTCGGCATTGTCGGGTACGCCCGCGCACTCGGCGACGTTGACGCCGACGCGTTCGACGCTGACGCCCGCCCGACCCGCCGCCAGTCCCGTCGCGAGGACGACCTTCGGGTCGTGGCGCTCGATTCGCTCTCGCATCTCCTCGCCCGCGCTGTCGAACTCGACCGGTAGGACCGCACCAATTACTTCGTGGCCAGCGATTTCCTCGCCGTCCAGTTCGCGGGCGACTTCGGCAGTCGGGTTGCGCTCGTGGTCGCCGAACGGTTCGTAGCCGGTGAGAAGCAGTGGCCGGGTCATAGTTGGCCTGCGAACCCCGAACCCTTGGTCCTTACTGACCGCCGAACAGTAGCAACCGACCGCTCACGAAGACGAAGTACGCGACGACCAAACTGGCCGCGTCTCGGCGGCCGAGTCGGCCGTCGGTGACGAACAGCACGTAGCCCAGTACGCCGCCACCGACTACGAGCATGAGCGGCAGGTCCCAGAGGACGACGGGTTGGGGAACGCGATACGACGACACCAACCCGCCGATACCGATTGCGACGAGCGTGTTGACGACGTTGCTCCCGACCAGCGTTCCGAGCGCGAGCGTCGGCGTTCGTCGCCTCACTGCCTCGGCGACGGTCGAGAGTTCCGGCAGGGCCGCTCCGACGCCGAGCGTGACGACGCCGACCATCGACCCGCCGAGGCGTAGCACGGCGACGAGTTCCTCCAGCACGGCCAGCGTAACGTAGGCGCTGACCAGCACCGTCACTAGCCCGAGGAGGCCGACTGCCGCGTCGAGGCGGACGTCGCCGGGCGCTCGCTCGTCTTCCGACTCTGGTTCGACGGCCTCCGGAAGCGTCCGCTCGCGTCGGTCGAAGGTGTAGTAGAGGTACACCACGAAAGCCCCGACCAAGACGCCGCCGTCGAGGTGCGAAATCGTCCCGTCGGCCGCGAGCGCGAGTGTCAGCGCCACCGACAGCACCATCGGGACGTAGCTCGCGCGCAGGAACGACCGCGAGAGCGTCACGGTGCCGAACCCGAGCAAGAACGCCCCGACGAGCAACGTCTGCTGGAACATCGAGGACCCGACGCTCCCGCCCAGCACCGTCGCGGAGGCCACGCCGTAGTCGAGCGTCCCCGAGAGGATGCCCAGCGAGGCGATGAGGTTCGCGGCGATTTCCGGCAGACTCGTCCCGAACGCGACGACGGTCATCCCGACGATGGCCTCGTCCACGTCGTACTGTCGTGCGACTCTGACGAACCGTTCGACCGCGACGGCGGCGCTCTTGACGAGCGCGGCTAGCGCGACCGCGCCGACGAGTATCACGACCACCGTTCGAGGGGAAACGACCACGCCGGAGGTGCGACGAGCGTCCGTGTAAAACTATCTCTGGTCGGATAGAAGGTACAGTAGCAGGTTCGCCGCGACGAACGCGAGGAACGCCGCCCCGAGCCACGTCCACTCGGTCGCGCCGAGCGAAACGACGCCGAAGAACGCTGCCAGCGGCGTGTACAGCACGACCAACTGGAGCAGAAAAGAACTGGCGACCGCGACCACGAGCCACGGATTCGACCCGAGCGAGAGGCCGTAGCGCGCCCGGATGAACTGGATGCGAACCATCTCGATGACGACGAGGAAGGTGAAGAGGAGCGTCCGAGCAGTCGTCGCGTCGGCGTTGTCGAGACCGTAGAAGAACAACGCCAGTCCCGTCGCCGCGATGAGTCCCCCGACAGTGCCGACCGAGACCAGCACTCGCCGGTCGATGACGTGGTCACCGTCGTCGCGCGGCGGTCGGTCCATCACGCCTGCGCTCGCCGGGTCGGCACCGAGTGCCAGCGCGGGCAACCCGTCGGTGACGAGGTTGACCCAGAGCAACATGACTGGTGTGAGAACGACTGCTGTCGCCGTGGCACCGTCGGCGGCCGTCGCCCCGCCTCCTGCCGTCGCGCCACCGAATGCCGCAACGAGGAGCGCGCCGACGAACACGACCAGCACTTCCCCGGCGTTGGCCGACAGCAGATACGTGACGAACTTCCGGACGTTGTCGAAGACGCCCCGGCCCGCCTCGATGGCGTCCCGAATCGTGGTGAAGTTGTCGTCGCGCAACACCATGTCGGCGGCCGCTCTCGCCACGTCGGTCCCCCGCCTGCCCATCGCGACGCCCACGTCGGCGCGTTTCAGCGCAGGTGCGTCGTTGACGCCGTCGCCGGTCATGGCGACTGTGTGGTCGCTGTCCTGCAACGCGCGAAGAATTTCGACCTTGTGGGTCGGCGAGACGCGCGCGAAAATTTCGGTCTCGGCGACCAACTGTTCGAGTTCCGAATCGCTCGCCGACTCGACAGTCGCGCCGGTCGTCGCGCCCTCTGGGTCGAACCCCAACTCCTCGCCGACGGCCTTCGCCGTCTCCAGATTGTCGCCGGTCGCCATCACGGTTCGAATCCCGGCGCGCCGACAGTCCGCGACGGCGTCGGCGACTTCGGGGCGCGGCGGGTCCATCAGACCTTGGAGACCGAGAAACGTCAAGCCGCGCTCCAGTTCGTCGTCCGAAGACGACGCCTCGACGCCGTCCCGCCGAGCAAATCCGAGTACCCGCAGCGCGTCGCTGGCAAACTCGTCGTTGATAGCGAGTATCTCCCGTCGGCGCTCGTCGGTGAGTTCGACCACTCTGCCGTCCACCAACTCGCGCTCACAGCGCTCCAACACCACCTCTGGGGCGCCTTTCACGTAGGCTGTGCCCGCTTTCGTCTCCCCCTCTTCCGCTTCCGAACCACCCACGACGACGGTCATGCGCTTTCGCTCCGCGGAGAACGGAACCTCTCTCAGTCGCCGTTCGTTTCGGTCGCTGCTCGAATCGACTCCCGCTCCCGCTGCCGCCGCGAGCAGTGCGACTTCCGTCGGGTCGCCCCGGAATCCGTCGCCGTCGCCGTCGCGTTCGGCGTCGTTGCAAATTGCGCCCGCTCGGAGCAGTTCGTGGAGCGGTTCACTCTCCGTCTCTATTTCCCCGCCGTCGCTCTGCGCGTCTAACTCGTACCGTTCGCCCGAGGCGTACGCTCTCCGAACTGTCATCCGACTCTCCGTGAGCGTCCCCGTCTTGTCCGTGACGATGGTATCGACGGCACCCAAACTCTCGACGACTGGCAGACGCCTGACGAGCGCGTCCTTCCGGAGCAGTGCCCGCGACCCTAAAGCCAAGGTCAGCGTTACGACTGCTGGCAAGCCCTCAGGAACCGCCGCGACTGCGAGGGTCACCGCGACCAACAGCACCGTCAGTGGCGAGGTATCCGTCACCGTTATTTGAACGAGTGCAAGCACGGCGACGACGGCGAGCGTCGCCGTTCCGATTCGGGTGCCGAGCGCGTCTACCTCCTTCTGGAACGGCGACGGTGGCTCTTCGGTGGTTCCCAACTGCGTCGCAATCTGACCGACTTCGGTGTCCATGCCGGTCGCAACCGCGACGGCCACGCCCCGGCCCTGTACCGCGTGGGTGTTCATGAACACCGAGTTTGGCCGCTCTGCGAGTGGCGCGTCGGCAGGCAATTGTTCGCTCGGTGCCGCCGCTTTCCGGACGCTCGCGCTCTCCCCGGTCAGCGACGACTCGTCTGTCGCAAGACTGTGGGCTTCCAAGAGTCTCGCGTCGGCGGGCACCACGTCGCCCTGTTCGAGGACGAACACATCGCCCGGAACGACTTCTCGGGAGTCGATGGTGCGCTTCTCGCCGTCTCGCAACACCGTCGCTTCCGGTGTCGAGAGCGCCCGGAGTGCTTCGATGGACTGCTCGGTTCGGTAGTCTTGCACGAAGCCGAAGAGGCCGTTTCCGAGCAGAATGAGCAGGATGAGCAGGGCGTCTGTGTACTCGGGCGAACCGCCGGGCAAGAAGCCAACCGCGACGGAGAGCAAGGCGGCGAACACGAGCAGGTAGGTCAACCCGTTTCGGAACTGCGAGAGGAGCAACGAGAGCGCGCTCGTCTGTCGTCCTCGGACGAGTTCGTTCGGCCCGTTCGCTTCGAGGCGTGCCGCTGCCTCGGCCGTCGTGAGTCCCGACTCGTCGATGTCGAGTTCGTCCAAGACTACGTCCAGCGGTTCGGCGTGCCACTCCATCGGCGATTCAGCTGACGGTCCCAACGCTCGAAAAGCTATGGCGTGATGGAGGGAACGTGGGACTCCCCGCAGTCTCCACGGGTGCGATGGTCGCCACTCGTTCGACTCCCGGTACGAGTGACCGAGCCGTCGCGGGTTCCCCGCCGACCACGAGCGACTTCGGTCGTATTGCCACCGCGACGAGTCGGTTCGCCGTACCGCAACTGTTCGACGAGCTGCGGGTCTGGCGCTGTGGCGTCGTGCTGTGGGTCACCGTAGCGGATTCGGCTGGTGTCTCCCCGAAAGTGGCCGGTGCCTCCCTCAACTGGTTCGTGTTGTGGTGGCCCGTACAGCGTCTCCGGTGAGTGTGCCATCTTCGACCCTCCAGTTACGACTACTCCCTCTCGACACTTAGGGCGACAGCATGATTCTCGAAGCGCGAGAATGGCTGGAAGCAGCTCCGTAACTGTTGTCTTCGAAATCGAATCAGTCCCCGAACTCAGGTTCGAACGCGTAACCGGTCGAAATCGCTAACCACGAGGGGGCACAAGAGCCTCCATGGAACTCGTCTTGCTCGTCGCCATCGCGCTTCTGCTCGTAGGCGTCGTCGGCAGCGTCGTGCCGCTCGTTCCCGGCGCGGCCCTATCGCTCGCTGGCATCTACCTCTACTGGTGGTCCAGTGGCTACACGACGCCCGGACTACTCGTTCTCGTCGCGTTCACCGTCGTGGGCGTAGCCGCGATACTGGCCGACCACTTCGGCGGCGCGCTCGCCGCGAGAGCAGGCGGAGCGTCACTCGCAACGACGCTCCTCGCGTCTGTGGTCGGCATCGCGCTGTTGTTCGTCACCGGCCCAATTGGCCTGCTCGTCGGCGTCGCGGGCGTCGTCTTCGCCACCGAGTTCTACCGCACGCGAGACGCCGAGAAAGGCCTTCGTGCAGGCGCGTACGCCGCCGTCGGCGTTCTCGGCTCTGCGGTCGTCCAGTTCGTCGTCACGCTCTCGCTGCTCGTCGGCTTCCTCTTCGCCGTCTTCGTCTGAGCTTCCGCTAATTAGTTTCCCATCCCCAACTGGTCGTAGAGGAACGTCCACCGTTCGACCTGCTCTTCGACTGTCTCCGAAGCAGACGCGCCCCCGCCGTGACCCGCGTCGGTACTGGTTCGCAGGAGGAACGGGCCGCCGTCGGCCTCCGATTGCAGTCGAGCGGCCATCTTGCGGGCGTGGGCCGGATGGACGCGCGTGTCTTCTGCTCCGGTTTCGAAGAGAACTGGCGGGTACTCGACGCCCGCCTCGACGTTGTGGTACGGCGAGTACTCGCGGATGTACTCGAAGGCGTCCGACTCCTCGGGATTTCCGTACTCGGTAGTCCACGACCCGCCGAGCAGGAACTGGTGGAACCGGAGCATGTCGAGTAGCGGCACCGAACATCGCGCGGCGGCCCAGAGGTCGGGTCGTTGGGTGACTACAGCACCGACCGACAGGCCGCCGTTCGAGCGACCGGCGACCGCCAACTGCTCGGGGTTCGTGTACCCCGCGTCGCAGAGGTGTTCGCCCGCCGCGACGAAGTCGTCGAAGGTGTGCTGTTTGTTCGCCAGCATTCCGTCTTCGTGCCACTCCTCGCCGTACTCGTGGCCGCCGCGCGCACAGACCTGCGCGTAGACGCCACCGTCCGCGAGGAAAGGGAGTCGAAAGCGGTCGAAGCTCGGAGTCTGACTGCTTCTGAACCCGCCGTAGCCGTAGAGAACTGTGGGATTGTCGCCGTCTAACTCGACAGCTTCGCGGTGGCAGACGAAGAGCGGCACTTCGACGCCGCCGGACGATTCCACGAACGCCTGTCGGACGACCAGCGTCTCGGCCCCCTCGACTTCGGCAACGACGCTCACGCGCTGTAGTTCCTGTCGGTCGCCAGTCGCGGGGTCCGCCCGCACGACACTCGGGGGTTGGTCGAACGACTCGACGCGGTAGAAGATTTCCTCGCTGTCGTCGTCGCTTCGGAGTTGCGACACCGACGCGTAGTCTGGAAGCGAAAGTTCGCGCACGTGGTCGCCGTCGTGGTCGAAGACAAGTAGCCGCGAGTGTGCGTCTTCCTGATAGTGCGCGACGAGGTGGTTTGGCGTCACGGCGAACGACTGGAGAATCGCCTCACGCTCGGGCAGCACCGTCCGGCACTCCGACAGTTCGAGGTCGCCCGCCCGAAACCGCTCCAGCGAGCAGGCGAGAATTCGCTTTCTCGGAGCGTCGTGGTCGGTCTGGACGTAGACCCTCCCGTCGTGGAACACCGCGAACGTCTCGGCGTCGCTGTCTGCGACGACGGGTCGCAGTTCACCGTCCACCCGAACCTGCCAGTCAGTGCCGGACACGTCGTGGAAGCCGACCGCGAGCGTCCCCGACTCGGGGTCGGTCCTGACCATCGGCCAGACTTGCTCGTCGTCGTGTTCGAGCAGGGTCGCTTCGCTTCCGTCGAATCGCCAGTGGCGAAGTTCTTTCTCTGCTTGCTTGCCGTCGGCTGGGTCGCCGGTCGCGACGTAGTAGAGTCCGTCGCCGTCACCGTCCCACGCGACCATCCCCGGACTCACGGCGTCGAACCCGACGAAGCCGAGAAACACCCGCCCGCAGTCTTCTCGCACTGCGACTTCCTCGCCGTCGGGGGCGTTCACGACGTGTATATCGACCTGTTCGTCGCCGCCTTCTGTGACGCCGTAGGCGACGCGTTCGCCGTCGGGAGCCGGGAGAAACCAACTCAGCGAGCGCGTCGGCGCAGTTTCGTTACAGTTGGCCGACCACTCGTTCGGGTCGAGGAGGACTGTGCCATCGCCGTCGGGCGTCTCCCGGACGAACAGTCTGCCGTGGTCGGCTGCTGGCTCTCTCACCGTCTGGAAGTGGCGTCCACCTGCCACTTTCACGGCTCCGTACTCGCCGACTTCGGCGAGTTCCTGCATTCTGGGCCGGAGCGTCTCCTGCGTCGGAGTGTCGAGATGGGCGTCCACGTACTCGTTCTGTGCGGCGGTCCACGCTGTGACCTGCTCGTCGTCGCCCTCCAGCCAGCGGTACGGGTCGGAAATCTCCGTTCCGTGGCGGGTTTCGGCGACTTCCTCACGACGTGTCATCGGCGGGCTACGACTCTCTTCGGGGGCCATCGGTACGACCGTTCGCACAACGTGTCAAAAAAGCCCACGGTGGGTCGTCGTTTCCGGTGGCCGTCTGCACGGCGTGTCGTCGCCGTCGCTACCGATTTCCACGGGGCGGTTTTTTGGTCGTCGGCACCGTAGTCAGGTTGCAATGAACTCGCACGCCGCCCTCGCGCTGGCCGCGCTGGTGCTACTGAGTGGGTGTGTCGGGGGATTCTCTCTCGACGGTGGGGCTTCCCAGTCCGAAACGACCGCTCTGGACGGGACGACCGCGATGGACTCGGACTCGGATTCGACGACCACCGCTTCGTCGCAGTCGCAGACGGGCAACGCCAGTGGCAACGTCTCGGCCGTCTTCCTCGCCGGAGAGAACGTCTCCGTCTCGCTCGAAGTCGCCAACTCGCCAGACGAGCGCCGGACGGGCTTGATGCACCGTCGCTCGCTCGCCGAGAAGCACGGGATGGTCTTCGTCTACGAGGACGCCGCGCCGCGGACGTTCTGGATGAAGAACACCTACGTGGCTCTCGACATGATATTCGTCGCCGCCAACGGCACCGTCGTGAACGTCGAGCACGCGACGCCGCAACCGAACGCCTCCGAGTCGGAACTGGCGCGCTACCACAGCGAGGGAGACGCCAAGTACGTCGTGGAACTGCCGCGAGGCTTCGCCAACCGAACTGGCGTCGAGGCTGGAACGCGCCTCGTGTTCAACGGTACCTCACCGACTACGGAAGCGAACTCGTAGCTGAAACGGCGTTCTGGCGACGAATCGCCACCTGCCGGAGTGCCAATCACAAAGCATTTATACGGCGGGTGTGACCCCTAATCCACCTCGGGTAGGGGTACGCGAGGTATATTTTTTCGAGACAAACGGCGAGCAGTGCGTCTGTATGCCTGTTCGAAGACTCCGTTCCGAGCAGTCTCGCCGATTCGCGCCGGTCGTCCAGTCGCTAGCTTCCGGTTCTGCCAAGTGCGAAAGCAAAACGACTATACGTGGGTAGTCTCCTTCTCGCCGTATGTCGATTATCGAATCGCGGTCTCCCGCTGACTCCGACACTACGTCTGGCGTAAGCTCCCTGTTCGTTCGCACGCTGCTACTCGTCGGTTCCGGGATGCGCGGGTTGTACACGCTCGCAGTTCTCGCGCTCGTCGTTCTACTCTTCTTCTGACCGGAGGTTCTTAACGGATGCCGCCGTACCCGTCGGTGTGACCGACGAGTCGCCCACCTTCGACATCCCCCGTCGCCCCGAGCGCGTCTACCCCCGAGAGGGCGGCGTCGAGTACGTGGGCGGGACTATCTTTCACCTCTCGCCCGACCCGGAGTCGTCCAACGAGGAGTTGGCGACGCTAGTCGAAACCGTCTTGGACGGCGACCAGTACACCTTCGGCGACTGGTTCGACCTCCCCGCGCCCGTCTACCTCGTCCACGACGAGCGCCACCGAAGCGCGTTTCGTGTCGTCGTGCGATACGAGACCGTCGAGTTTCACGTCCTCCCCGAGACGGATTCCGTGGCCCTCCGACGACTGTATCGGCGGCTGCGAGAGACGAGCGACCATTCGTGGGCTGTCGAGTGTGAGACGACGACCGCAGAGTAAGTAGCACAGTTCTGTTTACCCACGGTAGCTTTTTGACCCGTCCGTGAAACTCCCAAGGTAATGACCGAAACGAGTACGGAGCGGCTCCAACTGCGGACGGCCGACGCAGAGACGGCGATGTTGGAGGCCGCCGACGAGAACGGTATCAAGGAAGCGCGACTCACCTATCCGAGTGGTTGGCTCTGGCTCGCGCGCGACGACGAGACTCGCGCGCTCGTCGAGGCACTCGCCGACGCCGAGGCTGGCACCCGATACGGCACCGACGATTTGGCGGCACTCGTGGACCTCGACCCCGACACCGTCGAATCGCGCGTCGAGACCCTGCTCTCGCTCGGCTTGCTCGTCGCCGACGAAGGCACCTATCGCGTCAACGAGTACAGCGGCGTCCGCCACGCTGTCGGCGAACTGACCGCGGTCGTCGAAGCGACCGGCGCACCCGACGGCGAGTCCCCGTTCGAACACCTCACTCGACTCGAATCCGTTCGCCTGCTGCTAGACGCACTGCTCTCTGCGGAACCCGGTCGGTCGTTCACGCAAGAAGAGCTACACGACTTGACTGGCGTCACTCGGAAAGCCGTCTGGGCGCACGTCGAGAAACTGGTCGCGCTCTCGGTACTGGAAGAGTCGGGCGACGAGTACGTATTGAACTCCGAAAGCCCGGTCTATCGCTGGACGCAGTCGCTGGACGCTGCGGTCGTCGGCGCGGTGCTCACCGCGTCGCATCCGTAGGCTTCGCTCGCCGTCGGTAGGCGTCGTTCGCTACTCAGGCAGTGACCTGTTCGGACTCCGAGTCGAGGTACTGTCCCTCCCACTCCCGTCGGGCTTCTATCTCGCGGGTGCCGCGTCTGGTCAGCGTGTAGTAGTTGGTACGTCGGTCGCGCTGACCCTTCTCGACGAACCCCTTGTCCACCAAGGTGTCGAGATTCGGGTACAGTCGGCCGTGGTGAATCTCTTTTTCGTAGTACGATTCGAGTTCGTCTTTGATGGCGAGGCCGTGCGGTTCGTCGAGCCCCGCGATGACGTACAGCAGGTCGCGTTGGAAACCGGTCAAGTCGTACATCCTTACCCCTAGTATGTCAAAGTCATCGAACAGACAAAAACATGATGGCCGTTCACACGCCTCCTATATATCAGTTGCCCACAGTGAGGAAACCACCAGAAGTTACTGATTCGTGGCGGTTAAGTTCTCCATACTCACCGATTCGACCCAGAAGTCGGCGACCGTCGATTCCGCCGCGCGGTTCGCCCGCGGAATGCCCGCGAGTCGGACGGTTTCCCCGACGGAGACGCTTCCCGCTAAGTCGTGTTCGAGGAGGACGGGCACCGCGTCGGTGTCCGATTGCATCTGCTCGTCACTGTCGCGCAACTCGACCAGTTGAGCGTCCACGTAGTCGCTGTCTTCGGGCGCGAACGAGAGGTAGCCGACCGAACTACAGCGCGGACACTTCGCGTGGTCTCGGAACGTCCGGCCGGGTTGGGCGTCTCTTCGGGTGACGCGCTCGCACTTCGCACACCGGAACGCTGCGGTCACGACTTTCGGCCGAACCGGTTCCGTCGCGACGACGGCCCCGCTGAACGTGTGCAGTTCGTTCAGGTGGTCCGCTCGCAGTTCCTCGAACGAGACTTCGCTCTGGGCAGGCAGGTCCGAGATTCGGAGGTAGACCGAGTCGAGTTCGTCGCTCGACTGCGACGTGAACCGACGCAGAGCGGCGCGTCCCGCTTGCAGGACCGCGTCTGGGTTCGTGAGAAGGGGCCGGACGAACTGGTAGTCGTGTCCGAACCGGTTGCAACTGACCGACAGCGCACGCTCGTCGGGAAACTGTTCGACGAACCGACTGACGCTGTCGGACTGCTCGCGGTACACGTACTCGTACCACTTTTCCGCTAGGTCGCCGTTGCGGACGGACATGGCCGGTCTATCTCTGTCGAAGGTCTTTGTTACGTGCCTCCTTGCTGAGTTTGTGTCGGTTTAGTTTTCCCCTGTAAATCGACACATTGACTGCGAACTCGACGTGGTGTCGAGTCCGACAGATTCGGTCCGCGCCGCGCCAAAAGGTAAGTTACTGTGGGTGTCATTCTGTATCATGTCTTCCCCTCCCGCCGACACTCCAACCGAGTCCTCCACCGGGAACGCTGACCGACCGCAGCGGGCCGACGTTTCGGCCGGTCTCGAATCGGCGCTTCGTTCGGCCTGCGACGGCGATGTCCGCTTCGACGAGTACACGCGAGTCCTCTACGCGACGGACGGGAGCATCTATCAGGCGACGCCAGCGGGCGTCGTCTTCCCCAGGGACGCAGACGACGTACAGGCCGCGCTCGAAGTCGCGGCCGAACACGACGCCGACATTCTGCCGCGCGGCGCAGGGTCGTCGCTCGCCGGGCAGACCGTCGGTGAGGACTGCGTCGTCCTCGACTGCTCGCGTCACATGGACGCGGTTCTCGACACCGACCCCGAGGCGAAGCGCGTGACAGTCCAACCGGGCGTCGTGCAGGACCACCTCGACGCACACCTCGCCCAGTGGGACCTCAAGTTCGCACCCGACCCTGCCTCTTCGAATCGCGCGACGATAGGCGGCGGCATCGGCAACAACTCGACTGGGGCCCACTCGGTTCGCTACGGTATCACCGACGCCTACGTCGAAGAGTGCGATGCGATTCTGGCCGACGGCACGCGAATTCACGCCCGGGAGATAGAACTCGACGGGCCGGAATGGGAGGAAATCGTCTCGAAGGACGACCGAGAGGCCGACCTGTATCGCACTGTCCGAGCACTGGTTGAGGACAACGCCGACGAAATCGAAGCGCGGTATCCGAAACTCAAGCGGTCGGTGAGCGGCTACAATCTTCACGAAGTTGTTTACAGTGGCGAAAACGAGAGCGTGGACGGGAACGGTAGCGCAACCGCAAACGAAGACGATGCCGAATACGTCAATCTCGCCAAACTGTTCGTCGGCGCGGAGGGAACCCTCGGCGTCGTCGTCTCGGCGACGCTCTCGCTCGTGTCGCTTCCCGAGCAAACCGCAGTCGCGCTGTACTGCTTTTCGGACCTCGTGGACGCGATGGAGGCGGTCCCCGAGGCGCTCGAATTCGACCCGAGTGCGGTGGAGTTGATGGACGAGGAGGTGTTTCGCCTCGCCCGAGAGTCGTCGGAGTACGCGAAATACGCCGGGCCGATTCCCGAGTCGGCGACGGCCGCGCTCATGTTGGAGTTCGACTCGGAGTTACACGGCGACCTCGAAGCGGCAGTCGCCCAGACCTACAGACACTTCGTCCACGACGGCGTGGCCTTCGACAGTATCGAAGCGTACCACGAGGACTCACAGGCCGACCTCTGGAAGCTTCGGAAAGCCGCGATTCCGCTCCTGATGAGCATGGACGGTGACCCGAAGCCGTACCCGTTCATCGAAGACGCGACGGTGCCGCCCGACGAACTGGCCGAGTACGTACAGGGCTTCGAAGGGATTTTGGAAGCCCACGACACCTCCGCTGCGTACTTCGCCCACGCCGGAAGCGGTACGCTCCACGTCCGGCCGATTCTAAACCTAAAAGAGGGAGAGGGCGTCGAGAAGATGCAGTCCATCGCCGAGGACGTGACTTCGCTCGTGCTGGACCACCACGGCTCGTTTTCGGGCGAACACGGCGACGGACTAGCGCGCACGCAGTTCAATCCGAAGATGTACGGGCCACAACTCTGGGCGGCGTTCAAGCAACTCAAGACGACGTTCGACCCCGACTGGCGCATGAACCCCGGCAAGGTAGTCTTCCGGGACGACGACCCGACCGACATGCGCGAGAACCTGCGCTACGGCCCCGACTACGCCTCGCTCGAACCGGCGACGGTGCAGGATTTCTCAGAAGAGGGTAGTTTCTCGCACCTCGTCGAATTATGCAACGGCTGTGGCACCTGCCGCCAGACGGACTCGGACGTGATGTGTCCCTCCTATCGCGCGACGAAGGAGGAGGTGGCGACGACTCGCGGCCGGGCGAATCTCCTGCGAGCGGCTATCAGCGGCGAACTCCCGCCGGAAGAACTGTACACCGAGCGCTTCCAAGAGGAGGTTCTGGACCTCTGTCTGGGCTGTAAGGGCTGTCAGAGCGACTGCCCGACCGGCGTCGATTTGGCGAAGCTCAAAGCCGAGGTCAAACACCAGTACCACGAGCGAGCGGGCGCGAGCGTTCGGTCGCGGCTCTTCGCGGAGTTCGACCGCCTCGCCAAAGTCGGGAGTACGCTGGCACCCGTCTCGAATCGCCTCCTGAACTTGCCGGGGTCGTCCTTTGTCGCCCAGAAACTCGGCATCTCGCCCGAACGCGACCTCCCGACGTTCGCCAGTCGGTCGTTCGAGTCGTGGTTCGATGCGCGCGGAGGGCCACAAATCCCTCGCGAGGAAGCCGCCGCCGAAGTCCTTCTGGTCCCCGACAGCTTCACCAACTACGTCTCTCCGGAGGTCGGCCACGCCGCCGTCGCTGTGTTGGAAGCCGCGCAGGTCCACGTTCGCGTGCCCGACGCCGAGCCGTCGGGCCGTCCGGCGTACTCCGAAGGCTTCCTCGACGACGCCCGCGAGCGCGCCGAGGCGAACGTCGCGCAGTTCGCGCCTCACGTGAGAGATGGGTGGTCGGTCGTCTACCTCGAACCCTCGGACGCTGCGATGGTACAGGACGAGTACCGTGACCTCTGTCCTGGCGAGGAGGCGAACGTGCTAGCCGCGAACGCCTACGGCGTCTGTGAGTATCTGAACGCAACGGGGGCCGACGACCGAATCGAGTTCGAGCCGACCGACGAACGAGTTGCCTACCACGGCCACTGCAACCAGAAGGCGTTGGGCACCGCTGGCCACGCCACCGCGGTACTCGACCGGGCAGGCTACGACGTGGCGGCGCTCGACTCGGGGTGTTGTGGGATGGCCGGAAGCTTCGGCTACCACGACGAACACTACGACCTCTCCCAAGACATCGCCGACATCCTCCGGGAGCAGATTTCGGAAGCTGACGCCGACAGCGTGGTCGCTCCGGGTGGCTCCTGTCGCTCACAACTGTCCGAGCAGTCACCGACTCATCCCATCGAGAAACTCGCCGCGCTGGTTCGTTGACGGAATCGACCGCCCTCGTCGCGTGAGCCTCCCGAGACCAGTTTGCTTTCGCACACATTTATATAAATACGCTCCGAGGTACCACACGAATCGCCGATGCAACCGATGGAAGCCGCCTACGTCGTCCTCAGTATCGCGCTCGTAGTCGTCGGTCTGGCCCTCGTCGGACTGGCGATGCGCGCATACCAGCAGACCGAACGCCGGTCGATGCTGTTGCTGACGGTCGGGTTCTCTTTCGTCGTCGCGGCGGCCGTCGCAACGACCTTCAGCGCGTTCCTCACCGACTTCTCCCAGAGTCGCCTGCTGTTGACTGTCAACTACGCGGTGACGACCCTCGGATACGTCTTCATCGTCCTCAGCGTCCGCACCTAGCGTCTTCGGCGTACGGTCACCGCTCGGTAGGGCGTCCGTCCTCCATTACTTGTAGCGCACGGCAGCGTACGCTCGCCAACCCAACTCTCCCGGCTTCCCGCGGTAATCTACTTCCCATCGGACGCCCTCGGTCTATCCATGACTACTCTCAAGCGCCGACTCGACGACGGCGACTCGGTCGTCGGCCAGTGGCTCGCAATCGGCCATCCGACGGTCGCGGAACGCTGTGCGCCACACGCCGACTTCGTGGTCGTAGACACCGAACACACGCCGACGACTCTGGAGTCTGTCACCAACGTCGTCCGCGCTGCCGAAGCGACGGCTGGAGAGACAGCATCGCTCGCTCGCGTCGCGGACAACGACCCGGTGCGAATCAAGCGGGTACTGGACACCGGCGTTTCCGGTGTTTTAGTACCGATGGTCGAGAGCGCCGAACAAGCACGTGAAGCGGTCGAAGCAGTCCGCTACCCGCCGGATGGCGTCCGAGGCATAGCCGGGTCGCGAGCTAACGAGTACGGAGACGCCATCGACGCCGCAGTCGAGTCTGCCGGGACCGAACTCACGACTATCGTCCAAATCGAAACCGAGCGCGCAGTCGATACCGCCGCCGAAATCGCCGCCGTGGAGGGCGTCGATGCACTCCTCGTCGGCCCGGCCGACCTCTCCGGAAACCTCGGTGTGTTCGGCGAGCACGAGTCCGAGGTGTTCACGCAAGCCATCGAGTCGGTGCTGGCCGGAGCGAGTGACGCCGGGACCCCGGTGGGCACGCTGGCGACCGACGACGCGGAAATCCAGTTGTGGGCCGACTACGGCTTCGACTTCCAAATCGTCGGCACTGACATCGGCTACCTCGGGGCGGGGGCTGAGCAGGCCAAAGAAACGTACGAGGACGTGATGCGATGACGACGCTCGTCTGCTACGCCTGCGGTGCGACGGCCCCGCTCGGGGAGCGAAAGCGCTGTTCGTGTGGCGAACCGCTCTGGGTCGAGACCGACGCGAGCGACTTCTCGTGGCCAGATGGCCCCCTTCGAGGGGTTTGGCGCTACTCGGACCTCCTCCCTGTCTCCGCAACCTCCGGGGTCGCCGCGGCCGCGGGTGGAACGCCGCTCGTCAGAACGCCCGCGTTGGACGAGTTCGTCGGGTGTCGCCTCTACTGCAAGGACGAGAGCGAGAATCCGACGGGCACGTTCAAAGACCGCGGCAGCGCGGTCGGCGTCGCGTGGGCCGAAGCGAACGACCGCGAGTGGGTCGGCACGGTCTCGCACGGAAACATGGCCATCAGTACCGCGGCCCACGCCGCAGGCGCTGGCCTGAACGCCCTCGTGCTGGTGCCGGAGGACGTTCCTGCTCCGCGACTCGCCGCCATCGGGCAGTACGACCCCGAAATTCTGCGGGTGTCGGGCGACTACGGCCGTCTCTACTACGAGACGCTTGCCACGGAGTCGCCCGTCGAGTTCGTCAACTCCGACACGCCGCTCCGCGTCGCTGGCCAGAAGACCACGGCGCTGGAGATTTGCGAAGCGTTCACGCGCGGGGCGAGAGAGGCTCGTTCCGAGTTGCTCGGAGAGCAACTCGCGCCGGACGCTATCGTCCTCCCGACGAGCAGTGGCGGCCACGCTAGCGCCGCGTGGAAGGCACTGCGCGAACTCCGGGAGGCCGGTCTGCTCGACGCCGAGTCTGTCCCGCGACTGTATCTCGTGCAGGCCGCGGCCTGCGACCCCATCGCCACCGCGTTCCGCGAGGGAGCAGACGAAGTGAGTCCTGTGGAGGGTGGGGAGACAATCGCCTACTCCATCGCCAACGCCGACCCGCCGAGCGGCACCCGCGCGCTCGCGGCGGTCCGCGACACAGACGGTGCTGTCGTCTCTGTGCCGGACGACGACATCCGACTCGCCAAGCGACGACTCGCCACCGAAGCGGGCTTCTGCGTCGAAGCCGCCTCTGCGACCGCGTTCGCCGGAATTCGGCGACTCACCGACGCAGGAGAACTCGCCGCAGACGACTCGGTGGTCGCAGTGGTGACTGGCACTGGCTTCCGCGAACTCGACGCCGATAGCACAGCGACCGAACTGGTCGAACTGGCCGACCTGTCGGAGCGACTGGACGCGGTTACGGAGTGACTTCGGGGTCGGTTCGTGGTCGTCGGAGGTCCCGAACGCGCTCGGTAAGCCACCCGACGGCCAGCGCGAACAGATAGTAGGTGAGGACGTTCCCCGTCTCCCAGAGGAGGTGACCGTCGCCGAGCAGATAGACGAGATTTTCGAGACCCCACACACTGTCGTACAACAGCATCGTCACGAGGTACGACGGCAGGAACAGGAGTCGAAGCACGGGCGAGGCGTAGATGCTGATTACCACCGGAATCAGTGACGAGAGCGTGAGAAACGCGAAGACCCCGACCGTCACGCGCGAGCGCATCGCTCGCGGGAGACGCTGGACTGACTCTTGGAGGGACGACATGTTTAGGAGTTGGCCCTCTTTCGATAAAAACTCTCGTGCGATTCAGACGGCTACTCGTCGGCGTAGACGATCTCCTCGATTTCGCGGCGTCTGGCGTCGGTGTCGCTGTTGCCGTCCTCATACTTGTACAACTTCTCCGACTCCTCGTCCTCCGTCGCGCGATGGGACCCGTCGCAGAACGGACGCTCGTCCGAGAGTCCGCAGAGACAGATGGCGACGTCGCCGTACTCGTCGTCGATGTCGCTCTCGTCCAACCTGACTGGTCCCGTCTCGGTGTGCGTGACTTCGCGCGCCATGTCGGTGCTTTGGGTGGGCGATGCCTAAATCCTACTCCGTCTCGGACTGCTCGTACGCGCCTTCTCGCTCTAACTGTCCCTTCTCCGCCAGTACCTCGGGCGTCCGACAGACCCCGTGTGCGCCAGTCACCTGCGGCACCGTGCAGTTGTTGCAGTTCTCGCAGACAACTCCGACTTCCCCACTCTCCCCGTCCACACTCAAGAGGCGCGCCGGGAGTTTCGGCTCTGCGTAGAACGGTCGGCCCATGCCGACGGCGTCGCAGGCACTCGCGACTCCGTCGCTCTTTCCTTCGCCGCTCGTTCGAGGCGTCTCCGACGCCTCGCTCCCCAAGAGGAAATCAATCTGTTCGCGCTCCCTGATACCGCCCTCCAGCAGTACCGGAATCGAGACGCGTTCGCGCACCCGGCGCGCCAAGTCTGCGTTCCACCCCGGTTCGAAGTCGTACTCGAACGCCTCGACTCGATTCGCGAGCGCGACGAGCGCGGCCCGCCACTTGCTTCCGAAGGCCGCGGCGTAGCCTTCGCGGAACCGTTCGTCGCGCCACGCCTCGCCGGGGAACTCCCCGCGGACGATGCTCATGTCCCAGAATACGGAGGCTTGGACCGGAACCACTGCGTCGTAGCCGATGCCTTGTAATCGCCTGCAGATGCGGACCGTGTCGTCAGTGCTCAGATGTCGCCGGACGAACGGCGGGGCCTCGGTTTCGGCGGGCACCTTCGTCATTAGCGGCACGTCGTCAGCACGCTCTCGAATCTCGTCGTGGACGACTTCCAGGAAGCGGACGCCGTCGGCGAACTCATCGTCCCGGCGATTGTAGAACGGCGAGAGGAACTGCTGGACGATGCCCATGTTCGCCCCCGCGATGTGGACGCCGTCGTAGCCAGCGTCCGCGCAGTAGGCCGCCGAGCGACCGAAGTCCGCCGCGAGTTCGTACACCTCGTCGGTGCCGAGAACCTGTGGGTCGTAGTTCAGGAATCTAATTTTGTCGAGTAGTTGGAGGGGCCACGGCGGTTCGGACACCGCCAACTGCGAGAGGTCCGGATGCGCCTCGCGATACTCCGCGTGCCACGTCTCCATGCTCCGCAGGCCGCCGTGTTCGAGTTGGACGAAGATTCGGCTGTCGTGGTCGTGGATGGCGTTGGTCAGCTTCGACAACTCCGCGACGAAGTTGGGGTCCGCGACGCTGGTCATCCCCGGCGCGGCACAGCCACCCTCCTCCCGGACGATGGTCGCACCCTGACAGATGAGTCCTGCACCGGACTCGGCGGCGGGTTCGAGTTCCGAAATTAGCGTCTCGACGGCGTCGGGACCGTTGCCCGCGCATTCGAGTAACGGCGCGCGGTAGAGGCGATTGGGGAGTTCGACGCCGCCGATTTCGAGAGGATCTTCGAGCGCGGGCACGTTGTGGTTGATATCGCGGGTTTCCGGGTAAAGCGTTGTGTCCGTCTCCCCGTACCGTCAAATAATTCATCAGTGTGCCGGTCAACGTCCTCTTCGTGAGCGACCCTACGCAATCGCAAGACACGGATTCGGAGACGTTCGACCGCGACGCGCTCGCAGAAGACGCGCGGACGTTGGTCGAGCGAATCGAGGCGATTCACCCGGAACCGTACGTCGGGTACGAGAGTCGAGTCGAACTCCACGCGCGACTCGAACGTCTCGTCCGTGACTTGCCCGACACTGCGACCGCCGAGGAGTTCTACCGGCGGGCCGCGCCGCTGGTCGCCGGACTCGAAGACGCCCACTCCAAACTCTCACCACCCGAGTCCGATTCGACGGCGGAGACCGACGAGGACTCTCGATTACCGCTGTCGTTCCGTGTCGTCGGCGACCGGTTGTACGTGGAGTCGGTCTTCGACGACTCGCTCGAAGACCTCCTCGGTGCGCGACTCCTCGCCGTCGAAGGGACGCCGGTCGAACAGTTGGCCGACCGTACTGCAGAACTCGTCGGCGTCGAGAACAGATACTACGCCCTCTCCCGTACCGGGAAACTGATTCGAGAGCCGACTTCGTTGACTCGACTGCTCGACCGGTCGGAACCGCAAGGGGAACCGACCGTGCGGGTTCGATGCGATGGCGAGGAGCGGTCAGTGACACCGAGTCTGGTCGCCGCCGACGCAGAACCGATGGCGGAACTCGAACGGTCGTTCTCGCACCCTTCCGGAACTGGCCCACAGTATCGACTCTACGAGGGTGGCGACGCCGCCGTGTTCGTGCCGAGCGACTTGCAGGGGTACCGAGAGAGCTTCGAAGTTGCGCTGGACCGCAGTGTGGAGTGGATAGAAGAACTCGCACCCGAGGCCTACGAGCGTCACGTCGGCGGTGACGCTCCCGAGGACCTGTCCGAGACGGTCCAAGCGCTCCCTTCGATGGTCGAAGTACTGACCGAACTGGCCGACGAAACAGCCGAAGACGAAACGGAGACGCTGATACTCGACCTTCGAGACAATCCCGGCGGCGACTCGCAGTTCGTGTTCCACGTCGCGTACTTCCTCGATGGTTGGGAGGGTGTCGCTCGCGTCCTCGACCAGACGAAGTCGTTGAAGCGGCGGACCCAACCCCACCGCGAGCGCTACGGGGTGGACGACGAACGCGGGACCACCGACGACAACCGCGCCGACTACGACTTCGGCGGCTTCTTGGACTGCGTCGGCGGCGACGCAGACGACCTAAGCGAGACTAAGCGACTCCTCACGCTCTCCGAGACGTTTGCGGACGTGGTCGAAGACGGTCGCTACGAGAGTTCGCTGGACCCCGACCGCGTCGTCGTCGCGGTGTCTGCGGATACGATGAGTTCAGGGTTCGCGGGAGCGGCACAACTCACCAGTCTCGGAGCAGAAGTCGTCGGCGTTCCCTCCGGACAAGCACCGCTGTCGTACGGCGAAGCCGTCGAGGAGACGCTTCCCAATACGGAACTCACCGCAAGCATCGCCGGTTCGATGTATCACTGGGTCGACGACCCTGACCCGAACGTCCTCCAATTGGATCGGGAGTTGACGCCCGAGTTGTTCGACCGCTATGACGAAGCGGCCGACGCTGGCCTTCGGTTGGCGTTCGACTACGCGGGTGTCACGGACGGACGCCCACCTGAGCCGACTGACTCCGATTCGTAAACTCGGCCGAGCAGTCGGCGTACTCTCGGCCGAATCGGAACCCGCCAGTACTGGGATGATACAACGTGTGCGCTGGCGCAAACGTTTGCGTTACCGTAAACGGAAACGCAACCGATTCGACTCTAGCGACGACATTGACAGAGCGACGACATCGTCCTCGGCGCTTCCTTCGGCTATATTTATGGTGTAGTTTCCCGTCGGTTGTGGCATGACAGTCTACGAGACTGACGTGCCGGGCGTCGGTCGGAAGTTCGAGTACGAACTCGACGGCGACGACAGACTCGTCGTACTCATCCACCACGACGGCAAGCGCGAGGTGTTCCGACGCCCCTCGGCGGACGCCGACGGGACGAAACTGTTCGAACTCTCCGACAAACAGGCCCGCGAGTTCGGGACGATTCTGGAGGGTGCGTACTTCCAACCTGTAGACTTAGACAGCGTGGACGTGCCGCTCGGGGAGTCAATCATCGAGTGGACCGACCTCCCCGAGACGTCCTCGCTCGTCGGGCAGACGCTCCGGGAGGCGGAAGTCCGCCAGCAGACGGGCGTCTCGGTCATCGCGATCCAGCGCGGCGAGAGGACCATCGCCAATCCCCAACCGGAGTTCGAACTCGAAGGTGGCGACATTCTGGTGACGCTCGGCACCCGCGACGAACAACAGGCTCTCAACGAGTTGATATCTGCGTAGATGGCCGGAGAGGTTCTCCTCGAAGTCGGTATCGCGCTCACTGCGCTCGCTATCGGCGGAACGCTAGCCGTCCGGGCGAATCAGTCGGTCATCCCGATGTACATCTTGGTGGGCATCTTGGTCGGTCCGAACGTCCCGACCCATCTCGGACCAATTCCGCTCACGCTGGTCGAGAGCCACGAGTTCATCGACGTACTCGCGGAACTCGGTATCGTCCTCCTCCTCTTCTTCCTCGGGTTAGAGTTCAACATCGAACGACTCGTCGATGGGTGGAACCAGCTAGTCGGCATCGGGAGCGTGGACTTCGTGGTCAACTTCGGCGTCGGCGTCGTCCTCGGCTTCGTCTTCGGCTTCTCGCCGATAGAGACGTTGTTCTTTGCGGGCATCGTCTACATCTCCTCCAGCGCGGTCATCACTAAGTCGCTCATCGAGCGTGGCTGGATTGCCAACCCCGAGAGCGAGGCTATCCTCGGGACGTTGGTGTTCGAAGACATTCTCATCGCCGTCTACCTCGCGCTCCTCTCGGCGGTGGCGCTCGGCGGCGGCGGCCTCGAAACGGCGGCGGTGTCGGTCGGGGTCGCGTTCGCGTTCCTCGGGGGACTGACCCTGCTGGCGTTCTACGGAACCCAGTACGTCGAGCGACTCTTCGCCGTGGACTCGGACGAACTGTTCTTGCTCCGCGTCCTCGGCGTCACGACTCTCGTCGGGGGTGCGGCGCTCGCGCTCGGCGTGAGCGAAGCCGTCGCGGCTTTCTTCGTCGGAACCGCGTTCAGCACCACCGGTCACACGAACCGAATCGAACGCGTGGTCTCGCCCGCCCGCGACCTGTTCGCGGCTATCTTCTTCTTCTCTATCGGTCTCACGACAGACGTGACTGTAATCGCGGAAGTCGTGGTGCTACTTGCGGTGGCAGTCGTGTTGACCACGCTGACGAAACTTACCAGTGGGACGGTCGGTGGCCGCCTCTACGGTCTCAACCGCCGTCGCTCGCTCCGAGTCGGCGTCGGACTCGTCCCGCGCGGGGAGTTCTCGCTGGTCATCGCCGCTCTCGCCACCAGCGTCGGCACGGGAGCGCTCGGTTCGACGATTCCGGCGTTCGCCGTCGGTTACGTCCTCGTGATGAGCATCCTCGGAACCGTGCTGATGGGGTATACGGACTCGGTGACTGCCTACGCTGGTGGCTCTCCGACTGATTGAGCGGCGTCTGGGACACTGCTTCGCGGCCGTCTACGCGTTCGAATGTTGTTGCGGAAACGCACCCGATGTGGGAACGCAACCGCTCTGCTGTCGGGAGCGATTTGTTACTGATAGCAGGTGTGTCCTCCGCTAAACATATATCACAAGTCGATACGTCTTGGTAGCATGGAACACAGCACCGGCGACGCTGAATCGTCCGGAATTTTCTCCCTCTCGACCCCGAATCCCGTTCGGGACGTGCTACTCGTTGGGACGCCAATCGTCGTGCTGGGTGCGTTGGGGACCTTGCTCGGCCTCAGTACCATCGAAGGCGGGGCACTCGTGAATCTCGGGTACGTCCTCGCGGTGTTCGTCGGGGCCATTCTCCTCAAGCGGCAGGGGAGTAGTTGGCTCGCGCTCGGACTGACACGACCGGCGAGTTGGGTGCGAACGGTGCTTGCAGGCGTCGGGGCTGGAGTCGGCGCGGCTATCGTCTTCGTCGCAGTGCAGGCGCTCGTCCTATCGGCGCTCCTCTCGCTGGGGGTCCCAGTGACTGGTATCGACCAGAGCCGGTTCAACCCAATCGAAGGGAACCTCCACCTGTTCCTGCTGATGGTGCTGTTGGCGTGGACGACGATCGCCGTCGCGGAAGAGTGGTTCTACCGCGCCTTCCTGATTACGCGACTGACCGACCACGCGAACGTCGGGCAGTGGCTAGCGATTCTGGTAGCGGGTGCTCTCTTCGGTGCAGTCCACTTCGCGGAGGGGCCGGTAGGTGTTCTGAGCAACGGGGCCTTCGGGGTCCTCTTCGGGTGGATATACCTCCGAAGCGGGCGAAACATGTGGATCACCGTCGTCGGCCACGGACTGCTCAACACGCTCCGGTTCAGTTTGCTGTACGCCGGTGCCGCCTGAGCGAACAGTTTTCGCTTCGGCCCGCTACTTCCACTTGATGGAGCAACCCCGCGACGGCAGGAACTCCAAGTCAACGTCCTCGCCTGCCAGCACAGCGTCGATGGCGTCGTCGATGTAAATCTCGCTGGCCTCCTCGTCGGGATTCAGCGCGTCGTCGAGTCGGCCGTGGTACGCCAGGGTAAATTTGTCGCCCTCGTTTCTGAGGAGGAACGGGTCCGGCGTACAGGTCGCGCCGTACGCCTCGGCGACTTCTTGGGTCTCGTCGCGGAGGTACGCGTCGTACTGAATTTTCCCTTCTTCGACCCACTCGACCATCGCTTCGTAGGAGTCGTCAGGGTACTCCTCGGCGTCGTTGGGGTTGACGCCGACGATTGCGGCGTCGTCGTACTCCGCCGCGAGGTCGTTCAGCAGGTCGAACTTCGCTTGGGCGTAGGGACAGTGGTTGCAGGTGAACACGAGCAAGAGCGCGTCGTAGTCGGCGAACTCTTCGAGCGTGTACGTCTCGCCGTCGGTGCCCTGCAGTTCGAAGTTCGGTACTGGGTCGTCGCGCGCGAGTTTCTCCTCGGACTCTTCCATGACCATATCAGACGGTTGGTCAGCACTGGAAAAATACTTTGTCCGCATTTTTGAGTCCCACGACAGGAACGGAATCGTCGCCTGCCAGTGTGGAGACGACCGAAAGAGAGTTGTCACGTCCGCGGGACGAATGAGAACATGGCGCTTCCAGACCGCTGGCGACAGCGCCACGCGGTCCTCGCTCTCTGCGTCCTCGCGTACTTCGGTGTTCGATTCGTCGAGTTCGCGCTGAGTCTCGTCTTCCCGGCCATCGAAGCGACCCTCGGCGTCTCGCCAGCACTCATCGGTCTCGCCGTCACTGCGAGTACCGCCACCTACGCCGTCGCACAACTGCCGAGCGGCGCGCTCGGTGACAAGTTCGGCGAGCGTATCGTGGTTCTCGCCGCGCTCGGCCTGACCGGCCTCGCAAGTCTCCTGCTCGCGTTTGCGCCGTCCGGAGCGTTCGTCGTTCTGGGAATGGGACTCGTCGGCCTCGTCAGCGGCGCGTACTACAGTCCCGCGACCGCACTGCTCACCGCGCGCTTCGAAGGGACTGCCCGCGCCATCGGCGTCCATCGACTGGGCGCGCAACTGGTGGGTCTCACCGGTCCAATCGTCGCCCTCGTGGCCACGCAGTTCGGTTGGCGTGCGGTACTGGCAGTCGCTGGAGCAGTCGCGTTCGCCGCACTCGTCGGGTTCGGTTTCGTCGTGGACGCTCGAACGCCAGTCGCTCCCGACGCCGCACTCGGCGACAGACTCCAACCGGGCGTGCTCGGTGAACTCCTCTCGCATCCGGGCGTCGCGTTCACCACGGCCGTCGCCGGGTTCGCGCAGTTCGCCGACACCGCCGCCTTCTCGTTTCTGCCGCTCGTCTTCGAGAACTATCACGGCTTTTCGACGCCGCTGGCTGGCGTGTTGTTCACCGTCTACTTCGCGGCCGTGACGGCGGGTCAGCCGATTTCGGGGTGGCTGTCGGACAGAGTCGGCCGCGACCCGGTGGCGGTCGGAACGTTACTCGTCGCAACGATAGGCTTTCTGACGCTGATGCTCGCTCGCAGTGGCGAACCGCTCGTGGTCGGGGTCGGAGTCGTCCTCGTCGGTCTCGGCATGGGTTGGGGTCCGCCAGTGCAGTCCCGACTCGTCGGCCGCCTCGACAGCGAGGAACGGGGCGTGGGGTTCGGTCTCGCTCGGACTGCCTACATCGGTTTCGCCGCGCTGAACGGTGTCGTCGTCGGCGCGATTGCGACGGTTGCCGGATGGGGCACCGGCCTCGTCGTCCTCGCGGTGGCTTCGGGAGTTCCGGCAGTCGCAGTAGTTTTCGTTCGCGCGTTCGACCTCGGTCTCTGAGTCGCGCTCGTGACGTATCGACGCGATTCGCGGACACTCGAATCGCGGACGTATTCGTCGTTACGCCACCGATAGCACACGTTTCTGGGCTTCTACGCCAGAATACTTGTTCTTGGCTCATCATAACAATGCGGCCGGGAGTCGAACGGGTTTCGTCATGGACAGACGGACGCAAGGCGCAGTAATTCTGTCTCTGTTGATAATTGTGTCCGTCGCGCCGGGCGTCGTCTCAACGTCGGGAACCTCGATACAAGCCGCCGACCCTACCGTGCTGGACTCCTGTACGGTCGTCACCGAACCGGGTTCTTACGTCCTCGACGCCGACATCGAAACCGCGACCGCCGGGGTCTGCATCGAGATTCGCGCCGACGACGTGGTGTTCGACGGACAGAACAATCTCCTCGATGGTCTCCGGCCCCCGACGCAAGCGGGCCTGACAATCGGGATTCGCGTCACGAACGCGACGAACGTCACCGTCCGGAACGTCCGTCTCGCCGAATGGGACGACGGAATCGCCTTCGACAACTCCTCGAACGGTGTCGTCAGCGGTCTCGTCGCCGAAGAGACCGGCGCGGCTATCTCGGCGACGAACTCGACGAACGTCTCGGTCGGCGAGTCGTCACTGCGCGACGGAGGCGTCGCCATCTCGTTCGACCAGGTCCGTGGTGGCGAAATCGCCGACGTATTCGCCCGGAACAACTCGATTTCCGGCATCACGCTCGACCAGTCTAGACGGGTCGCCATCAGAAACGTCACCGCAATCGCTAACACGAGTTTCGGCCCGATGTTCTTCCGACGACGACCGGCGGCGCTCGGTATCGGAATTTCAGACAGCCGAAACGTCACGGTCACGGGCGTGAACGTCACCGAGAACATCGGCGGCGTCTCGATGACCAACACGACCGACAGCGAGATTACCGACTGCACGGCCTCGAGAAACGGATTCGGCATTCGCCTCGTCCGGTCGAGCGACGAGACGCTCGACGGTTGCACGCTCACCGAGAACGACCTCGGACTTGCTGTCGTCCAGTCGCGTAGGGTCAACGTCACGGAGTTCACCGTCGAGTCGAACGAACTCGGTATCGACCTCTTCGTCTCGGAAAACGTCTCGGTCGCCGAGAGTACGGTGACCGATTCCTCGCGCGTCGGTCTCGTCGTCGAACGCGCCGACTACAACGAGTTTCGGGACGTGACAGTCGAGGGAACGACCGCCGAAAGCGCACTCGACGGTATCTCGGCCGGTATCTTGCTCGACAACGCCACGCGCAACGAGTTTACGAACGCGGCGGTCAGCGACAACGAGAACTGGGCGGTGTTCGCCGTCCAGGGCGGGACGAACGTCTTCGAGCAGTCAGTATTCGGGACGATGCGGTTCTCGTTTCGGCTCCGAAACGTGGCCCTCGACGCCGCGGATGCCGAATCGGCACCCGAAAACGACCCCGTCGAATCGGTCGTCCCGCTCGAAGTGGCCGCTACCCAACCGGACTCTGTCCTCAACGTGACCCTGCGAGAACCGCTCGGGGCCGCCAACGAGACTGTGACCTCCGACGAAACGGAGACGCCGGACTCCGAGGGCGATACCGAGGCCGAAGAGACCACAACGACAGAATCGGGGCCAGATACTGAACGAGAGACGACCGACACGTCCAACGGATAGTGTCGTGTAAGCTCCCGAACAACGAGCGTCCGAACGACCGGCGACCGAACGACCGGCGACCGAACGACCGGCGACCGAACGAAGAACGTCCGCTCTCGTCTGGCCCGGACCCCTCTTCGTGTGGGCAGACTCATCCTCTTTCTCGGAGTCAATAACAAAGCGACTGCGTGGAGAGGATCCACTATGACCACGCGGACAGACGCCACGCTCGCGGCCGTCCTCTCGCTACTGTTGGTCGGTTCGCTCGTCGGTCTCTCTTCTGTCAATTCGGTCGGAGCGACCACGCAGGCGACTCTAATCGATTCCTGTATCACAATCAATCGACCGGGTGTCTACGAGTTGCAAGGCGACGTGGCGAACGCCGACACCGATACGTGCATCGAGATTCAGTCAGACGACGTTGTCCTCGACGGCGGTGGCCACCTCGTAGACGGCGTCCGGACGACCATCCGAGCGGACCTCTCGGCAGGCGTCGAGGTCACTGGCGTGCGCAACGTGACGGTGCGAAACCTCCGTCTCAGCGATTGGGACGACGGTGTCGTCTACGAGAACGTCTCCGACGCGGCGGTAGAAGGAGTCACGGCTTCCGACACCGACTTCGGCGTCTTCGTCAGTGCCTCGCGCGAGGTCACGGTCACCGACTCGGAACTGACCGACAGCGTCTCGGGCGTCGTCTTCGAAGGCGTCTCGTCGTCAGAAATAACCGACACGATTGCCCGCGGCAACGCGCTTGCTGGGTTCAGACTCGACGGTACGCGCGACGTGAACTTATCTGGCGTCACAGCCGCCGAAAATGGGGGTCTCGGCGCGGCGATGCTTCGCCCCGACGAAACCTCGGCGGGTATCCTACTCGAAAACGCCACCGAGGTTCGCGTTACGGGGGCCACCGTCGTCGGCAACGTCGGCGGCATCTCGCTGGTCAACGCAACCGACAGCGTCGTCGCCGAGTCGTCGGCGACGAGCAACGAGTTCGGCGTCAGATTCGAGCGCGCCGAGGACAGCAGGGTCGTGGGCGGCACCTACTGGGCAAACGAAGTCGGTCTCGAAGTCGTCCGGTCGCCCGGCGTCAACGTCTCGGACGTGACGGCGGCCGATAACGTGGTCGGAGTCAGCCTCTCGACGGGTGGCACGGCTGTCGTGGATAGCTCCGTCCGCCGCAACGACGCCGCTGGCGTCTTGCTCGCGGACGCTCGGGGCAACCTCTTCCGAAACGTCACGGTCGGCGCGACGACCGGTACCCCACGGTTCGAAATCACGGGGGGCGTCGTCCTCGTCAACGCCAGCGACAATCGATTCGTGGACGTTACGCTCCGGGCCAGCGAGAACTGGACCGTCTACGACACCGGTGGCGGCGCCAACTTTTTCTCGCAGGTACGTATCGACGGAGAGAGCGACGAGGAGGACACCGAGGCGTTTTCGTTCATCATCCGAAACGCGGCCTTCGACGTGACTTCGGAAGCGCGAGCAGACGATTCGGTCGGCGGGCTCTCGTTCCGTGCCATCGCTACCGGTCCGGATTCGCTCCTCTCGCTGTCGTTGGAACAAGCGGGTGTGAACGAGTCGAACCAAACCGAAACTACTCGTGTCGCGTAAACCTACTCGACTGAATCTATCTTTCCGTTTCGCTATTCGGGTCGCGGGAACGCGTTGAACGAGAGTTCGACTGGTGAAAACGGGTCGTACACCGACTGGTGGCACTGGCAGTACACCGCATCGGTCGCATCGAACTTCGACGCGTTTTGCGAGGCGTTGAACCCCGGCGTACAACAGAAATGAGTACACTTGTCGAGCCACGCAACGAAGTCCGATTCGGTCGCCGCACGCAGGAACGACTCGTGGTCGCTGTTCTCTGGTAGGTCGGAAACCTTCGGCGAGCGCAATACTTGTACCGGCATCTCTTGGACGTCTTCGCCGTTCTCCGACTGCGAGCGCCACGTCGTCTGCGCTGGTTTTCCTGTGCCTGCCGTTCCGATACCGTTGGTCCACTCTTCGTAGTCCCCAAAGTCGTCAACGTGTAGCTTCTGTCCCTGCTCGTGGTCAGATTGCCACTCGTAGAGTCCAGGTTTAGACCGGAGGAAGTTGTCTTGGTCTGCTTCGGGGCGCAGTCCTTCTGCGGTCTGGACGCCGCAGTACTGGAACCATCGGCCCGTGTACGTGACTTCGCCGATTTGCTGACTCGTGATTCGTATCGTCTCGCCGTTATCCAGTTCTTTCTGCTTTACCTCCGGCCAAACGCCTTTCAGATAGCCGTCGTCGTCGATAGTAATCGGAATAATAGGCATCCCTCGTGGAGCGGGACCGTCCGTGTTCTCGATTCCGACGTAGTCTGTTGGCCCACCCGTACCGCCGCCAATCGTGGTCGTGGCGTTCAATACAGTCGCACCGGCCGTGCCGATGCCCGTGAGGGCGGCAGAGCCGACGATGCCCTTGACGAAGCGACGACGCCCGTCTTCTGGAGGGTACTTGTCTGCGTCCATGAGTTACAGACGTGAGTTTGGCTAGTCGTGTTATATCAATGAGCAATCATTATAGGTGTCTGAGAATAGCCCCTAGATTTAGTATTGCTGACGTATTACACTCAGGATTCTGCGCTCGGTCTCTCACCGACGAGCAGTCGAATTAGTCGTCAGACCAATTCGACTCGTACCTCTCGTTTATCGCTCCTCGACGACCACTGCTTCCGGCGGCCCACCCGGCAGTCCGTCCCGGTCGTGACTCTCCTCGAAGTCCACGACTGGACCCTTCGGCACGATTTGCTTCGGATTCAGGTCGGTGTGGCTCCGGTAGTAGTGTTCCTTGATGTGGCTCAGGTTCACCGTCTCGGCGACGCCGGGCGTCTGGTAGAGGTCTTTGAGGTAGGGCCACAGGTTCTCGTACTGCTGAATCTGGCGCAGATTGCACTTGAAGTGTGTGTGGTACACCGGGTCGAAGCGAACGAGCGTGGTGAACATCGCCACGTCGGCCTCCGTCAGTACGTCGCCAGCCAAGTAGCGCTGGTCGGCCAGCAGGTCGTCGTAGTGGTCGAGTGCGTCGAACAGTTCGGCGACGGCTTCCTCGTAGGCGTCCTGAGTGCCCGCGAATCCGGCTCGATAGACGCCGTTGTTGATTGGCTCGTAAATGGCTTCCACGAGGTCGTCTACCTCGTCTCGGTAGCCCTCGGGGTAGAGCGAGACGTCCCTGCTCGCTACATCGCCGAATTCAGTGTCGAACATCCGCATAATCTCCTTCGACTCGTTGTTGACGATGGTCTCGCGCTCTGTGTCCCACAGCACCGGCACCGTCACGCGCCCAGTGAATTCGTCGTCGGCTGCAACGTATGTCTCCCGAAGGTAGTCGAAGCCGTTGACGTGGTCTTCGGTACAGCCCTCCTTCTCGGGTGTGAACTCCCACCCATCGTCCTCGCGGTAGGGGTCCACGACGGACACCGAGATGGCGTCTTCGAGACCCAACAGGCTCCGGACGAGGAGCGTCCGGTGGGCCCACGGACAGGCGTAAGAGACGTAGAGATGGTACCGGCCCGCTTCGGCCGGAAACTCGGCGTCTAGGTCGTCTTCCACCCACTCCCGAAAGCTCGTCTCTTGGCGGTCGAACTCCCCGTCGTCGTCGGTCGATTCGTAGGCTCCCACTTGCCACTCCCCGTCAACGAGCATGTTCATGTCCGCCAGTAGGAACTACACAGATAAATCGCCGAGGCTCGCGGCAGGTCCCTCCCCTATCAGTCGGTGCGCTCTCGCCCACCTACTTCGTCGAAAACTCGAATCGCGCGCCGCCAGTCTCGCTCTCCTCGATGGAGAGTTCCCAACCGTGGGCGGCCGCTATCTCGCGGACGATAGCCAGTCCGAGACCGGTCCCGTCGTCGGCAGTCGAGTAGCCGAAGTCGAGGACGCGTTCCCGCACGTCTTCCGGGATGCCGGGTCCGTCGTCGGCGACGGCGAACCCCGAGTCGAAACTGTCGATAGTGACCATCACCGCGTCGCGCTCGACGACGTCGGCCGAGGCACCTCCTTCGACGTTCTCTGCGGATTGGGTCTGACTGCTCGTCGAAGCATGTTCGACGCTGTTCCGAAACAGGTTCTCGAAGAGGTTGCAAAGTCGCGCTTCGTCGGCTTCGACTGAGCCGAGGTCCTGCACGTCCAGTGTCGCGTCGCTCGTCGCCACGTTCTCCCACGCGCGCTCAGCGACCGGTTCGAGTGCAACTTCCTCGGTCTCGCCGACGCTCTGTCCCTCTCTCGCCAGTGTCAGCAGGTCGTCGATGAGTGCCGCCATCCGGTCGTGGGCGCTCTCGACTTTCTCGTAGCTCTCCTCGCGGTCGGTCTCGCGTGCGAGTTCGAGGTGGCCGCGCGCCACGTTCAGCGGGTTGCGCAGGTCGTGGCTGACGACGCTGGCGAACTCTTCTAGTCGCTCGTTCTGGCGTTCGAGGTCGCGCTCGCGCTCGCGGAGTTCACGCTCGCGCTCGGCGCGGTCGAAGGCCGCTCGGGCGTTCTCGGTCAGTATCTCGGCGAACTGGACGTTCGCGTCGTCGAACGGTTCGTCCTCTGACTTGCCGACGCTGAGGACGCCGTGGTCGCCCATCGGAACGTACATCGCCCGTTGAAGGGGGTCGTAATTGTACGGGTCGTCCTCCTTGACGTCGTAGGTAACCGTCTCGCCCTCGCGGAACGCGCGCCCGTGCGGATGGTCTCCGACGGGGAGCGACGGCAGGGAATCGACGTGTTCGGCTATCTTGCCACCGAGAGCGACGTTGACAAGTGCGTCCTCTTCTTCGTCGTACAGTCGGACGCTCGTGCCCGGAAAGTCGAGTACCGTGTCGGAGACGCGGCAGACGACGTCGGCTATCTCGCGGTCAGTCTCGGCCTGCATCAACTCGCGGGTCACCTCGTGGAGCGCGCTCAACGTCTGCTCGCGTCGTCGTCGCTCGGTCACGTCTCGGAAGTACACCGACAGTCCGTCTTCGGAGGGGAAGACGCGTTCTTCGACCCACCGACCCGGTTGGAACACCGATTCGGTCTTGAAAGTGATGGGTTCCTGCGTTTCGAGCGCCCGCGAGTAGGCGTCGTAGAAGTCTTCCCCGACCGTTTTTGGGAACGCTTCGCGGAGGTTCTTCCCGACCAGTTCTTCGTGGGGCCGGTCGAAGAAGTCCTCCGCTTGCTCGTTGACGTAGGTTATCTGCCAGTCGTCGTCCAGCGCGTAGAACGCGTCGGTGATGCGCCGGTACGTTCGGCGCATCTGCTCGTTCGCTTCCTCGGCTTCGACTTCGGCGCGATGCTGTGAGACGGCGTTCTCGACACGGTTGGCGAGTACCTCGTACTGCTCGGTGCCGGTTTCCTTCTGGAGGTAGTCGGTGACGCCCGCGGAGATGGCTTCACTCGCTATCTCCTCGCTCCCTTTGCCGGTAAAGAGGATGAACGGTAGCCTCGGCTCTAGTTCGCGGACGGAGTCGAGGAACTCTAATCCGTTCGAATCGGGCATGTCGTAGTCGCTGACCACGCAGTCGAACGACTCGTCGGCGAGTCGAGACAGACCCGCTTCCGCGCTGTCTTCGGTGACGGTACTGATGGACTCCTCGACGCGTTCTAAGTACGACGCGGCGAGGTCTGCGGCGACCGATTGGTCGTCCACCAACAGCACCCGAATCTGCTCCATCTACGGCTAACCAGGACGAAAGCGTACAATAAGATTCTGCAATTTATTATAGCTGAGAATTACGGACCGGCTGAAAATCTTCACTACTATCTCCTTTGCGTCTCACTCCGACGGCGTGAGCGGCCCGAACCCATCGACGGGGATGACCGAGTAATCGACGGTGAGCGTGTCCTGCGTGGCGCGAATCTTGCCGACGAACGTCGAGATGTCTTGGAGCGTGCCTTCGAGGATGAACAGTTCCATGCAGTAGTGGTCGCCGACGTGGTTGTGGACGTTCGACGCGACCAAGTTCTCGTACTCGTGACGTAGGTGCATCATGCGCTCTTCGACGGCGGTGTTCTCGTAGTTGAACAGCACCGTCACGACCCCCATCAGTTCGCGGTCTTCGAGTTTCCGGTCCTCGAACTCGCCGAGCAAGTTCCGCGCGGCCTCCCGGAACACTTCGCTCCGGCCGGTGTAGCCGTGTTCGTCGGCGAAGCTATCGACGCGGTCCAGTAGTTCGTCCGGCATCGAGATACTGACGACTGTCATGTATTAATCGAAGTGCGACGAGATAATAGTCTTTGTTACTTTGCGGCTCGATCTCCCATTCAGTTACTAATTCGCCCGCGACTCGCTTCCGACTACTCCCTCGACTCGCCGTTCGATTCCCGTGGCCCTCCGGCCGCCGCGGATTTATTGTCGTCCGGCCCCTCTACGTGAGCGATGCGACGACGCACGTTTCTGGGGGGTGTGGCGGGCGTCGCTGGTGCCTCGCTCGCGGCCGTCGGCTATCGAAGCACTGCCACACAGACCTCCTCGTACGAACCGCTGGGGTCGGTCGAGGTAGCGGGCGCGAAAGAGGCCGTCGTCGGTCCCGACGGGGAGACGGCCTTCCTCGCTGTGACCGACGGGTTCGCTACGGTGGACGTGAGCGACCCCACTACCCTCTCGGTCCTCGCCGAGCGGCGCGACCTCTCGACGGATGGCGGCGAACGCTTGCTCCGGGAAATCTGGGACGTGAAGGTCGATGGCGACCGACTCGCCGTCGCGGGACCGGCCAATCCGACGCGCGAGAGCGTCGCCCACGGGGTCCTGCTGTACGACGTGCGCGACCCAGCCAATCCCGAGAAACTCGCGTTCCACGAGACGGAGTTCTCCATCCACAACTGCGACTTCGTGGACGGGTTCGTCTACCTCACTGGCAACAATCAGCGCGGCAACCCGCTGGTGATCGTAGACGTGCGCGACGACGTACCGGCGGAAGTCGGCCGCTGGTCGATGCTCGACGTGAACGAGCGATGGAGCGAAGTCGATTGGTATCTCCGGTGGCTCCACGACGTGTACGTCCACGACGGGATGGCCTATCTCGCCCACTGGGATGCCGGAACGTGGCTCGTAGATGTGAGCGACCCGACGAACCCCCAGTACGTCTCGTACTTCGGTGCTCGTCCGCTCGACGAACTCGCCGCAGTTCCCTCCGAAGCGGTGAACGCGGGCGTCCTCGGACTGCCGGGCAACGATCACTACACGGCGGTCAACGACGACGGAACCCTGCTCGGCGTCGGGCGGGAGTCGTGGTCGGTCGATGGCGAAGGTGGACCAGGTGGCGTGGAACTCTGGGACGTGTCGGACCCTGCGTCACCACAGCGACGTGCCTACGTCGAACCACCGGGGTCGTCAGGGCGGGGGTCGTCCGGCAAGGAGTCGAACGCACTCGATTTCGTCGGCGTCGCGGCCGCGGGCGGCGGCCTCGATGCTCTCGACGACGGACTCGCCCACAAAGGCGCGGGCGCGGCCTGCCACGACAAGTGCGGGCGGCAACGAGCGGAGGACTGGACGACCGCCCACAACTTCGACTTCGCGGGCGACAGACTCTACACCTCGTGGTATCAGGGCGGCGTGAAGATTCACGATGTCTCCGACCCTGCGAGTCCCACCGAACTCGCCACGTGGCGCGACGCCGAGAACACCTCTTTCTGGACTGCCCAGCGAGCGAGCGACCGGTTCTTCGTCGCCAGTAGCATCGACTACCACGCCGACACGCGGTCGGCACTCTACGCGTTTCCGAATCGAGCGGCGGAGAGTAGCTAGCAGTCGAGAAGATTCGCTACAAGTCGAATAGCGTGTACACGAAGTACAGCGCGTAGGCGGCCGCCGCCATCCCGAGGAACGATGGTAGTAGTTCGGCTCTTCCCGCCGCGATTTCGACTCCCTCGGCGATGGCGACGAGGGCGGACAAGGCGAGCGGGGCACCGACTCGTCCGACTTCTGCCCGCCCACGCGGCGGGACCCAATCGATGTGTCCCTTCCGCGCCAGTCGCTCGCGGCGAGTCGGGTCGGGGGTGTGCGCCATACTGTTGGATAGCTAAAACGAGGGGAAAGGAGTTGTCCTGAACTGCGCTAGACGGTATATCTGCGCGCCAGCAGCGCCGCCGCGACGAGTGCGACGACTGCCGTCCCGATACCGAATCCGGGGACGCTCGGCGCGACCGGGCCGTCGTCCTGCGCACTCTGTACCGAGAGGCTGGCCTGCTTGCCGTCTACCTTCACGATGTACTCGCCGGGCGAATCGACGCGTTGGACGAACGTCACGGTCTTCGTCTCGCCACCGGGCACTTCGACCGTCTTGGTCGCGACTTGCTCGCCGAACATCGTCAGCGCGACTTCGTGCGTCCCTGCTTCTCCGCCGGTGTTCTCGACCGTCGCAGTGATTTCGACGTACTCGCCAGCGGAAATCGTCGAGGTGTTCATCGACACTGCGTTAGTCGAGATGTCCGCGGGGCCTGTGGCTTGCTGGCCTTCGACGGTGAGCGACCCGACGGGTGCGCCTTCGATAGCAACGTCGTAGGTGCCGGGTTCGCCAACGTCGGCGGCCACCGTCACGTCCCGCGACTCGCCCGCCGGGACGGTCAGCGACTTCGCCGCCACGCTCTTCCCGTCGAATGTGAGGTTCACCGCGAGCGTGCGGTCGGTCGGCCCGTCGTTCGTGAGCGTCGCCGTTGCTTCGACAGTTTCGCCTTCGGTCGCCGTCGTCGCGCCGAGGTCGGCGTCGCTCACTGTGAGTGTCTGGGTCGCGCCGACCGCGAACGTGCCGAGACTGTCGGTCGTCGCCTTCAGTCGATAGCTGTCGCCGAGGTCTCTTGCGATTGTCGTGTTCAGTCGCTCCCACGACCCGTCGTCGTAGTGGTGGAGCGAGATGTCTTCCGGAGCGTAGGTGTCGTCGAGCCGCGATTTCTCGACGGTGAAGATGACTCGCGTGGAGTCCACGGGTTTGTCGAGGTACTCCCCGGATACGTCGAGATAGCTCATCGTCTCGTCCGGTCCAGACGGTGCCGCCACGCTCTCGGGGGCGTCGGCACTCGCGGCCGTCTCGAAGACCACGTGCGGGTCGTCGCCTCCGAGGTCGATCACGAGATTGGTGAACGCGACGCCAGTTTCGGTGGCCACGGCCGACTCCGGAAGCGACGCTCGAACTGCTTCGTCTCCTTGGCCGTTCCGAACGTCCACGAGCGCGCCGTCGTCGCTCACCGATTCGACTTCCGTGACGACGGACGGCGGAGCGCCGCCTCCGCCACCGCCGCCACCGCCGCCTCCGCCGCCCCCACCGGGGACACCGACGAAGCCGCCTTTGTCGTCGTCGTTATCGCCATCACCGAGTCCTTGCTCTTCGGTGACCACGACCGAGACGCTGGCGTCGTCTTCATTGCCGTCCTCGGTCACGATGGTGACCGTAGCGTCGTACTCGTCGCCACTTCCGTAGCTGTGGCTTACGGTGGCGTCAGTCGTGGTCTCGTCGGTCTGCCCGTCGCCGTCGAAGTCCCAGCGGTACTCCGTGATACTCGACCCCTGCGCGGTCGAACCGCTGGCGTCGAACTGCACGGTGTCACCTGCGCTCACGTTCGTCGCGTTCGCGGAGATGCTAGCGACTGGGCCGGGGTTGACTCGCACGGTCAACTGACGGGCAGTCTCGTGGTTCGCGTCGTCGTACGCGTACACCGTGATGCGCTGTTGGCCGACGGCGCTCTCTCCGTAACTGTAGGTCACGGTGGCGTCACCGGTCGTCTGGTCTACTTGGCCATCGCCGTCGAAGTCCCAGCCGTACTGGCTGACGCCGACGTTGTCGGACGCCTCGACCGCGAGTTCGAACTCGTTACCAGCGGTGACCGACGCGCCGTCCGGACTCTCACCATCGACGGTGACGTTCCCGATCGTCGGTGCTTCGGCGGGAATCACGGTAATCGGGACGGACGCGTTGTCGGTGTTCCCGTTGCCGTCCTCGACCTCCACGCCTACGGAGTAGCTTCCGTTCGCGGCGTACTGAAGCTGTTCGGTAATCGTATCGCTCGTACCGGGCTCCTCGTACTGTCCGTCGCCGTTCAGGTCCCAGCGATACGTGACGACGCCGCGGTCGTCGTCGCTCGCGCTGGCGTCCAACTCGACTTCGCGTCCCACTTCGAACTCGGTGGGCGACACGTCGAGGGACGCGCTCGGCGCGTTCTCGTCGGGTTCGACGATTTCTATCTGGCGCTCCACCGTGTCGGTGTAGCCAGCCGCGTCGGTGACCTGCACCGAGACGGTGTAGGTTCCGGGTTCGGTGTAGGTGTGTCCGACCCGCGCGTCCGCGGTGCCGTTCGTCCCGTCACCGAAGTCCCACTCGTAGTCGTCGCTTAACCGCTGGCTGTTGTCCGTGCTGTTGCTCGCGTCGAAGACGAGTTGTTCGCCGACCACGTGGTAGTCAGGCGACCCCGAACTGTCCTCGACGCTGACCCGCGCGGTCGGTGGCGCGGGCGGTTGAACCGCGACTTCGGTGGTGCTCGTCGCGGTTACCCCGTTCGAGGACTCGACTAACACAGACGCGTCGTAGGTTCCCGTTCCGTTGTACTGGTAGGTGACGGTCGGGTCGGAGTTGTTCAGTTCGTACTGACCGTCGCCGTCGAAGTCCCAGTGGTACGTGTACGAACTGCTTCGGGCACCCGCGTCGAACGAGACGGTTTCGTTCCCTTCGGGCCGCGACGGGGACGCGCTCAAGTCAGCTTGCGCGCATCGAGAGCCACGGAGAATGGTTATCTCTCGGTCCATGTCGAGGTGGACGTCGTCGCCGTTCTTCCGGCGGACGACCCAGTCAGTCATGGTGTGTTCGTCCTCGTCGAATCGCCACGGGTAGTTACTCCAGAAGTACGACTCCTCGTTGAAGTGGGGTTCGATGGTGATGGCGTCGCCGTACCCGAGGTTCTCGATTCCTCGGTACGCACCGCCGTCGGTCCCACCGCTTCCCCACGTCCAGTGGGCAGTGAAGTCGGAGTTACCGCCGTAGTTTTCCAGCGGTGCGGCACCGTAGTCGTTGTGCAGTGCGCCCAAGCGCGTGTTCTGGCTCGAATCGTACTGGAAGTTACCGTCGGCGTAGTAGATGGCGTCCATGTCCTCCGGATACAGGTCGTCCATGTACGCCCACTCGCCGCTGGGGAGGTCGCGGAAGGTGAACGTCGCCGTGCCGCCGCCCGGTTGTGGGGTCATATACCCCTCTCGGGTGGCGTGTTGGTGCATCCCGTTGTACGGTCCGTGCGAACCGATAGGGGTGTCGTCGTAGAGTTTGTCGTGTCGGATGACGAAACTGTCGCCTTCGGGTCCGCTGTAGAGGAACAGCAGACTCTCCTGATTCGACGACCAGTTCCACAGGCCGTAGGTTCCGTACGACCACGGCTCTTTCCAGTACGGTTCGGAGAGCCACGGTGAATTCCGGGGTAGCTGGCCCCACGCTTGAGCGTTGTCGTGGATGCCGCCCGGTGGGTCCCGATAGCGGTAGTCCATCACGGCTTCTATCGTCGGCGACCCGTCCCAGCTCCGGTTCGGGATGTCGCCGAACTCCGCCGTCCTGTCCACGAGGTTCACGTGCGGCTCGACGGTCCCGGGACCGTCCTCGTTCGGGTCGCTCGGTTCGTACGGATTCACCACGTAACAGTCCGACCCCTGAATTATCGTGTACTGGCCCGGTCTCGTGGATTGGGCGCTCGCAGTTCCGACGATGCCAACTGGCAACGTCGAGGTGACGAGCAGTATCACCAATCCGAGTGCCGAAACAGTAGTTCTGTTTATATTCATCACACTCGTGGGGCATCTTATTCCCGTATTTCCCTTTGTTATGGACTCTCTGTGGCTCTCTCGGGCGCATGCTGTGGCTGTCGTAGGTGCTTGCTGTAACGCTGTCAGCCTCGCCGTAACCGTCTACAGGCTAAAATTGTGGCTCGAAGGCGGACCCTGCGTACTTAAACGGCCAGCATTGTCATACGTCACGTTCAGCAGTCTCAGTACTCTAGCAGCCTTCAATGGGAGACTTAGGGCTCAAGGAAGCTATCGCTATGGCCCTCGGCGGGATGATCGGCGGTGGTATCTACTCTGCGTTCGGCATCGTGGTCGCCATCGCAGGAAAGGCGGCGTGGGTCGCCTTTCTCGTCGCGGGCAGTATCGCAATGTGTGCTGGCTACAGCTACGTCAAACTCAACGAACTCATCGACGAGCGTGGCGGCGAACCGACGTATCTCCGCGAAACTATCAGTAACTCGACTCTATCGGGGATGACGGGGTGGACGCTGCTGTTCGGCTACATCGGCTCGATGGCGCTGTACGCCTACGCGTTCTCGTCGTTCTTCTCCGAGATGCTCGGCCGACTCCACTACATGGGAGTGTCCGTGCCGAAACTCGTCTCAGTACTACTCATCGCGGGGTTCGTCGGTTTGAACCTCGTGGGGGCCTCGGAGACGGGGAAAGCCGAGGACGTACTTACTTTCTTCAAGGTCGCGGTCATCGGCATCTTCGGAGCGTGGGGCGTCTGGTACGCGTTCACCGGTGAGATGCTGACGTTCGGGTTCAGCGTCGCGCTGAGTTTCAGCCCTATCATGGGCGCGGCGATGTCGTTCGTCGCGTTCCAGGGTTGGCAGTTGCTACTGTACGACCAAGACCAGTTCGAGAACTCGGTCGAGAACATCCGGAAGGCAATCTACGTCTCGATTCCGGCGGCGACGCTGCTGTACATTCTCGTCGCTTTTACGACGGTGAGCATCCTCGAACTGTCGGTCATCGCCGTCGCGCCAGAGGTGTCGCTGTTGTACGCCGCGCTCCCGTACATGGGGCGCGTCGGCGCGTTCGTCATCGGCTTGTCGGCACTGTTCTCGACGGCCAGCGCGGTCAACGCCACGCTGTTCAGTAGCGCGCAGTTCTCGCGGAATCTCATCGACAACGGGTTGCTCCCCGACCGGTTCTCCTCGGACGGCGACCAAGAAGTTCCCTCGGAGATAGTCGTCGTCCTCGGCGTGCTGTCGGCGGCGTTCGCCGTCTTCGGCAGTCTCTCCTCGATTACGTCGTTCGCGTCGCTGGCGTTCATCGCCGTCTTCGGCGCGATGTGTTATCTGGCGTTCCGTGAACGGAGCGAAATCGACGACTTCCGAACACCGATTCCGATAGTCGGGATGGTCGGGACGGCGGCGTTCTTCCCGCTGTTGTTGTACAACCTCTACCTCAGCAGTCCGAGTACGTTCTATCTCGTCCTGCTCATCGGCGTACTGGTCGTCGGTTCCGAACTCGCGTACTTCGAGCGCGAACCGATCGAAGAAGCGGTTCCCGGAATGGAGAACGACTGAACATGACTGAGAACAACGATAGCTCCGACACGTTGAGTCGTCGAAAGGCGCTACAGGGAATAGTTGGCGCGCTCGGCAGTGCTTCGCTCGCTGGATGCGCGAAAGTAACAGGCAAACCGTCGGTGAACACGCTCCGATACGCGCAGGTCAGGCCACCAGTGACACTCGACCCCGTGGTCCTCGACGAACCGTGGTCGTCGGCCCCGGCCTCGCAGGTGTTCCAAGGTCTCTACAGTTACGACCGCAACCTGAATCTGGTGCCGACGCTCGCGAACTCTCGACCGAAGCGGAGCGACGACGGGACGACGTACACCGTCGAACTCCGAGACGACGCGCGGTTTCAGAACGGCGACCAGGTCAGGGCCAAGGACGTGAAATACACCTACGAGGTGCCTGTTAGACAGCGCGAAGAGGGCGACTGGGTACCGACGGTTTGGCAGGTGAACATGATTCGAGACGTACGAACGCCCGACGCCCACACCGTCGAGTTCGAACTGAAGTTTCCGTACCCGGCGTTCGACCACGTCCTCACCCGTGGTATCGTCCCGAAGTCCGCCCGCCAAGGGAACGCCGAGCAGTTCGGTACCGAGGATCCGGTCGGGTCTGGTCCTTACGAGGTCGAAATCTTCAAACCCGGAAAGTACGCCGTGCTGAATACCTGGGACGACTACTGGGGCGAGACCACGCCTCCCGTCGAGAAAGTGAAGTTCGTCGCCAACCACGCGGGACTCGCCCGTTCGATGAGCATGAAGACCGGCCAAAACGACGTGTTCGAGCGCGTCGAACCGAAACTCTGGGACGCTACGAAGGAGATGGGTGGCTCCCGCCTCGCCGCCACGAGAAGCTACAACTACGTGTTCGTGGGGTTCAACTGCGACGACCAGCCGATGTCTTCGCCGAAGGTCCGCGAAGCGGTCGATTACCTCGTCTCCATGGACGACTTCGTGAAGAACGTCGTGACGCCGCCGGGGTTCGACCAAGAAGGGCCGACTGGCGCACGCCAGCACGGTCCCGTCCCGAACCACCTCGCCGAAGCGTGGAACTTCCCAGTCGAGCAGTGGAAAGGTATTCCGCACCAGAAGAACCACGACGAGGCCGAGCGGTTGCTGACCGAGGCGGGCGTCTCGAACTGGTCGCCGAAAATCGCCGTTCCGAAGGATATGCTCGCGGAGAAACTCGGCGAGAGTATCGTCCACGGACTGCGGAAAGTCGGCTTCGGCAAGGCCCGCGTCGTGAAACACTCGTGGACGAAGTTCCGCGAAATCGTGACGACCGGCGACGACGACCAGTACGCGATGTTCGTCGGTTCGTGGGCGGGGTACGACGACCCGGACACGTTCCTCTACCCGCTCTTTCACGAAGACGTGGAAGGACTGACCAACGGCACGTACTACAGCGACGAAGCAGTGATGCAGAAAATCGAGGCTGCGCGCCGGACCACGAACCGCTCGGAGCGCAAGCAGGCCTACCAGACTGCCATCGCGAAACTCCTCGAAGACCGGGTTCACCTCCCCGGATTCACCCTCTACAACACCTTCGGCGTGAAAGAACACGTCGCTGGATTCGAACCGCATCCGCTCTCTCGGTACAACCCGCAGTTGCTCTCTCCGAAGGGGGCGGTCTCGCTCCAACAATGATTACGAGACTGATATATACTTATCGGCCGATGATTTATAAGACGGTGCTATCAGGGGCCGTCTTATATAGGCTTGTAATATTACTGCCCCAAGGTTAGGTGCGCTAGTTGAGAAAGAACCTGTACTGACTTCCATAATGTCGGACGTAGCGCTTGAACGAATTTCGTCAGGAGTCCCAGGACTCGACGACGTTCTGGGTGGTGGACTCATTCCCGGTCGGAGCTATCTCGCACGCGGCGACCCCGGTACCGGCAAGACGCTGTTCGGTTGCTCTTTTCTCTCTCGTGGTGTCAAAGTGGGCGAGGACGCCTTGTTCGTCCACTTGGAGGAGCCGGAGGCCGACGTCAAGAAGAATGCCGGTGCCGTCGGTATCGACTTAGACGGCGTCGAATTCTTGGACCTCTCGCCGAACTCAGGCGTCTTCTCTTCGACCCAATCGTACGACATCTTCGACACCGACGAGAACGAACAGACGACGTTCACCGAACGGATAACCGACCGGGTCGGGACGCTATCGCCCGACCGCGTGTTCATCGACCCGCTAACGAAGCTACGCTATCTCACGTCAGACGAGTACCAGTTCCGGAAACAAGTACTCGCGCTCACCCGATTTTTCACCGAACACGACGCGACGGTGCTGCTCACGTCTCAGAACACGAGTCACTCTTCGGACGACGACCTCCAGTATCTCACCGACGGCACGGTGCAACTTCGCAACGGCGAGATGGGTCGGTCGCTCTCGGTGCCGAAGTTTCGCGGTTCGTCGGTGAAGTCGGGCGAACACGCGGTGCGAATCGGCGACGGACGGCCGCGAGCGAACGGCGAGAACGACGGTGTCTCGGTGTTTCCCGCCCTCGACCCGGCCGAAACCGACCGCTACACGGTCGGTGAACAACTCTCCGCGGGCGTCCCGCGACTGGACGAACTGCTCGGCGGCGGCCTCGAACGCGGCACCGTGACGATTCTGAGCGGTCCGACCGGCGTCGGCAAGACCACCGTTGGCACGCAGTTCATGAAGGAAGCGGCGGGCCGCGGCGAGCGGTCGGTCGTCTACCTCTTCGAAGAGACGACTCCGACGCTGTTCGAGCGCAGCGAGGCCATCGGGATTCCGCTCGAAGAGATGGTCGAGAACGGGGCACTCGAAACACGCGAGTTCGAACCGCTCGACAACTCTGCGGTCGAGTTCGCCAACCACGTCCAGCGCGAAGTCGAACGCCGCGACACGTCGCTCGTGATGATAGACGGTATCGACGGCTACAAACTCTCGCTCCGGGAAGCAGACCAACGACGCCTCGTTCGGAAACTGCATTCGCTCTGTCGCTATCTCAAGAGCGTCGGCGTGACAGTCGTACTCGTTGACGAGAGCGCAACTGTCATGGGCGAGTTCAGTGCGACCGACTCGGGTATCAGCTACCTCGCGGACAACATCGTCTTCATGCGCCACCTCGAACTGAACGGGGAGATGCGGAAGGCCATCGGCGTCCTGAAAAAACGGACGAGCGACTTCGAGCGCACGCTCCGGGAGTTCGAAATCACTGAACACGGCATCACGGTCGGCGAAACACTCGACGAGTTGGAGGGAATTTTGACAGGAGAACCACAATGGACGACACCATCGGAGGACAACGATGAGTGAGACGAACAGCGACGAGACACAGACGGGCAAGGCGGCACTCATCTTGGCGCTGGGGCGCCAGAAGCGGAACCTCGAACTGCTGGCACAGATGCTGCGCAACAACGGCTACGAGGTCGAAATCGCCACGTCGATGGAGGAGTTCGACGGTCTCATCGAGGCGCGCGACGACATCGCAGTCGCCATCCTCGACGTGGACGGGTTCACCGAAGACATCTGGAAGCGTTGCGAGCAACTACACGACCGAGGCGTGTCGATGCTCATCCTCGCGGCGTCGATTCCGCCGAAGATGCGCGAAGAGGCACACAGTCGCGGCGTCCACACCTTGCTCGAAAAGCCCGTAGACAAAGCCGACTTGCAGGCGACGATACGCGGCCTTCTGAGGTACATCCAGCGCGAGAAAGAGCAGGAAGACCAGTAGTTGGTCTCACGCTGGACGGTCGCTTCCTCGTCGATAAATCCAGTTTCTGCCGTTTTCCCGGACGACGTTCTCTCGGGCGACAGTGCCGTCTGCGGCGAGTAGCGTGACTCCGCGACGATTTTCAACGATTCGGTTCCGCACGAGTCGCGTCCCATCACTCTCGATGAGCAAGACACCGTCGCGGTTGTCGGTCGCCACGTTCTCCAGCAGGAGGTTGCCGTCGCTGTCCCGGAGTCGGAAGCCGACCGCGTTACCGGTCGCGTCGTTGTCTCGGAGCGTGTTGTTCGCCGACTCAGCGGCCAGCCAGACGCCGTAGAATCGATTCGAGAGCCTCGTTCCACTGACGGTATTGTTCCGCGCGGACGAGAGCCAGACGCCTGCGATTCGGTTCGCGCTTGCCTCGCCGCCCTCGATGCTGTTTTCGCTCGCTCCCGCGAGGGCGACCCCGAACTCGTTCCGGCGGGCGGCCACGTTCGTTACGACGTTTTCGGAGGCCGCGCCGACGAGTTGCACGCCTGCCAGCGCGTTTTCGAGGGCCGTGACCCCTGCGAGCCGATTGCGGTCGCTGTCGTCGAGCAACGAGACGCCGTGAACCGCGTTGTCGGTCGCTCGAACGCCCGAAATCCGGTTCCCGCTCGCGTTCAGCAGTAGGACACCGATTCGACTCTCGGTCGCCGTCACGTTCGAGAGGACGCCGCCATCAGCGTTCGTCAGTCGCACGGCGTCGTCCCACTGCGCGACCGAGAAGTTTCGGACGGTGACGTTCGAGACGCCGCGCGACCACGTGCCGACCGAGACTCCGGCGGTGCCGAACGCACCTGTTCCGTCGATGTTGTGACCTCGGCCGTCGAGAACGACGTCGCTCGCGCGGATTCGGATACACTGGCCAGCCGTAGCGTTCTCGATGTCGGCGACGAGTTCGTAGCGGCCGGAGTCGGAAATCGTCGTACAGGAGTCGATTCGCGCCGAAAACTCGGATTGCGTCGGCGATTTGGAGTGCGCCGGCGACCCGGAGTGCGTCGGCGCGACTTCCGCGCCGACACCGACGCTAGCAGGCGCGCTCGCACCTGCGAGCATGCTGGCAGTGACGACTGTGAGGACGACAAGAACTGTGAGGACCAGAATCGGAAGAACGCGAAGGACGACGCGCATGGCGGTCGTACACCCGCCGAAACTTTCGTTTTTCGGTGCTTGAAACGTGCGAAATCGGGATTACTCGTCGTCGCTGTCGTCGGATTTCTCCTCGGGAGCTACGTCGCGTTCTGCGACCGCTTCCGCGTCGCGCTCGGTCACGCGGACTCCCTTCGAGGAGAGGTGACGCATGCGCTGGCGGGCGAACTCCTCTTCGGTCGTGCCACGAGTCGCCAGCACGTACATTCGGGAGTTGCCGGTCGGACGCATCGTCCGGCCCGCGCGCTGGGCACCCTGTCGGCGAGAGCCGCCGAGTCCGGAGGCGACGATGGCCAGTTCGGCGTCCGGCAGGTCGATGCCCTCGTCGCCGACGCGCGAGACGACTACCGTGTCCAACTGGCCGTCGCGGAACTGCTGGAGGTGGAGTTCTCTTCGTGGATGGGGCATCTCGCCGCTGATGAAGGGAACGTCGAGTGCTTCAGCTAATTCCTCTCCCTGGTCGAGGTACTCCACGAAAATCAGGGCCTTCGACGTGGGATGCTCGGCGAGCAGGTGTCGAATCTCCTCGACTTTGGCCGGATTGGACGCCGCGACCTGTCGCTTCTCGTGGCCGACCGTACTCCCGTACTCCTCGCGGTAGGCTTCCTCGTCCCACGGCACGTACCGAATCTGGACTTCCGGTTCTTGGACGTATCCGGCGTCGAACAACGCGTCCCAGTCGGTGCCGATGGGCGGCCCGATGAGGTTGAAAATCTCTTCTTCTTTGTCGTCCTCACGGACGGGCGTGGCGCTGAGACCCAAGCGGTGCTTGCTCTGGAGGTCTGCAGAGCGTCGGAACACCCGAGACGGAATGTGCTGACATTCGTCGTAGACGATGAGTCCCCACTCGCGCTCGTCGAAGAGTTTCCGGTGGCGGTCCATCCCAGCAGTCTGATACGTCGCAATCGTCACTGGGCGAATCTGTTTCTTGCCGCCGTGGTACTCGCCGACCTGTGCCTCCGTGAGCGAGGTGTTGCCCAGAATTTCCTCGCGCCATTGGGAAGCCAGTTCCCGACCGGGAACCAGAATCAGCGTCTCGCCGCCGACGGCTTCCAGCACGCCCATCGCGGCGACCGTTTTCCCGCTTCCTGGCGGTCCCACCAACACGCCAGAGTTCGAATTGACGAACTGCTCGACCCAGTCGCGCTGGTACTGGCGCAGTTCGAGGTGGAGTTCGACGTCCAACTCTTCGCCGGTCTCCAAGTCGCGTTCGTCCTGCACCGGGTAGCCTGCCTCGTAGAGAATTCGCTTGACCGTCGCGACTGACTCCTCGGCGACCCAACTCTCTGTGTCGGAGATGGGTGCGCGCAGGTGACTCTCGTCTATCTTCTGTCGGGCGACGTTGCCCATCAGGTCGTCGCTGGCGGCTTCGAGGACGACGTAGCCGTCTTCGTGGGTCTTGAGGACGAACCGCCGCGCGCGCTTCCACTGCCCTTCTAGCCACTCTTCGAGGTGTGGCGAGCGTTCCGGAAGCACGTCTCGAACTGTCCCGACCAAATCCTCGAACGACTCGTGTGGGGCGTTCCACACGTCTTCTTGTCGAATCTCGTACAGATAGCCGCCCGTCTTCGTCGTGTCCACGAGGTGGGCGAACTGCGAGAGTTGTGCGCGGGTGAACTGTGTCGGTTGGTCCACGACGAGTTCGCGCCGACTCGGGAACACCACGACGCGTTCGCGGTCGGCGAGTGCGCCCCAGTCGGTCGGATACCAAACGACGGGGTCGTTCGACACGTCGAGTCGCTCGACGCTCCCCTCGTCTGCGAGGTCCGCGAGGGACTGCGCGGTGTCGGCTTGTGAACGACCCACTCGCCGCGCGACTTCTTCGGCCGTGACGACGGGTCGTCCCGTCTCTTCGACCGCGTCGTGGAACGCTTCTACGTCGAACGGTTCCGTCGTCTCGTCGTCGCTATCGGTCACTGAGGCTCAATTAGAGCGCGACCGTCAAACGGCTTGTGTTCCGGAAATCGCCCGAGTTGATATTCTGACAGGCGGCCACAAGTTTTATCTCTTACTCCTGACAAGCAGGGCAAGCTTTGAGTACCCCCAGTTTGAGGGGTTTCGTATGGACACGGGAATTGCGGCTATCGAGCGCTGTGCCTACTGTCGAGACTACGTTCCGATTACGTTCGTCGAAGTTGGGTCGAAAGATACGTCGAGTCAGATTACTGCGACCGTTGCGGTCTGCGAGGAGTGCCACGGCGACGGTCGCTGACGGCACCTCTGTTTGCGGACGCCGAAAACTGCAGTATCGCTCCCCCAGTTCGTGCGGGTCGAACCTCGGCAGTTGGCACATCTATTTTGTCCTCAAATTCGGGACGAATTATGTGCGCTCGACGCTTCGCTAGGAGATTGCCGATTCTGTCGGGCGTTCACCCCCGAAGTTACGCGCCGCCTACTCGGTTCTATTGTTCGCTTTGTTCGTTCGCGTTCGACTGTAGTCGGTCGAATCGCCCCGTGGGTATAACTATCCGCTCGGTGTGAGGCTACGTGTGATCCGTCGAAGCCTTCCGGTCGCGTCCGTCGCCGCCCTCGTCGTCGCCGTCGCGGTTGCCGTCGCCGTTGCGGGCGTCGGCACGGCGGACTTCGGGGCGAGCGCGACAGACGCGACAGCAGCGACCGAAATCGACTCGTGTACCACTATCGAGCAGTCCGGCACCTACGTCCTGACCAGCGACATCGAAGACGGCGGCAACACCGCGATTTCGGAGTCTTGCATCGAAATCCGCGCCGACGGCGTCACGCTGGACGGCGACAACCACACCCTCGACGGCCGTGGGGTCAGTCACACGAAAGGCATCACCGTCAGCGCCAACGACGTGACGATTCGGAACCTCGGCGTCAACGACTGGCACTACGGCATCTGGGTGCGCGACGGGTCGGCGACCATCGACGGTGTTCGCACGTTCTCGAACGCCTACGGCGTCCGACTCCAGAACGCGAAGGGGAGTACCGTCACCAACGCGACGGTCGAAGACAACCTCATCGGCATCTACGCGGATTCGGGGACTGGTCTCAGCGTCGAGGAAAACAACCTCTCTGGGAATCAAATCGACGTGAAGTACGCCGACAGCGAACAGTCCTAACGTCAGATTGGCTCATCGCCACTTGATTTTCGTGCGCGAGACAGGTCAGTTCCTGCCGAAATAGAGCTAAGCGTTTCGCTGGCGTGGGTCACTCATGGCAGACGAGACGTGGAGCGCAGAGCTAAAACATCCGCGAGCGGTGGCCGCGCTCCGAGTCGGCCTGTATCTGCTCGCGGCCATACTCGCCGTCGGTTTCGCGGGTGTCGCACTCGCGTCGCTCCTGCTCGTGTTCGTGTTCGGGAGTGTGGCACTCGCCGTGACCGGCGACGTGAACGTCGTCGCCGTCGCGGGGTTGGCCGCCCTCGTGCTTGTCGTCTCTGTCGGGTTGTTCGTGGGCCTGCTCTCCGGCGTTCGTCGCGTCGAGTGGGCCATTCGGGAGGCCGACCGAAAGCCGGACCCCCGCGACGTTCTGACTGACCAGTACGTCGCTGGCGACATCGACGAACTCGAACTCGAACGCGCCTTAGAGGACTTACTTTTCGAAGTGGCCGACGAGCGGACTGGGACGGCGACGACCAGTGAGACGGCGACGGAAAGCGGCGTGACAGTCGCGTCGAGCGACGAACGACCAGACGGCAAACGGGAACGGTTGCGAGAGTAACGCGGAAAAAGAGTCGGTCTTAGGCTTCGATTTCTTCTGCCGCGAACGCGTCGCGGAGGTTCTGTTCGTCTTCGTCGCTCAGGTTCGTCCGGAGGACCTCCGGGTTGTACTGTTTGAGTTCCTCGATGACGCGGTCCGCGACGACGTCTTCGACCAGCAGAAACAGGCCGGAGTGGCCGGGTTCGATAGTCTCGCCGACTTCCTTGATGAACTTGTCGTCGATGCCGTAGTCTGAGAGTTTGCCGGAAATCGCGCCCGTGATGGTCCCGATTGCCAACCCGAGCCACGGCATCCAGAAGAGGATACCGATGAGCATCCCCCAGAACGCGCCGCCGAGCGCGCCTGCGCCGACGAGGCTCTGGGCCTGCTTTACGTCCACTTTACCGTCGTCCTTCCGGACGACGACGGCGGCGTCTTTCAACGTCACCAGTTGCTGTTTCTGTAACTCTATCAGTTTGTCTCGGGCTTGGAGCGCCCCGTTCTCGTTGTCGAACGCGAGTACGACTAGTTCGGTCACTGAATTTCTCCCCCAAACGCGCTTCGACCGAGGCGGTATTATATGCGGTCGAACGTTGAAGCCGAAAGTGAATCTTGCACCGGGGATATTCTCAGTTACGTGGCTGAACTGTGGCGTGACGACTCGGTCACGTACGCTGTCGTCGTCTCGTCGCTGACCGCTCGCAGTGACGGTTCGGCCGCGTCGAAAAAAGAAATCGGTCCGTGCTTTCGAGTGGCTGTCTGCTTCCCGGCTACATCTGCTGGCCCTGCTTTTCGGTCGGCATCTCCCGGTCGCTGGTCGTTCGGCTTCCGCGGCCGACCATAACCATCGACACGCCGGTGACGAGGAGGTTCACGCCGAAGAGGACGCCAATCGCCCACAGTGCGCTAGACGGGAACCCGACCCAGATGAGACCGGCGAGCAGGAGCGAGATAGCCCCACTGACGAGAAGCCACGTCCACCCGGGTTGCCCGCGACTCTGGAACCCCCAGACGAGCTCTACTGCGCCGTCCACGAGGAAGAACGCGATGGCGAGTATCGTCAGCGTCGTCAGGCCGACTGTCGGGTTGGCGATGAAGGTGATGCCCGCGAAGCCGTAGAGGACTGCGAGGACCACTTGCCAGAGTACGTTCCCGAGCGTCCCCGCCGAGAAAGCGTTCGCGACGTGAACGAGCGCGCCGATGACGAGAACTGCACCGAGCAGTATCGACAGCGAGATGCCCGTCACGAACGGGAAGACGATTGCTAGCAGTCCGAGTACCGCGATGACGACTCCGGCCGCCGTGGCGGCGCGGGCACTCTCGGTACGTTGCGTGTCTATTCCGACGGTAGTTGAACTCATGATTCTCCCCTCTCTCCTTCGCCGTCAGCGGGCAAAAACAGCGACTATCGTTCTGAAACGTTCTCTCAGGCGCTCTCGCGGCCACCGAGAGATACCCGTTGGAAAGCGTCCGGAACTGGCCAGTTCGAGGAGTGGACCGTGACAGAGCCGAACTGCGCAACAGAGCGATGCCAGCGAACGTCGTCCTGCCCGAGTTCGTGGCGGTCACGGGCGTCCGAGTGTCCCTACTGTCAGCCTGCGGTCAAGCGTTCTCGTTGCGTGCCAACTCCCGCATTCAGTCTCGTTTCTGTCTGGCCGTCGGCGTCGTGCTGACGCCGACCAGTTCCGGGAGGACGACACGGACGAACAGGACGCCGAGGACGAGCAGCAGCGGTCCCAAGAAGATGCCGTACCACCCGTACAGCGGCGGCCCGAGCAGATACGCGAACATGACCAACCCCATCGAGAACATCCGACCCGAGAGGTACGGCCGGATGTAGGTCCGGACGACGTTGTCGAAGACGGCGACCATCAGGACGAAGAACAGAATCGGATACCAGAGCAACAGCGGGTCGATTTGAACCGCCTCGACGCTCAAAACCAGGACGATGAACACGTAGACGACGGACCGACCGACGAGCGGCACGAGCGTCATGACGCCCGTGGCGACCCCCAGCAGAATCGTCGCGGGAATCGTCAACCCTGTGGGGGCGAAGAAGTTGAACACGTTGTAGATAATCGACGCGAGAATCATGATGACGAAGATAGTGAGCGTGTAGCCGAAGTAGACCGACGAGAGTCCGGTATCGACCACCGAAAGGTACACTGCCGCGAGGGTTTCTTCACCGATTACGTTCGCCCGGAACCACACTGCGAGCGTGCGGTCGCTGACGAGCAAGAAGAACGCCAACAGGACCGCGACGAACAAATTGTACAGCGTGGCCGTCACTGCAACCACCGACCCGCCCAGCGCGACGACGAGCGACTGTGCCGAGGGGTCTTCGAGCAACGTCGCGAGTGTTCGAGTCACGTCCGCCGGTTCGCTCGGGAGCGTCTCGCTCTGTACCGGGAGGAACTCGCCGAGAACCATACCGACGCGCTCGTCGGCGAGGAGTTCCGCGACCTGACCGAGTGCCACGAGGAGGAACACGACGAGGACGAACAGCACCGGAAGCGCGATGAACAGAAGCGACAACCCCGCTCCGAGCGTTCCGGAACCGACCACACCTTCGACCCGCCGACTCACTGGCCGTGCGAGATAGTACGTGAACAGACCGAAGACGAACCAACCGAGATACGCGGCCACCACGTCTGCGAAGACGACCAGTAAACCGAGGCCGACGAGCCACCACGCGACGCGCTTTCGATTCACACTCGGTTGCGACTTGCCGCTCATCCCCCGAGAGAGTCGCTAGTCGGCCCCATCAATCGACCCGGCCGTTTACCCCGGTTCGAACCCCTGCGGATTCATCGCCGAGACTTTCGACTGCTCCTAGTCTCGTTACTCCCCAGTAACGTCCGGTACTCCGTTCGCCGCGACGTTGTCAGGCGACGAGGGGAGAAACTGTTAACTTTCGTCGTGGTGTTCTACTGTCACCACGAGATGCGCCGATGTCCCACAACGCACCGGAGGAGTACATGACCGACGTGTACTACTTCGTCAGCGACCTCCACATCGGCGGGGACGAACAGCTTCAGCACGTCGCTTTCGAAGACGAGTTGCTGGAGTTTCTCGGCGAGTTGGCGGCGACCGACGAAGACGCCGAACTCATAGTCAACGGCGACGCCTTCGGTTTGTGGGAGTTCACGGAACTCGACGGGATGGCGAAGTTCGACGCATTGGTCGAACGCTACCCCGACTTGTTCGACCAACTTCGAGAGACTGGCGAGCAGATTCAGATTACGTTCATCCCCGGCAACCACGACTACGAACTCGCGGCGTATCCGGAGTACGTCGAACGACTCGCAGAGTACAACGTCACGCTGGAGCAGGAAATCTCTATCACGCGCGAGGTCGGCGAGCGCGTCGTCTACGTCGAACACGGAATGCAACGCGATCCGAACAACAGCATCCCCGACTTCGGGAACCCCTACGCGAACCCGCCGGGCTACTTCGTCAACCGCCACATCACGAGTCGGGCCGGAAAGTTATCGGGACGCGGGCGAGCGAACTGGCTCCGGGACATTCAGGCCGTGACGCCGATGACGCTGATTCCCAGCTGGATGCTTTCGAACTACTTCTACCGGGAGATGAGTCCACTGCTTCGGTACGCCTCCGTTCCGTTCCTCCTCCTGTTCCAAGTCGCGCTGCTATACGTCGGCTTGTTCCTGCTGTACGTCACTGGAATCTGGGAAGCGCCGCTGGACCTCTTCGAACAGGCGCTCCTTAGCTTCGGTCTCGTCGGCGAGATTATCGACGCACTCCTCGTAATCAACATGGTCGTCATCTTCTTGCTCGCCATCGTCGCCGTGCCGCTCTACTTCTTCGGACGCGACGTGCGAAAGACGCTCCGTCGGTTCGGTCTCCTCACGACGGACGCGCCCGAAGCACCGACCGAGAAATACGTCGAAGGTGCCCGCGAAGTTTTCGAAGCGGACCCAGAGGTCGCGGTGTTCGTCTACGGCCACACCCACCGCGCGTCGCTGACGGAAGTAGACGACCGCGTGGTGATAAACACCGGCACGTGGCTCAAGCGCCTCCAGCGGCAGGACCCGTTCGTCGGTATTCTCCCGTCAGTGTTCTACTCGTCGTACAAACTCAACTACTTCCGGATTACTGCTGGGGACCGCCCCGAGGAAGTAGTCGTAGAGTACCGCGTCATCGAGAAATCCGACCCGAAGGAACTGACGCTCCTAGAGCGACTCGTCACCCGAAAACCTCCGCGACCGGAGGCGATACCAGAGCGGACTGTCGTCGGCACCGAGGCCGAACCAGCGGAACAGTTCGTGGACGATTGAGGGTCCCGGACCAACGTTCTCGCTTCAAGTCGTCATATCGCGTCGATGGCCGCAGTCACGGCGAGGACGAAGCCGTGGTCCTCGCCAGCCATCACTTCGACGCCGTAGGTGTCCCGAACTCGGAACCAACGCTTCGAGACGTTGGCGACGGGTGCGCCGCTCCGCGTGATAGTGTACTCGTGGTCTACGATGTTCCCCCGAACGTGCAACGGCGGTTGTCCGGGGACCTCGACATCGAAGCGGTCTCGAAGTGGCGTCACGAGCGCCTTCTGTACGGTGGCGACCGTCTTGCCGTCGCGCTCGATTATCATCGTGTCCTTGAGTCTGACGACGCGCTCCTGCACCTTGTACAGTGGATTCCCGGCGGAATCTAGAATTTGGATGGTGTTTCGGAGTCTGAGTGCCTTCCCATCGACCTTGAACGCTGGTGCGCCGTTGGCGGTCTCGATGACGAAGTCGTCTCCGAAGGTGACGAGTTTCTCGTGCATCTTGTACCGCGTCGGAGTCGCTGGTCCGGGGCCACTCGGCGTCGTCCCCTGTCGTCGGGCTTGTCGCCGTTGTCGCCCTCTCGCTGGACTCATGCTATCGTCTCCGTCGATTCAGTAGCGTCGTTCGTGAGTTCCGTGCGATTCTTCGTCGGATGTGGTTCGTGTCGTCTCATCTGTCGTTCACACCGTGTAATCTGCCATTCATATTGTTTCGTCTGTCGTTCGTCTCGTGTCGTATTGACTCGGTCTCGCTTTTCGTGTCGATTTGTCGGTCAGTCTTCGTACGCTACTTCCTCGGTCACTCGCGTGGATTCCGTTCGTTCGGTGCGTTTCCCCATCTCTCCCGCGACGACTATCAGCAGACCCATCAGCGTCGCTCCGACGACGAGCACGACCACCACGTCCGGGTCGTCGAAGTTCGCCGCGCCGACCACGAGCGCCGCCGAGACGTTCCGCTGTGCGGTTCCCAGTCCCAGTACCGACCGCGTCCCTGAACCCGGACCGCCGAGGAGGAATCCCACGGCGAACGAGACCGCGATGAGCAACACCAGCGCGAGGAGTACCCCTGTCCCGACGACGCCGACCATGGTGTCGAAGTTCAGCACCAGCATGAGGACGACCAGAAACACCAGCGCCGTGCTGGAAATCTGACTCACTGTCGGTTGCCACGAAGCGGCCGCCTCGGCGTAGCGCGCCTTCACGAACAGGCCGACCGCGAGCGGGACGAGCATGAGCGTGACTAACGACCCCGCGATGTCGAGTGGGTTCACCTGCACGCCCGGGAGCAACAGCGGTAGCACCACCGGGACGTAGGCTACCGTGACCACCATCAGCAGGACCATCAGACCGACTCCGAATGCTACCTCCCCCTTGGCCATCTCCACGAGTTTCGGCAGGAATGGCGCGCCAGCGGCGGTCGCGAGGACGACCAGACCGATGGATTGGGCCTCCGAGAGTGACACGACCAATAGAATCGCGTACGCCGCGAGCGGTACCAACACGAAGTTCGCCAGCAGTGCCTTTCCGACGAGACGGAGGTCTCTGAGCGGGTCGAGTATCTGGCCGACCGTCAGGTTCAGCCCCATCGCCAGCATGCTGGTCACGACGAAGACCAGCACCGACAGCGTGGCGAGCGATTCTAAGATTACTGCCATTTCGTGCCCCCTCGACTCTCGTTATTCGGCTTACTCCCGCGCCATGATGCGGTCCATCGCGGTTTCGGGGTGGACGAACGGTTCACCGCTCACGTCGACCGTGACCCGCGTCAAGTCACCGGTAAACGCGAACGGGGCGCGGTCGCGGTACTCCTCGCTGACGGCGTTTACGGCGTCGTAGCCACAACTCAGCCCACCAGTGAGACCTACGGTAATCGGCGTCGTCACGGGAACGTCGCCCTCTCCGACCTGCTCGTCGTCGTAGTAGAGTCGGACCGTGGCGGACGCGCCTTTCCCGTTCGCGACGTCGGGTTCGCCCGTCGTCTCGAACTCCATGCGAAGTTCGGTAGCGTTGTCCGGAATTTCCTCGTCGGCCGAGACCTGATACTCCTCGACGCCGACGTAGTTGTGAACGTAGTGCAACTCGTCGTCCTCGACGAACATCGTGTACCCACCGTGCCGACTGCCGTGGGCGAGCAGGACGCCTTCGAAACTGTCGTCCGACGGTTCGAGTTCCGCCGCGATGCTGTGGTCGCGGTTGAACACGCGAACGGCCGCGTTTTCCGGAACGTGCTGTCCGCCCGGATGGTAGACGTACTTTTCGCGGGGTCTCCCCGGTTCAGGGCGTGGCTCGGCCAACCGCTCGACGCTTCGGCCGTCGAGTGGCAACACGTCGTACTTCCCGGCTTCGGTCCACCAGAGTTGGGCGAGTTCGAGTACTTTCTCCGGATGGTCGTCGGCCACGTCGTGGGCCTCCGAGAAGTCCGATTCGAGGTCGTACAGTTCCCAGCCCGAGTCCTCTAAAGTGGTCGCCGAGAGGTCTTCGGCGGTGATTCGCTGGCCGAGCGGCCACGGCCGGACTGCCCGCCAGCCGTCGTGGTACACCGCTCTCGTGCCGAGCATCTCGAAGTACTGGGTCGTGTGCCGTTCCGGGGCGTCCGACTCCTCGAACGTGTACGCGAAACTCTCGCCCTCGATTGGAGACTGCGAGTAGCCCTTGATTTCGTGGGGTGCCTCGATGCCTACCGACTCCAGAACCGTCGGCAAGACGTCGATGGCGTGGACGAACTGGTCGCGGACTTCTCCCGACGCCTCGATGCCGTTCGGCCACGAAACTACCATCGGGTCGCTCGCCCCGCCTCGGTAGGTCTCGCGCTTCCACCGCTGGAACGGCGTGTTTCCGGCCCACGTCCAGCCCCACGGGTAGTGGTTGAAGTACTTCGGGCCACCCAACTCGTCCATCGCCTCCAAGTTGTCTTCGAGGTCCTCGGGGACGTTGTTGAAGAAGCGATTCTCGTTCACCGAACCTCTGGGACCACCCTCCGCACTCGCGCCGTTGTCGGAGACGAGGACGACGAGCGTGTCGTCCAGTTCGCCGAGTTCGTCGAGGTAGTCCAACACCTTGCCGATTTGGTGGTCGGTGTGTTCGAGGAAGCCCGCGAACACCTCCATCATTCGGGCGCACAGCGTTTGCTCGTCCGCCGAGAGGTCGTCCCAGTTATCCACGTCCGGGTTCTGCGGCGAGAGGTCGGTGTCTTCGGGTACGACGCCTAGCTCTTTCTGGCGTTCGAGAATCTGCTCGCGGGCCTCGTCCCAGCCCATGTCGAACTCGCCCTCGTACTTGTCGGCCCACTCCCGTGGCACCTGATGGGGCGCGTGACACGCGCCCGGACAGAAGTACGTGAAAAACGGCTTGTCGGGGTCCACCTGCTTCGCGTCGCCGATGAACTGGATGGCGCGCTCGGCGATGTCTTCGGTGAGGTGGTAGCCCTCGTCCGGTGTCGCTGGTGGCTCGACTTGATGATTGTCGTAGACGAGTGTCGGCGTGTACTGGTCGGTGTCGCCCCCGAGGAAGCCGTAGAAGCGTTCGAAACCCCGTCCGAGCGGCCACTGGTCGTACGGCCCTGCCGCGCTCCCGGACTCCGCTGGCGTGAGGTGCCACTTACCGAGTGCGAGCGTGCTGTAGCCCTGTTCGACCAACATCTCCGAGAGGAACCCGTTCTCGTGTGGAATGTGACCGTTGTAGCCGGGGAACCCCGTCGAGATTTCCGCGATTCCGCCCATCGCGTTCGAGTGGTGGTTTCGCCCGGTCAGCAGGCACGTTCGAGTCGGCGAGCAGAGCGCGGTCGTGTGGAAGTTGTTGTACTGAAGCCCGTTCTCCGCAAGACGGTCGATGTTGGGCGTGTCGATGAGGCCGCCGTAACACCCTAACTGTCCGAAGCCCACGTCGTCTAAGACGACCATGAGGACGTTCGGCGCGTCGTCGGGCGCTCGGGTCTGTTCGGGCCACCAGGGTTCGGATTCGTCGTACGTGCGGCCGATGCGGCCGTGAAATTCTTGGTTTGGCATGTGTCGATTTGAGCAGATTCTACGTGTCTATGCACGCTCGGTGCGTCGTCTGGAATACCCGAGATGTCCCCGTTTCGATAGCTGTCGCTACCGACGCTCGGTTCTACTCCCCGGAACCCCCAGACCGTGAGGTGTTCGACCTCACTTCGTCGCAGTTACTGTCACCACGGCAATGGTAAAATACGTACTCATAGCTTCGAAACGTGACACGAACGACCGGTTTGACTCACGTGTCCGTGACACGTCGGCCGCGATTGCGCTGCGGTTCAAGATTGGATTTCCACTCCTACTCGACTGTGCGGACTGCTCTCCAATAGAGCATACTCGGCGCGGTCACCGACAGAATTCGAAACGTGCGCTGCTTTCGATAGGGAGCCACAGAGAGGAAAGCCGAAGTCGGGGATAGTCGAAGCCGTGCCGTCATCAGTCCGCTCGCACGACACACCTGAACCCGACGTGCGTCGTCGAGGTATCGACCGGTTCGGGATATCGCGCGGCAGGTCGATACCGGACACAGTAGTTCGGCGCACAGAGGTGCGACCCGCCCTTCAGCACGCGCCGCGGAACACGTGAGGGGTCGCGCGGGTCGATGCTCGTCTCCTTCGTTCCACCCCGCGGATTCGTCGGCGTACAGCACGACTTCGGGGCCTTCTCTGCGTGGCGCGCCGTGAACCAATCACTGGTCCACTCCCAGACGTTTCCGATAGTGTCGTAGAGTCCGTACCCATTCGCCGGAAACGCTCCGACAGGAGACGTGCGAACGTAGCCGTCTTCTTCGGTGTTCTCGTAGGGGAACGTCCCTTGCCACGTGTTCGCCATCGGTTCCCCGTCCGGCACGAACTCGTCGCCCCACGCGTACTCCGCGCCGTCGAGTCCGCCACGAGACGCTCGCTCGTGTTCGGCCTCGGTCGGCAGTTCCTTCCCCGCCCAGTCGGCGTACGCTACTGCGTCTTCGTACGCGACGTGGACGACAGGGTATTCAGCGTGGCTCTCGACGTAGTCGTTGCCGACGTTACTGTCCGGGCCGAGCGGTTGCCGCCAGTTTGCTCCCGACACGTACTCCCACCAGTTGCTCGGGTTTCGGAGGTCAACGGGGCCGTCTGGCTGACGAAACACTGCCGACCCCGGGACCAAGTCGTCCGGGTCTGCGCCCGGATAGTCGTCTGGATTCGGCTCGCGCTCGGCGAGCGTCGTGTAGTCCGTCTCCTCGACGAACTCGCGGAATTCAGCGGTCGTCACCGGCGTGCGGTCCATCCAGAACCCATCGACGTGAACCTCGTGCGCTGGCGCTTCTTCTGGGTAGTGGTTCTCCGACCCCATGGTGAACGTGCCACCGGGTATCCAGACCATCCCCGGATGCGGTCGGCCGCTCGGCGTGGCATCCTCGAGTCGGTCGGTCGCTCCCTCTCGCTCCATTTCGCTGTCGGTATTCGGTTCCATCCGTCCTCACTGTTGGCCGACCTGCAACCGACGTGCCGTCGTCTCCACCATGACGAGCGCCGGACTGAACGCACTGAAACTTCTGTCGAACTGGTAGACGCCGCCCACTTCGAGCGTCTCACGCGAGAAGAGGAAGGTCGGCGTCCGAACTCCGAGTCCGAACAGCCCGATGATGTACCCGTTGTAGTCGTCGGGTTGAGTTATCTCCGGTGCTTGCCCACCTCTCACGGGTGTCAGCAGACGAATCGTGTTCGCGTTCTGTAGTGGCCCGATGACGTTGAACGGGAGGTTACGCTGGTAGCCGACCGTATACACCAGGACTGTCTTGCGCTCCTGAGCAGTTCGTTCGCCAACTTGTAGAGAATGCCCCTCACCATTCGCGTCGTCCGACGGCGTTCCATTTGTTTGCGCCGTTGCGCTTCCCGTCCCAGAAAGACCACCGCCGACCACACCGGCGGTTAGGACACTCGTCTTGAGAAACGAGCGACGAGAGCGACTCCGAAATGCTTCGCGTTCTCCGTTCGCTGACGTGGCGTCTGGACCGTCTTCTCCACTGTTTTCCCCCCACATGGCGAGGAGCGACGACGCTCACGCGAATAAATTCGTGGGGCCGTTTACAGTCGTCGCTCGCGGTTTACCATTCGTCACTGACCATTACCGTGCATCCGGACTCATTTCCCATCTTCGAGACTTCTCGTCTGACTCCCTTCTCCCACTTTTCTCCCCTCCGACGGTGACTCTCCACGCGACCGTCCTGTTCAGATTGCGAGCAGTATGCCAGTGTAGAGTGCCGCACCAGCGAGAAACGAGGCGAATCGCTCCCACTCCACGTCGGGGAGTTCTTCCTTGATGACGTTGAAGACGATGCTTCCGGAGAGAAACGCGAACAGCAACGCCAGTACCGCCTCGTTCACTGCCGTCGCGTAGCCGACGATTGCACCGAAGAGAACACTGCCCGCGAGTATCCACCGGCCGAGTCGGTGGTAGACCGCTCCGTGGTTGCGTCGAAAGCCAGCGTCGGTGACGACGAAGTGCAGTCCCATCGCCACGGTGTAAAAGAGCAGGGAGAGGAGACCCGACTCTTCTTGATGAAACAGGAGGTAGCCGATGAGCGCGTTGTAGACCGCGAACGACGAGACGTGCGTCCAGAAGACGAAGTCCGACTTCTCGGCAGGCTCCGTTCGGGTGCTCGTCACGAACGTGTGAATCCCGTAGAAGACGAGGAAGCCGACCAGGACGACGACGTACACGTCGGTGTCCTGCTCGAAGAACGTCCAGCCACCGTTTTGACTTTCGACGACTCGAAGCACCGCCTCGTTCACTTCCGGGAGGATGAGGACGAAGACGTACGCGACGGTGGTTCCGCCCGCGAACGAGAGCGCCTCTCTTCGGCGGGGGCCACCGTCTGCCGTGATTCGACCGACGGCGACGTGAACGACCGCTAAGACGAGCGCGAACGCGAACCCGATAGTCGCTGGCGTCGTCATGCAACCTGTAGTCGGCAGGCCGCAAGTTAACCGTTGATGCCGACCAGTCTCTTGATAGTCCCGCCTCACGAACGACGAATCGAGCGCAATTGACGCAGGTCCGTGTCGCAACGCCCGACGACGCGCCCGCTATTCTCGACCTCCACGTGGACTCTATCCGCGAGTTCGGCCCGGAAGCGTACGACGACAAGCAGGTCGCGGCGTGGGCAAACAAGGAGGATGGAATCGAGAACTACCCGCTCGAAGCCGACGACCACCACCTTGTCGTCGCCGAAGCAGACGACACCGTCGTCGGATACGGGCACCTCGTTCCAGCGAACGAGGAAGTTCGGGCGGTGTACGTCCGTCCCTCGGTAGCAGGACGGGGAGTCGGCTCGACGCTGCTCGCACACCTAGAGGGGTACGCGCTCGGGCAGGGAATCGACACCCTCGAACTGTGGGCCTCTCTCAACGCGGTCTGGTTCTACGAACGAACGGGCTATAGAACGACGGAGAACGCGACGATAGCGATGCGCTACGAGGAGGAACAGGTCGAACTCGCGGTGGTGAAGATGGAGAAGACACTCGGAACGTGACGTGTGTCGCACTTCGCGTACCGACTCGTAGCAAGAATTTTATCGCCCTCCATGCTATCCTCTCCCGTGACCGACCTCTTCGACACCACGTTCCGCATCGGCGAAGTGCTGGCCGCCGAAGCGTTCCCAGAGACGAACAAACCCGAGATGGCGAAACTCCGCATCGATTTGGGCGACGAAGAAGTCCAGTCTGCCGCTCAGACCGGCTACAACTACGACCCCGAAGACCTCGTGGGTCGGCAGGTCCTCTGCGCGACGAACCTCGGGACGGTCTCTATCGCTGGCTACGAATCGGAAGTGCTGACCGTCGGCGTCCCCGACGAAGACGACCATCCCGTGCTGGTGGGACCTGACGAAGACGTGCCGCCCGGTGGCGAACTCTATTAATTGCCGAACGCGTGCTCTTTGACCTTCGACGCCCAGTCGGGCCACTGCTGGCGCTCTTCCATCTCGACGGTGGCTGATTTGCCCGACATCGCCTTGATGGCTTTGGCGTCCTCTTTGTGCCAGACCGCGCCGTCCTCGTGGAACAGGCCGTTGATGATGCCGCGCTTGCGCATGTACCGGACGTAGGCCGGTTTCACCATCAGTGACCAGAAGAAGTTGCCGACGCCGTGTTCGTGGATGACAGGCGCGAGTGAGCGGTACTTCGGTTGCCACTGGTCCACGGTCTTCGAACTGCCCCACCCGAAGTTGGCGACGCGCTGCCACTCGGTGAGCCAGACAGGCATGTCGAGGTCCTTCCCGAGTTGGTTGGCGTCCGGCAAGAGGTCGTGGTAGATTTGCTGGTCGCTCGGGTAGTTGTAGTGGAACTGCAGTACGTCGCTCCCCCAATCGACGTAGTCGGCGTTGTTCGCGAGGCTGGTCGAACCCACAGTGAGGGGAACCGACCCGCGTTCCTCTGCCATCGTCTGGAACATTCCCTCGGTGAAGTGCTTCATGTTCTGGAGCCAACCGGGTTCGTTCATCGCCTCGATGGCCATCACGCGGTCGTCGTCCCGGTAGCGGTCCATGAACCACCGAACGTACTCGCGCGGTTCGTCCCACTTGTCCTCGTTCTGGATGACGCCGCTCGCTGGCGACTGCACTGGCGGCGCTGTCAACGGGTCCGTCGCGTGGAGGTTGTCTTCGGTCGGTTCCTTGCCCACGCTCTCGAACAGGCCGAACAGGACGCGAATTCCGCGGTCCTCCGCGGCCGTCAGGAAGTGATCGATGCGCTGTTCCAGCGCGTCCTGGTCTTCCATCCACTGCTCGTAACTCACCCACGTCCGGATAGCGTTGAGTTCGACTTGATTCGCGTATCCCAAGTCGCGCTCGATGATGGACTCGTCGTAGTCGTGCCACATCTGGAACGTGTTCCACGCCCGCGCGGGCACGTAGAGCGCGCCACGAACGTCCACCGGGTCGAGGTTCTTCTGTGCCATCTCCTCGGCGGTCGTCCCGCTCCCGCCGTTGGGTGACTGCGGACCGTTGGTTCGTCCAGATTGATTTCCCTGCACCTCCTGTCTGTTTCGTTGGCCGATCGGGGCTGTACAGCCACCGACACTCGCCAGTCCTATCGTAGTTCCCGTTGCGAGAAACTTTCGGCGCGTCCACCGGCGGGTCATTGTACAGTGCCACGAGACACGGCGGCGTAAAAGTGTAGCTACGTTTGCAGACATGTTGGAATCGTAATTGCCGGTTTCGACCCCAGTAGGCTGCGTTGCTGGTCTCGAAGGTCAACGGTCGAGGTGCGTACGAATGGGTCAGAGAAAGCGGATCGGGTGACTATCGTCGGCCTCGCAGTACGATTTCGGCTCCACAGTCGGGACAGGATCCTCTCTCGGCGTCGAACGCCGTCTGGCAGAACGCACAAAGATGTTCGTCGTCGGCGTCGTCGATACTCTCGAACGCCGACGTGCCGGAATTCGACCGTTTCGTGTCGCCTTCCTGTTCGTGGTCGGGTCCCTGCTCGTATCCGGAGCGTCGGTTCTGTCCAGTCCCCTGCAGTCCGTCGGTGATGTCTTTCAGTACGTCCATGTTACGATAACGCACTGGGTCGGCCCTTCCATTGTTATGCCGGGCCTGCGAACGACGTACGGGCGGCCTGCGTGGGGTGTATGGACAGCCTACAGCGGTCGTAGGCTGTGTCTGTTGGGCGGTTCGCCCGGAAATCGGAGATTCGTTAAGCCGTCGCCGAGTGGCGTCACCACGTGCTGGCGACGCGCACGGCCTGGAGTGCGGCCAGCGGGAGTGCGTGGAGGGATACCGTCGTGACTGCGAACGCCACGACGAGCGTCAGCGGGTGGGCGGGCAACAGCGAGAGGAGGGCCGCGATGCTGGCCGCGACGAGGAGGGTGCCGAAGAGTACCGCAACCGCGGTGAAAGCCGCGACGACGGCGCTCGCGAGGGTGCGATTCAGCACCCGTACTGTTCGTCTGTGTGCGGTTCGTCGGGTCGGTGCCATCTCTCGGAGAGACGGCGTGGAGAGTCGATTTCGCATGGGTTCGTGGTGTCGGGGATTCGGCGTTCGTCAGTCGGCGGTTTCACCGGACGACTCGCTCTGCTCGTCGTCCGCGTCGTCGAGACCCTCGCTTCGCTCGGGTCCCGAGTGGCGTGCGAGGTTCATTCTGCTATACCTCGCGGTTTCGCCGCTCGGCTTTCCGAGGCGTTCACTACGTTCACGCCTCGATCACTCCCTGAACTTCGCTGCTCACGGGTCCTATCGGCCCTTCGGGCCTCGGTGTTCCGGAGGAACACCGTACTCCCCGCTCGCGTTCTGCGAGGTTCATTCCGCTAGCACTCCATGAACCTCGCACGCTTCGACCGATTGGACGCCGAACTGGTCGACGACGGCCGAACGAACGGCGTCGTCTTCGTCGTCCGCCTCGTCGGCGTGGACGTAGAGGCGAACCGAGACGGTGACGCGCAGGTCGTTGAGCGTCGGCGTCACGCCGGTGATTTCGACGATTTCGGTTCTATCGACCGCGGCGCTGCGGCAGAGAACGGTCGTGATGCCGTCCTGGAGACTGCCGTCGCCGCCGCGGGGCACGTGTAGTTCGAGGTCTGCTGTCGCGTCGATGGTAGGTTGCGTCATGGCTTTCGTTCGGGGTAGCTCCCGTCGGGCGACGAACCCTGACCCGCGACACGCGGGACTACCGGGAGCGGAGATGTGTCTGATCGCTCGATTCCGAACCACGGGACGACAACGCGGCTACCGGGTTACGCGCGACGGTAGGAGAGTGAGCTGACTCACCCCGACCGACGCACGCTGTCCGCTTCTCGACGTGAATGTCGGAGAAGCGAACCATCCCGGCGTCCGGCGACGCCTTACGCGGTCGGGGTGGTCCAAATGGGGCAATACATATTGCCCACGTCGCCCACCTGTCCGGCCCGCTTGGCGAGTGCCGGAGTGCCAGAGCTGCCGCTATCGCCGAAGGCGAGCGCGGTCAGTCTGTATTTGAGGTGGGTCATAGGTGGTATCTCGGGCGCGGCGTACTGCCGCGCCGTTGACGTATCTACGGCTTTGACGGCCCATATATTAAAGTTGTTTGAGCCATGCTACCGATTTACATAGTAGGGGTCGCCATCCGCGCCAATCTTTATGTTTGTTACTCTCTAACACTATTCGAAGTGGTTACAGATGGCAGCACTGCCGTACCTCGTCAGCACGGTCGTGATGGGCGTCGTCCTGTTAGGCGTCTGGCTCGTGGTCGCGCGAGTTCGAAACTGGGAACAGTACGCACTCCCGGCGACCGTCTCGCCCGACGGAACTGAGTCGAGAGCCGTCCGCACGGCCAAGATGCCGACGACGTGGATAGTCGGATTCCTGCTCGTCACGTTCGTCGCCGGAGGCGGCGCGATATTGCTGGTAAGCGACGTCGGGTCTTCGCTCGCCGCGAGTCCGGTGGTCCTCTTCTCGGCCGTCTTCGCACTGCTCATCACCGGCTATCTACTCTGGGGCGTCTACCACTCTGTCCGGGTCCGGGGCCTCGGAAGCGCGCAGGCCGCGCTCGCGGGCGTCTGGACGCTCGGAATGCTGTTCCTCGGCGCGGTCGTCCTCACGCTCGTGACGGGGGGTTGAGATGGCGACGAAAGCCGTTCCAGAGACGGAGCTAATCGTTCCAGACGACGACTCGCCAGCGCGCTGTCCGTACTGTCACCGACCGTTTCGCACCGAGCGGTTTCTCGCGCTTCACCTCGGCGACGACCACGCCGATTCGTGGACCGACGCCGAACAGGAGGCCTACGAGGACGCTCGGGAGGCGGAAGCCGACGCGCTGTTCATCTACCACCTGAAGATTGTCGCCGCACTCGTGGGTCTCTACGCGTTTTTCTTCATGGCCTACCTCGCCGTCTCGATGGCACAGGTGTGAGAAAATGAGACTTGGAGAACCGACTACCAAATCGCTTCTCGTGGTCGTCCTCGGCGTCTCGACGTTCGCCGCGACTGCGAGTGCCCACGACGGCACCGCTCACGGCGACGTTTCGCACGCGACACTTCTCGCGCTCGTCGTCCTCGGTCTCGGTGTCGCCGTCGGGAGTTCGCACCTGTACGCGCGAACGGCGAGGCAGACTGCCCGCTCTCTCACGCTCGCTTCGACACTCGGTGGTCTCGCCTTCGCAACCGTCGGAGCGATTGGACTTGTAGAGTCACAGGTCGAACCACTGACCTCGACGCCGCTCTCGCGCCAGTGGTACCCGGTGTTGACGCTCGCGCTTGGCACTGCTCTGATAGTCGGAACCCTCCTGCTCGCGTTCCGGCGCTGGACCAATCGCCCGACGTACGTCGCGCTCGGGGTCTGCTCTGGTCTCTGGGTCGCCTACCCGGCACTGTTCGCTCGGGGAGCGCTCTGGAATCCGCTGGGCTACTTGCTCGCCCTCCTCGTCCCGACGCTGGTCGCAACTGTCCTCTGGCGGGACGTTCGGCCTGCACTCGCCGGTACAGGTCCTCGCGAGCGACTTGTCGGTGTCGCCGTCGCGCTCGGCTTCGTCCCCTTCTTCCTCGTCTCCTCGGGCCTGCTCTCGTTCGCTCCGGAGACGTCGGGGCTTCCGGACGAATCGGTCGTGGTTTTCACCGCCTTCGCGAACCCGCTGGTGATGTGGCCCGCCGTCGAGGTGTTCGTTCCTGCGGTGCCGGTGTTCGCCGCGATTTCGCTCGGGACCGCGCTGGTTGCTGGGTTGCTGGCTTCGCTCGTCGGTGTGAACGCCGTGCTTGGCGTGGCCTCGTCCACTGCCCAGTCGGACACCCAGCAGTCGAACTCGTGGGGTATCACCGGTGCGCTGGCGACCAGCGGCGCGACGGCCTGCTGTTGCTGTGCGCCAGCGGCCTACGGAATCGCCAGCGCGGCCCTCGGCGCGTCTACGGTGCCGCTCTATTGGGCGTTCGTGGACCCTGCTTCCCCTGTGGGGTCGGTGTTCCTGATGGGTGCTGTGGGACTACTGACTGCGAATGCAGTGCGGTTAGCCGGAGTCGTCGAACAGAATAGCTGTGAGTTCGCCGAGGGCTAGTTATTCGGCACTCCGAATAGGGAACCCGACAGCTACGAAGGGTGCGCTCCCGAGTAGCACGAACCGGTACTGGCCGGACTGGAGTTCACCGTGGACTTCGCTCGCCTGATTTTCGAGGCTCGATTCGGAGAACGTGACGCGCTCCGTGATGGACTCGCCTGCTGGGAGTTCTGTCGCGCACATTTGGTAGTAGCGGCTTCCGGTCCACGTTACGTGCCGCCACTCGCCGTCTGCGTATCGCTGTAGCGCCCACGGGTTGTGACAGCCGAGGCTGACCTTCGAATCGCCCGTGTTGGTGACCTCGAAGGCGATGGTGTCTCCGAGGTGGACCGACTCCGCTTCGAATCGGAGTTCCAAGTCGTCGTGGTCGTAGACGATTTCTCCTTCGTCTTGGTAGGCCGCGCGTGGTTCGTCTCCCGAGGAGGGTGGCTCGAAACCAACGACTGCCCCTGCGACACCGCCGAGGAGAGCGACCGAACCGCCTGCGAGGAGGGTTCTGCGTTTCATAGTTCAGGGAGGGGACACGCGGGAGTTGGTGAGTCTCTGATAAATGCTTTCTCACTCCTCAACTAACTTCGAACCTCCCGTCCGGCACGCCTAGATTCGAGTGAAACTCCTCGGGAAGTGTCTGCCACCATCGTCCCTCCACGATTTCTTCCTCCTGCACGTCGAGATCTCCCCTCTCGTGTTCTGCCCAGTAGAACGCTTGCAACAGGTGGACCTCCTTCGTCTCGTCGGCTTCGTCGTGGCCGACGAAGTGGACGACCCCCCGAAGGTCGGTCAGTCGGCACTCGATGCCGGTCTCCTCGGTGATCTCTCTGCGAGTGGCTTGCTCGATGGCCTCGCCGGACTCGACGGTTCCGCCCGGTTCTACCCAAAAACCCGGCCAGTCGTGGTCCCGAACGAGCAGTACCTCACCGTCTCGTTCGACCAAGACGCGGGCGTTGAACGGACTCCGAGCGCGCACCTTCTCGGTCCTTGTTTCGAACTCTTCGGTCGGAATCGACCCCTCGCGAGTGGTCACTTCGAACTCGTCGTAGCGGTCTCGAAACTCAGCAAGTTTCGAGGCGACATGGTCCTCGCCGGTCATTATCCCTTCTTGTCGATAATATAATAAGAAAGGTTCGCTCCGTTCGCTACAGTATCGAGTACGCCGCCGCCAGCGTCAGCGCCAACGCCGCCAACAGTCCGACGCCCATCACGAACGAGATCGAGCGCGGTTCCCAGACGAGGTGCTGGTAGTAGCCCGCCACCAACAACGCTTTCACCGCCGACAGCACCATGATGACGGCGAAGGCGAGCCAGTAGGCCATCCCCGCCTGTTCGACGAAGAACTGGGCGGTTGCGAACACGAACAGCACGACGTAAATCGCAGTGTACAGTTTCAATTTTGACATACTTTGTACCTCCTACAGGATGTAGAACAGCGGGAAGAGGAACAGCCAGACGATGTCCACGAAGTGCCAGTAGAGGCCGAAGTACTCCACCGGTCTGTCGTCGTCCAGATACGCGCCGTTCCACGCGCGCCAGATGAGATACAGCGTGACGAGTAGCCCCGCCGTCACGTGCAGGCCGTGCAAGCCGGTTGTCAGGTAGAACGTCGAGGACGCGACGTTCGTGGTGAAGTCCCAGCCCTGCGGGAACGCCTCGCTGTTGACGTGGAAGAGGTGCAGCCACTCCAAGCCCTTGTTGACGAGGAACGCGACGCCGAGGACGAACGTCGTGACCAGCGAGGCTATCAATCCCCACCTGCTGTTGCGCTCGCAGGCCACCAGCGCGAGGACGACGCTGAAACTGCTCGTCAGGAGGATGTAGGTGTTGATGAGTCCCGGCAGTGGGACGTGTGCCGCCGGAATCAGGTGGTGCCAGTTGGTCCAGCCCTCCGCGACTCGGATGAAGGCGTACGAACCGATGAACGCACCGAACAACACCACGTCGGAGGCGAGGAATATCCACATGCCGAGCTTCGTGTTCTCGACGCCGGAGAACGGCCAACTCTCGCCGAACGGTCCCGTCGGGCCGTAGAACTCCTCGTGGGCCATCGCCACGAGTCCGCCACCGCCGACGACGCCGCCGACGAGCGCGGAACCGAGGTAGAACCCGCCTTCCAGTCCGGGGACGAAGCCACCCTCTTGTATCCCGGAGAGACCGAGGAACACGAAGAACGACCCGACACCGATTACGAACGGCCAGATGCTGGCGTGGCTGACGTGGTCGTCGTCGTGGTCATGGCTGGCTGTGACGGTTCCGCCGTCTGCCATCTCTTCGCCTCCATCCGCCACGCCTTCCCCG